>MNWZ01000066.1 GCA_001871925.1 Zetaproteobacteria bacterium CG1_02_53_45
TGGAAAGAAGATAGGGAGGATTCTGGAGAAGCGTCCTCAGGGCAGGCCAAAACGGGAGGCGTAAGCATAAAAAGGGTAGCGTCCCCTTTTGTGCGGCTTGTGTTTGCTCAATCATCTCATGATGATTGAGGGATTCACACACAGGGGACTTGCACCCCATAAGTTCACGCCCGCGACGGGCGTACACAAGGCGCTGCTGTCGGACAAATTTTCCGCTGCGCGCCAAATTTGCCGCAGAGCGCGGCGTTAGAGCTTCAAAGAGGACTTAACTTATGGCTAAACTTGGAACCAAGGAAAAACCGATAATTGTTCGCGTGAGAACCGAGGAACGGAGACGATATGTTGCAGAACAATGTGACCTGCATGGTTGGCAATACATCGTTGGTTTTGAGACCGATAAACCGGAAGATATTTCTGATTTGGAAAAAGCGTTAAATCCTCCGTTACCAGCCCAATCTGAAAAAATTGGTCGCAATGAACCTTGCCCATGTGGCAGTGGCAAGAAATACAAAAAGTGTTGTGGTGTATGAAGAGCGTTTGATGCATGAACACAGCTCTAACCCGACATTCAACCCGGACTCCGCAAAAGCGCGGAGCCGGTTAATTTTACGTTACAGGGATTAATTGCATGAAGGGAGAGCCAATTCCCCCGGCCAAGCAAGCCGAAATAGAACTGAAGCACATTCAGCTCGAACTTGTTCATGGCCGGACGAATCACATGCGGCATTTCGTGGACCAGTACTACTGCTTCAAGAACGTATATTTGAACCGAAATGGCGGAGCGCGTTGGGAAGCAGTCGTATGGGGCGGCGTGGTATCGACTGCTGCGCGTGCCCTCGCAAATAGAAAGCAAGTCGTCAAGGAGCATGTGGTGCCGCTACGAGTCATTACATCTGAGCTCGTTGCCGCCAAGGAAGCTGGCCATACCTCGTTGTCCGCCATAGCGGAGATCTTGGATCGGCTCACCCACTTCGGGACGATAACCAAGGAAGAGGACAAGAGATTGCGCGATGCCGGCCTAAACCAGGCTATGCCCCATGGGTTTTTCGAGCAGGGGCACTCCAATTATGGAGATATCCTGTCTCGTTATCGCGAGGTCGGAATTGAGATCGAGTGTTCCCTGTAATCGGGTAGCCGGAGGTCTCTAGCCCCCAGCCCCCACACCACCCCGCATGCGGGTCTACCCCAGGGCGCGCACGGGGCGGTTCATGAAGATTATCGGGCCGTAGCCGGATAATGGATGTTCACCCAGAGTTCCTTGATGGAGATCAGCCCCTGACTCTTTAGCCATTCATTGTTCATACCGCCGTTGGTCGCAAGCGTTCTTGCCAGATGCCATGGCCCTTTCCTGCTTAAACCCACAGCAATCGCGGCACGCAGCGGCATGCCGAGCTTGCGCAGGTTTCGCGCCTTGGTGCGGCAGTAGCGCCACTGTTTCCAGTAGCACATCCGCACCCTGCGACGCAGCCAGTGATCCAGTTCCGGCATCGGTCGGTAGTATTCCGAGATGCCGAAGTAGTTGACTCGGCCCATCCCTGGGCCGCGCCCTCCGGGCGACCAAATGGTCGTCCAATTCGCCTGTCCTGACGAATTGTCATCCAGCCGCGAAGGTATTGGGCCAGCTTGTGCAAGCGCACTCGCATCGGAACGAACCAGCTTCTGCCGGTCAGCTCCCTGATGCGGCGTTTGAACGCCAGAAAGGCCTTCTCCGACCAGCGAATTTTCTTGCCTCTGAACACAAAGCCAAGAAACTCGCATCCACTGGCCGGAACCACCCGGCTCTTATCCTCGTTGACCTGAAGTTTCAGCTTGCGCTCAAGGAACCGTTGAATCGAGGCCAGTACCCGTTCGCCGGCACGCTGAGATTTTACCATGATGATGAAATCGTCGGCGTAGCGGGCAAAGCGATGGCCGCGTTTCTCAAGCTCCCTGTCCAGCTCATGCAGCAGGATATTCGCCAGAAGCGGCGAAAGAGGGCCGCCCTGCGGCACACCCCTGCGGGTTTGATGCAGTCGGCCATCCTTCGAGAATCCGGCGCGCAGGTATTTGCCGATCAGGGCCATCACCCGTTTATCCCGCACATGCCTGCCCACGTAGTGCATCAACACGTCATGATCGACGCGATCAAAGAACTGACGCAGGTCCACACCCACGGCCACGCGATAACCATCAACGATATAACTGCGCACCTTGCGAACCGCCTGATGGGCGGATCGCCTGGGTCTGAAGCCATAGCTGTACTCCGAGAAGGTCGAATCAACCCTCGCTCCCAGAATTTGTGCTATGGCTTGTTGAATCACCCGATCCAGCACGGTGGGGATACCCAATGGGCGGGAACCGCCTGTGACATCGACCCAAGCGAAATCACAACGAAGGCTTCAACGTGCACCTGTACGTCCAAACTGATGCATAGTCATTGATCATAACTCAATGAAGCGAAACCAAATCTACAAACAACGATATGCCTCAGCAACTGTATAATCGTCACTGAATTTCTAGACACACGAGTGTCCTTTTTTGGGCGGAAGCAGTCTGTCATGTTTGTTGCGTTCGAGTTGTTAATACATCCCCAGGCAGGACTCGAATAAATGACGGAAGCTGGTCGTCAGCGGGGTTCGGATATAGTTTCTAGCTACTGTAATGAATTGTCGGAGTAACACCAGCTATGAATGAGCACCTGATTATTGGATTGAAGGGAACAGAACTGACGGATCAGGAAAAGGTCTGGCTGAAAGAGAAGCCGCCTTTGGGGGTGATTCTGTTTGCGCGCAATATTGAGACGCCTGAGCAGGTAAAGGCGCTGCTGGCTGATGTGCGGAACTGCACCGGCCAGGATACGTGGGCTGCGATTGATGAGGAGGGGGGCAGGGTCAACCGGATTCCGTGGGCGCCGTTTAACTGTCGTCGTCATGCAGCCGAATATGGCGCGATGTATCTGGAAAATGCCGCAGCCGCTGAGAAAGCCGTGTATGAGGACAGTCTGCTGACGGGGCGTGCGTTGAAGGCGCTCGGGTTTACGCATAACTGCGCACCGGACCTCGATCTGTTTCATGAGCAGGGGCATGCGATTATCGGCAGGCGTGCTTATGCCGATAGTACGGAGATAGTTGCGGCTCTGGGGCAGGCCTGTCTGATCGGTCTGCTGGATGCGGGCATTGAAGGGGTGGGTAAACATTTTCCGGGGCATGGACGGGCCAATGCCGATTCGCATGTGGCGGTTCCCGAGGTGGATGCCGACCTGAATACCCTGTTTGAGGAGTCCGAACCGTTCGCGGCGCTGATTCAGGGCGGGCTGAAACATGTGATGACAGCCCATGTGATCTATTCGGCTGTGCAGCCGGAGGTGGCTACGCTGTCGCCGTTCTGGGTGCACCATGTATTAAGAGAGCGTATGCATTTCTTCGGACGTATCTGGTCGGATGATCTGTGCATGAAAGGGGTGGGTGAGGATGTGCTGCATGCCGCCCGTGCTGCGCTGAAGGCCGGTTGTGACACACTGCTGGTCTGTGAGCCGGAAGGTGTTGCGGCAGTGTATGCCGACCTGCTCTGACGCTTATTTGCCGATGGCGAAGGGTGTGTAAATCATCGGTTCGGCTTTTGCGGCCGGAACCGGCGGGCTGAACAGGAAGCCCTGAATCTGATCGCACTGGCAGCCTTGCAGGAATTCCAGTTGTTCTCTGGTTTCCACGCCTTCAGCGACGACGCCGAGCCCCAGAGCCCGGGCCAGTGAGATAATCGCCGTGGTGATGGTTACATCCTGTTCATCCTGCGGGATATCCATGATGAATGAGCGGTCGATTTTAATCACATCCAGTGGAAAATGTTTGGGGTAGGACATGCTGGAATAGCCGGTGCCGAAATCATCAACAGAGAGCTTGAACCCCATTTTCTTCATTTCATTGAGCACTTTCATGGCTGCTTCCGCATCCTGCATCAGGATACTTTCGGTGATTTCAAACTCCAGCAGTTCAGGCTCCATGCCGGTCTCTTCAATGACCTCTTCAACAAAACTCAGCAACTGGTGGTCGGAAAACTGATGGCAGGAAAGATTCACGGATATAGTGATCGGGCCGGCACCGGCCTTGCGCCAGGCCGCATGCTGCTGGCAGGCTGTTTTAATGACCCATTTGCCCATCGGGATAATCAGGCCCGAATCTTCTGCGACAGGGATGAAATCGGCCGGTGACACCATGCCTCTTTCCGGATGAATCCAGCGAATCAGTGCCTCAAAGCCTTCCACCTTCTGGGTGATGCTGTTGATCTTGGGCTGATAAAACAGCGTCATCTCATCATTTTGCAACGCTTTGTATAATTCACCCTCAAGTTGCAGGCGGTTCCGGCTCTGCAGGCGCAATTCATCATCATAAAAGAATACGCCGTTGCGTCCTGAATATTTGACCTGATACATGGCGGCATCGGCATGTTTGAGCAGGGAATCAATTTCACTGCCGTCTTCGGGATAAATGGCAATGCCGATGCTGGAGGTCACAACCACGCGGTTGCCTGCCAGCATAACCGGTTCACTCAGGCTTTTCAGGATGCGTTCGGCAACGATGCTGACATGGTGCAGGTCCTTGATGTCGCTGAGCATGACCGTGAATTCATCGCCACCCATTCTTGCCAGTGAGTGACCGCTGATTCCGGGGGTGTCTATGGCTGCCATATCAGTGGTGCGAATGCTTTGCTGCAGACGTCTGGAGACCTCTTCAAGCAGTTCATCTCCGGCTTTGTGGCCAAGGCTGTCATTGATGCGTTTGAAGTTATCCAGATCAAGAAACATCACGGCAACCTTGGTGCCGTTGCGTTGTGCCTGATGCAGGGAGACCTGCAGATGTTCCTTAAACAGGGTGCGGTTGGGCAGTCCGGTGACGGCATCGTAGTATGCCAGCTGGCGTATTTCCGCCTCGGCATTTTTGCGCTCAGTAATATCCTGAAACGTGCCGAAAAGCTGGGTCTCTTTGCCATCCGGGATGCGTTCGACATGGATATGCAGCGATCTGGTTTCGCTATCGGGCGGAGTGACCTGAATTTCAATGTTGGCGGGGTTGTCGCTCTGGGCCTGTTGGATGGCCCGCTCAAATGCACTCCTGTCATCGGGGTGGATGGCGGTGCGCAGCATCTGATAAAAGATGCCGGGCGATGTGCGGGGGACTCCGAAAATACGATAGGCCGCGGTTGAAACGTGCATCTCTCTGGTGCCGGTGTCCCAGCTCCAGTTGCCGAGCTTGGCGATGCGCTGGGCATCGGAAAGCAGCTTGGCATTGAGTGTGGCCTCTTTCATCGCCTGGCTGGCACGCAGGGTGTACTGAATGCGGTGGCCGATAATATGCCAGTTGATAGGTTTGGCTATGAAGTCGGTAGCGCCGCTGTCGAAAGCGCGCTCAATGGCTTCAATATCATCCTGACCAGTCATGAAAATGACGGGCACATTGTAACCATTTGGCAGTTTGCGCAGTGCTTTGCAGAAATCATAACCATTCATGACCGGCATCATGACATCCACCAGAATCAGTTCGGCGGCCGAGTTTTCAAACAGCTCCAGCGCTTCCTTGCCGTGACAGGCCTGTATGACCGTATAGCCGTCGTCGTGCAGGGTTTCAGTCATGACCTCGCGCAGCATGTCGTCATCATCGATCACCATGACAGTATGCAGAGCGTTTTCTCGCGCGTTATCGAAAACTTGTTTCATAGCCGGTCGCCTCAGCAAAACATATGCCATTATTCCGCGGGATTGCGGGATTCATGGCGCACATCCGTGTGCGCCACCCTTGCAGGGCGCTTGGGCGTGTAATTGTACAGTCCTGTACAATTATGGACGCGCCACAGGCGCGCCCTCCGGGTGAGGCACATGGATGTGCCGAATCACATTCGACATAAACAAGCAACGGGACTCCTTCTGCGCGATATATTAATGGCTCGGATTAAATATCCAGCCGCCATTTTGAGAGTACTCAACCTCTACCTGTTCCGGATCCTCGGCATGTTCGACGATCAGGCTCTTCAGTCTGGGGGTGCTGTCTATTTTTACTGACTCAAAGCGGAGTGCGAGACCATCTTCAAGCGATCGTACAACAACACCGGTAACTTCAATCGGCAGCTCATGTTGAAAATGACCCAGCAGGATGCTGACGTTGCAATGTGTACCCGGCGTCAGTTTCAGGTCGGTCTGCAGCAGGGCTCCATTCATGCTGATGTCCACAACCATCACTTCTACAGGGTTCCTCTCTTTTAGTGTCAGTAGTGCCGCTACGGCAACCTGGGAACGACTGAATTTACGGTGATTCGGATTGAACATGGTTCCTCCCTCTTGCTGCCCTGTCTATCTATAAAGGATGAGCAGAGGCCCCCCTGAGTGTATACAGATTGCCCTGTATGACAACGAGTTGTGTGCAATTCAGCATGTCCGGATATATGTTTTGATTCTGATAACTGATGCAAGGGGCGGTGGCATGAAAGAGGGTGTGGAAAACAGACTGCTATTTGCCATGATCATCGCCATTCTGGCCGGTGGCCTGTCCGGATTTATCTGGGGTCATGCGATGGTCTCGGTGGCGTGGCTGGGCGAGCTGTTTTTAACCACACTGAAAATGCTGATTGTGCCGCTGGTTGCCGCCAGCATTATTACCGGTGTGGCAGGACTCGGAGATGTGCGCAAACTCGGTCGTTTGGGCGGGATCTCTATTGCTTATTATGCGACCACTACGCTTATTGCAGTATCCATTGGCCTGTTGATGGCCAACCTGTGGCAGCCCGGTGTCGGTGTTGATCTGGCGTCAGGTAGTCAGGCACCTGCGCCGAAAATGGGTGGTGTCGGTGTTGCTGATCTGATTCTTTCACTGGTACATCCGAATATCATAGATGCTGCGGCCAATATGAAGCTACTGCCTGTGATTGTCTTTTGCATTCTGTTCGCTGCCGCACTGACCACTTTGGGTGAGAAGGGGCGGCCGGTGATCGCCTTCTTCGAAGGGTTGAATGAGGCGATGATGAAGGTGGTCGAGTGGGTGATGCTGTTTGCGCCGATCGGTGTGTTCGCGTTGATTGCATCCAAGTTGGGCTCTGCAGGTGGTGGTGAGGCATTCTTTGCCCAATTGGCAGGGCTGGTTAAATATGCGCTGGCCGTGATCTCGGGCCTGCTGGCGCATTCGCTGGTGCTTTGCCTGCTTCTATTGCTGTTGGCCCGACGGGCTGTCGGAGAGTATTTGAGACATATGGGCACAGCCCTGATAACGGCATTCTCCACCGCCTCATCGAGCGCCACGCTGCCGTTGACCATGGAGGGGGTAAAAGATGCCGGTGTGGATGAGAAAGCCCGCCGTTTTGTGTTGCCGCTTGGTGCCACCATCAATATGGATGGCACGGCCCTGTATGAGGCGGTGGCCGTCCTGTTTATTGCCCAGGCTTACGGCTTGGATTTGAGTTTTGCCCAGCAGATGCTGGTGCTGGTGACAGCCACGATGGCTGCCATTGGCGCCGCCGGCATCCCCGAGGCGGGGCTGGTGACGATGGTGATTGTGCTGGAAGCTGTCGGCTTGCCGCTGGAGGGTATCGGACTGATTCTGGCTATCGACTGGTTCCTTGATCGTTGTCGCACAACGGTTAACGTTTTCGGCGATGCTGTCGGAGCTGCCGTTGTGGGAAGACTCACGCCGAATGATAAACCGGCTGATATGCAGTCATGAGCGGCTGCAACAATAAATATTTGCATGCCAGCGAAGCTGTCGCTATTGTTCGCCGCCCTAATGAAAGGAAAGTAAATAAGAGGTAAGAACGTTCATGTCTTTGGCGCTGGAAGAAAAAAACACAATTATCGAGAAATTTCGTCGCAGTGAAGGCGACACAGGCTCACCGGAAGTACAGGTTGCACTGCTGACAGCACGTATCAACCAGCTTTCCCAGGTTCATTTTAAAGCCAATCATAAAGATCATCACTCCCGTCGCGGTCTGCTGAAGATGGTAGGTCAGCGTCGTAGCTTGCTGGGTTACCTGAAGGGTAAAGACTTCGGTCGTTATCGCACCCTCATCGAAAGTTTGGGACTGCGGAAGTAAAACAGTTTCTGGCGGCCCCCTCGGGGCCGCCTTTTTTCTTTTTATCGGTTCTAACCACGCCAAAGGCATGCGCGTTATAAAAGGAATCCAATATATGTTTGATGTAAAAACTACCAAGGCCGACATTGCCGGCCGTACAATCTCATTTGAAACAGGGCGTGTTGCCCGTCAGGCCGGTGGTTCGGTTCTGGTTCAGGTTGGAGACGTGGTCGTCCACGTTGCAGCTACTGCTGCCAAACAGCCATTGCAGGGCGTGGATTTCATGCCGCTGACTGTTCACTATCAGGAAAAAACATACGCAGCCGGCCGTTTTCTCGGCGGCTTCTTCAAGCGTGAAGGTCGTCCATCCGAAAAGGAGACACTGACCAGCCGTTTGATCGACCGTCCGATTCGCCCGCTGTTTCCAAAAGGCTATTTTCACGAAACACAGGTGATTGCCACAGTCGTTTCTGCCGATGAAGACAATAATCCGGATATCATTGCCATTAACGGCGTATCCGCTGCACTCTCTATTTCCGACGTGCCGTTCGCTGAGCCGATTGCCGCTTCACGCGTTGGTTTGATTGATGGCGAGTTCGTACTTAATCCAACCTATGCCCAGATGGAAAACTCCAGGCTGGACCTGATTGTTGCCGGTACCCGTGATGCAGTGCTGATGATTGAGTCTGAAGCCAGGGAACTTTCCGAAGAGCAGATGATTGATGCAATCATCTTCGGCCAGGAAGGCTACCAGCCAGTGCTGGACGCCATCGAAGAGCTGGTGAAAATCGCCGGTAAAGCCAAGCTGGTTGTTGAGCTGGCTGGCAGCAACAGTGATGTGAAGGATGCTGTGAAAGCCGCATTTGAAGCGGATGTTCGCGATGCCTATGCCACTGTCGACAAGTCTGCACGTGCAACCAAGATCGAAGCATTCCGTGCCGCTGCGCAGGCCACTCTGGCCGGCACAGCTGAGGCACCGGGTCAGTTCTCATCCAACGATGTCTCTTCAGCGATGAAGAGTCTCGAAAAAGACGTTGTCCGTCGCTCGATCATTGCCGGTAATCCGCGCATCGACGGTCGTTCAACCAAGGATGTGCGTGCGATTGATTGCCAGATCGGTGTTTTGCCTCGTACACATGGTTCAGCTCTGTTCACCCGTGGTGAAACGCAGGCGCTGGTCACCATTACTCTGGGTACCGAATCCGATATGCAGATGACCGAATCACTGGAAGGCGTAGCCAAACAGCGTTTTATGCTGCACTACAATTTCCCGCCATATTCTGTCGGTGAAGCGCGTCGTTTCGGCCCTCCGGGTCGTCGTGAGATCGGCCATGGCCGTCTTGCCCGTCGCGGTATCGAGGCTGTTCTGCCTGCAATGGATGATTTCGGTTATGCCATCCGTTCGGTTTCAGAAATCACTGAATCCAACGGCTCATCTTCCATGGCCTCTGTTTGCGGTACTTCTCTGGCGCTGATGGATGCAGGCGTACCTGTGAAAGCAGCCGTTGCCGGTGTGGCGATGGGTCTGATTCTTGAATCTGACGGTTATGCCGTACTGACCGATATTCTCGGTGATGAAGATCATCTGGGCGATATGGACTTCAAGGTTGCCGGTACCCGTGACGGTGTGACCACGTTGCAGCTGGATATCAAAATCGGTGGTTTGACCCGCGATATCATGAGGGAAGCATTGGGACAGGCGCATGCCGGCCGCATTCATATTCTTGATGAAATGGCCAAGTGCATCGAAACTTCACGTGACTCTATTGCCGACCATGCACCTCGCATGATCACCATGAAGATCAAGGCGGACAAGATTCGCGAAGTGATCGGAGCCGGTGGTAAGGTGATTCGCGGTATCGTTGAACAGACAGGTGCCAAAATTGATCTGGAAGATGACGGTACAGTGAAGATCTTTGCTGTGACTGCCGCTGCCGGTGAAGCTGCGCGCAAGATCATCGAAGATATCGTTTCTGAAGTGGAAGTTGGCGCCATCTACACAGGTAAAGTTGTCAAGCTGATGGACTTCGGTGCGTTTGTTCGTGTTGTCGGCGGTACTGACGGCCTGGTACACATCTCACAGATTGCCAACCACCGTGTTGATAAGGTGTCTGACGAGCTGGAAGAGGGTCAGGAAGTGCGTGTGAAGGTTCTGGAAGTGGATCGTAACGGTAAAATCCGTCTCTCCATGAAAGAGCTGCTGGACGATAAATAAACAAAAGACCGGGTGAAAGCTCTGTCCTTTAATAAAAGGTGAGACAAGAGGTGGGCGTTTGCCCGCCTCTTGTCGTTTGCGGGATCAGATGAGAGATACGTTTTATCAGGAAAGTCAGATCAGCGGAGGTCCGCTGGTACTTACGCACGCCATGCCGCAGGCGCAGAGCGTGGCGCTTGGCATTTTTATCGATGTCGGCGCCCGCGATGAATCAGAATTTGAGGCCGGCATCACCCATGCCCTTGAGCATATGCTGTTCAAGGGCACCAAAACAATGAATGTGCATCAGCTGGCCGAAAAGCTGGATGAGCTGGGCGGTAATGCCAATGCCTTCACCTCAAGGGAGCGCACCTGTTTTCACCTGCATGTGTTGCATGAGCACTGGCGTGAAGCGCTGGCGATTCTGACCGACATGGTCTGCCATGCCGCTCTGCCTGCGGACGAGTGGCAACGCGAACGCGAAGTGATCTATGCGGAAATGGCCATGGTGGATGATATTCCGGAGGAGTGGATCACCGATCAGCATGTAGAGGCCCTGTTTGCGGGCAATGCGATCGGTCGCCCTGTGCTGGGTAACCACGACTCACTGGCGGCCATTTCTAAGCAGCAGCTCGATGACTATCTGCAGCGCTGGTATAACCCGCCGGGCCTGCTGATTGTGGCGGCCGGTCGTATTGAACATGCTGAACTGGTCGATGCCATGGCGGATATACAGTGGGTTGCCGGTCGAGACAGGGTGCATCGTGTTGCTCCTGTGCAAATGGCGACCGGTATTCATGCCTTGCCGCGCGATATGGAGCAGGCCCAGATGGTGGTTTCATTTCCCGGCATTGCTGTCGCGTCCGATCAGCGTCCGATTGCCTGGCTTGCCAACCAGATGCTCGGTGGCGGCATGAGTTCACGCCTGTTCAGGGAAGTACGCGAAAATCGTGGTCTTGCCTACAGTGTTGGCTCGCACCTGAACTGTTTATCCGATATCGGCACCTGGAGCATTACCTGCGGTTCCGAGACTGCGCGCGCGGCAGAGTGCGTGGATGTGATTGCTGATATTCTTGCAGGTTTTGCCGACAGTATCGGTGAGGAAGAACTGCAGCGGGCCAAGCGTCAGATGGAAGTGCAGTTCCGCATGGGGCTGGACTCGGTTGAGGGGCAGATGCTCTATCTGGGCTCGCGGCTTGATGAGAGTGTACTGGCTTCACCGCTTGAATGGGTGGAAAAAATCCAGACTGCCGATATTCATGATGTGAGAAAATGGGCTGCCGACAGGCTTTCTCAGGGGGTGCTGTGGAGTGTTGGCGCGCCCGAGCAGGCACTATCGGAAATATGTGATAGAATTCGCCCATGTTAAAGAGAATGCGCGAAGATATTCATACCGCCTTCGACCGTGACCCGGCAGTGCGCTCGGTCTGGGAGGCACTGACCTGCTATCCGGGATTGCATGCGATCTGGATGTACAGGCTTGCACATGCCTGCTGGCAAAAGAACTTTCTCTGGCTGGGGCGTTTTATTGCGCATATTGCGCGCTGGCTGACCGGTATCGAAATTCATCCCGGCGCTACGATCGGTCGACGTTTCTTTATTGATCACGGCATGGGCATTGTCATCGGTGAAACCACCGAGATCGGCGATGATGTCACCCTGTATCACGGCGTCACGCTGGGCGGTACCACCTGGGAAAAAGTCAAACGCCATCCGACGCTGGAGAACGGTGTGATTGTCGGTGCCGGTGCCAAGGTGCTTGGCGCAATCATTATTGGTGAGCAGTCACGCATCGGTGCCAACTCCGTGGTGTTCCGCGATGTGCCTAAACATTCGACGGTGGTGGGTATCCCCGGCACCGTAGTGGGATCAACCGAATCGTTGATCGAGGACGGCAAAATCAATCTCGATCACCATCTGCTGGCCAACCCTGTTTCCGAAGCGCTGGGCCATGTGCTCAAGATGATTGATGATGTGAATGCCCGCATCGACACCTTTCACCCCGATGCCCGTGGCACCAGAGGCAAGGCTTCCGATGACCTTGAGAAGGACATGCTCAGCGAGCAGGAGAAACTCGAACGCTTTTTGGGCGGCGGAATATAAGCGGTCCGGGTCTGGCGTCAGGCGGAGCCCTGAAAGTCCCCGGCTTTTTTTGCTTCATCCCTGTTTGTAATCTATACTTGACTAAAATGATCTGGATTATAAAGTCCGACTGTTTTAGTGGGTTACTCAAGGAGGTCACCATGCGTTTAACCAGTAAAGGACGTTATGCCGTTTCGGCGATGGTAGATTTAAATAAACAGCAAACAGCAGGTCCGGTGACGCTGGCGGCGATTTCCGAACGCCAGTTTATTTCCCTTTCCTATCTTGAGCAGTTGTTCCGCCGTTTGCGTGAATCTGGACTGGTCAAGTCGGTGCGCGGCCCCGGTGGCGGTTATCTGCTGGCCAGGGATGCTGTCGATATTTCAGTTGCTGACATTATTCGCGCCGTAAATGAACCTGTTCGTACCACCATGTGTGAGAATGGCGTGCGCGGTTGCCATCGCGGTAATCGCTGTGATACGCATCAGCTATGGGAGTCACTGGGTCACCATATTTACCGCTTTCTTGATGCTGTCAGCCTTGAACGCGTCTGCAACAGTAATGTGCTGCTTGATCAGGTCGAACTGGGCAATGTGGAAAACTATCTGAACCAGCCGCAGCCGGTAGAAGCGAAGGTCGATATTGCAACGATATCTTGATTTCAATGCCACATGTCCACCGCTTCGGGTCGCTCTAGACGCTGCTGACCGGGCTGCGACTGAAGCACCGGGCAATCCATCCAGTCTGCACTGGGCGGGCCGTGCCGCCAGACGATATGTTGACGATGCACGCGATCAGCTGGCCGCCTATACAGGCGCAGAGTCGGGTAATATTGTCTTCACTTCCGGTGGAACAGAATCCAATAATATTGCTATTCACAGCGTACTCTCCGTTGCACAGCCCGGATCGATTGTCACATCAGCCATAGAGCACCCTGCGGTTCTGAAGCCGCTGGAGCATTATTCAACCGAGAAGGCAAAAGCGCTGGGCTGGTCTGTCACCCGCGTGGCACCCGATGCCAACGGCGCGGTCAGTGCCGCAGAGATGATTGCTGCGATCAATAAAGATACCCGTCTGGTCTGTTTGATGCAGGCCAATAATGAGAGTGGGGTCATGCAGCCAGTGCAGCAGGTGGCTGATTATTGTCGGGAGCAAGGTGTGCCGATGCTGGTTGATGCCGTGCAGGCGTTGGGTAAAAAACCATTGAATTTCAAGGCGATGGGAGTCGATTTCATGAGTCTCTCAGGCCATAAAATCGGTGGCCCGAAAGGTACAGGATTGTTGCTGGTCAGGCGCGGAGTGAAGATCGTTGAGCTCACGCCCGGTGGCGGACAGGAGCGCGGGCGTCGCTCCGGCACTGAAAATGTGCCGGGTATAAGCGGTTTCGCGGCAGCCCTCGGCAAGATTGATTTCACAACATTTTCGCCGATTCGTGACCTGTTTGAAAAAGAGCTGGTGGAGAAGTTGCCTGTCGCTTCAATCATCGGCAAGGATGTGGGGCGCACGCCGAATACCAGTCTGGTGATGCTGCCCGGTATGGACGGCGAAACGCTGCTGATGCAGCTGGACCTGGCCGGTTTTGCCGTAGCCTCCGGTTCGGCCTGCTCATCGGGTAAACGTGAACCATCGCATGTGTTGATGGCCATGGGAATGACGGAGCAGCTGGCGAGAAGTTCCATCCGGGTCAGTTTCGGACCGGGAAACAGTGAGGCTGATGCTGTTGCGCTGGTGGATGCGCTGGTGGCGGTATTCAGGCGCCTTAAGCAGATGGCGGGGATGGTTATATGATCGACATTGAGTTGACGCCGGCGGCGATCAAACGTGTGAAAGCAATGCTTGCGGCAGAGGATAAGCTGGCGCTTCGGCTGGCAGTGAAAGCCGCGGGTTGTTCCGGGTTGGAATACCTCATGGAGAGTGTCGAAGAGGCCCGTGCCGGTGATCTGGTGAAGTCGTTTGACGGCTTTGATCTGTATGTCGATGCCGATTCCTATGAGTCTGCGTTGCGCGGTCTGCAGCTGGATTTCCAGCAGGATCTTATGTCATCCGCGTTTGTTTATAATAATCCGAACCAGAAGGGCGCTTGCGGCTGCGGCGTATCCTTTTCGGTATAGCTTCAGCACCGTACTCCTGCGCTCAGTTCTGCTCGACTGCCTGATGGCGGCTGCTACCATGCGCAGACTGAAGGATTGATTCGCCTGATTGCAGCATGCCCGTTCTTCTTGTCGGTTCGGGTGGCGACTGCAATCATCAGGAACGACCTTTGAAACAATCATCGGGAGATATTCTATGAAGATACGTGTGTTGCTGGGCAGTCTCGGTCTGATCTGCTTTGCTGCAACGACTGTTGAGGCCGGCGTCATTACTGCTGCCGGTTCAACCACTGTCCAGCCGGCTTTGAAAGCATGCTCCAAGGCGTATCAGAGTTCGCATGCTGACGTGCAGTTAATTATTGCCGGTGGCGGATCAAGCAAAGGTGTGAGTTCAGTCGGAAAAGGCAAAGTGAATATCGGGGCTGCTTCCCGTAACCTGAAAGACAGGGAAAAGGCTGCATATCCAGATTTAAAAACATATAAACTAGGCACCGATGGCGTAGTGATGGTTGTTAACAGCGCCAATAGTCTGGACGGCCTGAGCTCTGATCAGGTGAAAAAGCTCTACAGCGGTGATATAACCAACTGGAGCGCTCTGGATGGCGCCGCTGCAGCGGTGGAGTTGATCACGCTGGGCATGGAACACGGCACCTATGAACTGTTTACACACTCCTTTCAGCTGAGCGGGGCAGAGTCCGAAGGCAGTATTTCCTTTGCCAGGGGGCGCGCCTGGATTGCCTTCTCACAGGAGGTGGCTTTGGACAAGGTCGCTCACGATGAGAATGCCATAGCCTTTGCATCAATCGGTGTTGCCAGCGCGTTCGCCGAAGAGACCGGTAAAATCAAACTGCTCTCACTCGATGGCGTGGCTGCAACCAAAGCCAATGTCGCCAATGGCAAATATCTGCTGGTGCGCCCGCTGCTGTTGTTGACCAGGGGCGCTCCCGCCGGTGATGTTAAAGCATTTGTTGATTTTGCACTCGGTGAGCAGTGCCAGAGCCTGGTGAAAAACCTGGGTTATATTCCGGCTCAGTAGAGAGACTTGCACGTGATAAATTTTAAAATAGCGGAGAGTTCAATGCGCCTGATATGTTTTATGATTTTGGCAGTTGCATCATACCTTGTGCCTCTGGCAAGTCAGGCCGGTGAGGCCAGAAGTGTTAATTTTATTATCTTTATGAACGATAACCCGAACGTTGAATATGATCCGATCATGTTCGGTTCCTTCAGCCAGTTTATCAAGGCTATGGATGGTTCGCAGGTATTGCTGTTATCGCACAGTGCCAGTGTATTGGGCGGTGATGTGCTGAATCTGCAGCAGGATGTATTAAAGAGTACCACCGGCGGGCATTTCAGCGATGTGGGCGTCAATTGCCAGTTGAGCTATTTCCAGGAGGCAGGCGAGTATAATGTTGGTGGAAACTGTCAGATTATTGATAAGTTTCACGGCGAACAACTGACACTGCAGGCGAAGATCCCGAGGACGGAGTTGCCTGATATGGCGCAGGGCAAACCGGTATGGATTGAGGTTTATGAAGATGCGAGAACCGGCATCGCCTTTTACGCCAACATAAGCAATCGTTGATTTGCAGTCATAAAAGGGCTCTCCCTGCATCGAAAAACCGTATTGCACAGCTCGCTTGAGTCTTGTTAAACTCAATCGCTTGCATAGCTTCAGAACAAAGATAAGGAGTCTGTTATGTCGAATATCCTGTTATCCATATCCGGCCATGATCGTGCCGGTATTGTCCGTGATGTGGCCGATGCGCTGCAGCATCTGAATGCCAATATTGAAGACTCATCGATGACCGCACTGCGTGGCCGTTTTACCATGATGCTGATTGTGCGTCTGTCTGAAGAGAGAAGTATGAGTGAACTCAAGGCTGCACTGGCAGATCTGGAGCAGCGTACGCGTTTGACTGTGCAGTCGCAGGTCATCAGCGATGAGGAGATGGCTGCAGAGCCGATGGAGCCGGACTATGTCATCACCGTTCATGGCGCCGACAAGGTAGGCATTGTTTATGCCGTTACCGAGGCGCTGGCCGATCTGAATGTGTCGATTGTCGATCTTTCAACCCAGTCCCGCTGTTCAGATGAGGGTGACAGTGTCTATATGATGGCACTGGAAGTCGCTGCAAACGGACATGGCAAGGCGATTACACCTGCGCTTAAATCGGTAGCGCAACGTATCGGCGTTGATATTGAAGTGCACGAGCTGGATGACGCAGTTCTTTAAGCGCCGGTCCTGAGCGGGACAAACCCATGCCGGTACTGAAGATTATCAAGCAGCCGGATGCACGCCTGCGTCAAAAAGCGGCAGCAGTTGTCACATTTGATGCGCAGCTGGAAGCGTTGTTCGACCTGCTGGAAGAGACCATGCGCGCCGGTCCCGGCGGCGTCGGTATCGCCGCACCGCAAGTCGGAGAAAGCCTGCGTATGGTTGTCGTCGATTGCCGGGCCAGTTTGCGCCCCTGTAAAAATCACGGACTGCTGTATATGGCCAATCCTGTCGTGGAAGAGATGGACGGCGAGACGCTTGGGCGTGAAGGCTGCCTCTCCGTACCGGACTGGGTGGGTATGGTGAAGCGCGCACAAACCATACTGGTCAGTTATGATGATCTGCATGGCCAGCGCCGACAGATTGAGTCCAGCGGCTTTGAAGCGCGCGTGATTCAGCATGAGGTCGATCATCTCGACGGCATCCTGTTTATCGACCGCGTGATCTCCACCAAAGCGCTCGTCAGGCGGTTGTAGATGCCGGAGTTACCGGAAGTTGAAACCGTCAGGGCAGGGCTGGCACAGCATTTAATCGGACGGAATATCCTCACGGTTACCTGTCATCGCCAGTCGTTGCGTTATCCGCTGCCCGATTTTACCCCGCTGATTGATCAGCAAATTGTCGCCGTCAACAGGCGTTCGAAATATCTGTTATTCGTTCTGGATAACGATCAGACACTGGTCTGGCATCTGGGTATGACGGGGCAGTTCCACCTGTTGCCGGGGCTCAGTGACAGCGGTTTACATGAACATGTATGTATTGCGCTGTCTGACGGGCAAAGCCTGCGTTATCGCGATGCGCGCCGTTTCGGTTATGCAGGCCTGATTGATTCGGCGGCGCTGCTCGTCCACCCGTGGTTTGCCACGCTGGGGCCGGAGCCATTGAGTGACGATTTTAGCAGTGATTCCCTTGCTGCTGTTTGCAGGGGCAGAAAAGCGCCGATTAAGACAGTGATTATGGATGCAGCCAATGTGGTTGGCCTAGGTAATATCTATGCGGCCGAATCACTGTTTCGAGCCGGTATTCATCCGGCCAGAGCGGCAGGCAACATCTCAAAAAAGCGGCTGGCATTGCTCACCGACACAATCAAACAGGTGTTGCAGGAGGCGATCAAGGCCGGTGGCAGCACAATCAGCGATTTCGTGAAGGTGGATGGTAAACCGGGTTATTTTTCGCACAGCTTTCAGGTTTACGGACGTGCAGGTGAGCCCTGCCTGCACTGCGGCAAAGTGATCAAACGCATTACCCAGGCCGGACGCAGCAGTTTCTATTGCCCCTCCTGCCAGCGTTAACCTGTAAAGAAAAACCTTCACCGCAGAGGTGCCCCAGGGCACTTTCTCTTGTGCAAGCACAATTCACCTTGTCGCAAAGGACGCAGAGTAAAATCGTTTTGCGGGTAAAAAAACCTCAGGCATCCGAATCGTACGCGAGCAACGATATGCAATTGCAGAATTTCCCTGTGCCAAGGTGAATTGCATTCGCAGCAGCGCACACAGCTTGCCTCAGTGTAAAACCACCTGTTAAAGCTTAATGCCCTTCCTCTGCGTCCTTTGCGTCCTCTGCGGTGAAAGGTTTATCTGCTTGTCGCCGTATGCTATGCCGGATTCTAATCCCGTGAAAAAAAACAGTAATACGGGTAACATGCGCCGACTTTTCATGGGCGCCGGATTGCGGGCGTCGGAGGTAACGTTGAAACAGGCACTGGAACAGGCATTGCAGGCAGCTCTCGCCGAGCTTTTGAAGGATCATCCGGATGCGGTTGCACCCGAAGTGCAACTGACTCGCCCGAAGATGAAGGAGCATGGCGATTATGCTGCCAGTGTGGCCATGCCACTGGCCCGACTGCTCAAGAAGAGTCCGCAGCAGATTGCCGCCAGCATTCTTGAAGTGGTGCAGTGGCCGGATGCTGTAGTGGGGGCGGATATCGCAGGGCCCGGCTTTATCAATATCCGTTTGCGGCAGGCCAGCGAGGCCGAAGCCCTGAAAACCATTATGCTTGCCGGCGAAAGCTACGGTAAACAGGTGGTCTTGGCCGATGCTGAAAAGGTGAATCTCGAGTTTGTCTCCGCCAATCCGACAGGCCCGATGCATGTCGGTCATGGTCGCGGTGCGGTGGTGGGTGACGCGCTGGCCAGTGTACTCAAAGCGGTCGGTAAAAAGGTGCATCGCGAATATTATATTAACGATGCCGGTGTACAGATCGGCGTTCTGGCCAACAGCGTCTGGTTGCGTATGCAGGAGTTGAAGGGCGAAACAGTAGTGTTTCCCGAGGCCGCCTATCCGGGCGAATATATTGTGCGGATTGCCCGCGAAGTGCTGGAGAAACACGATTATCAGCAGCTTCTGGCTATGGAGGAAGATGAACGCTCCGGCCTGATCGGCGGTGAGGCGATTGCGGCCAATATGGCCATGATTCGTGATGATCTGAATGCGATCGGTATCCACTTCGATCACTACTTTTCCGAACAGAGTCTGCATGCCAGCGGCCGGGTCAGCGCCCTGATCGACAAGCTGGCAGCCGACGGTGTGGTGTATAACGGCACCCTGCCGCCACCAAAGGGTCAGGAAGTCGAAGATTATACGCCGGTTGAGCAGCAGTTGTTCCGCACCACCGACTTTGGCGACGATGTGGATCGCCCGCTGGCCAAACAGGATGGCACGCCGACCTATTTTGCCGCCGATATCGCTTACCATTACGACAAATACCTGCGCGGTTTTGATCGCATGATTGATGTCTGGGGCGCAGACCACGGCGGTTATGTGTCGCGTGTGCAGGCGGCCATGAAAGCCCTGACCGGACGTGAGGCACAACCGGATGTACTGCTGGTGCAGATGGTCAACCTGACACGTGACGGCAAGCCGGTGAAAATGTCCAAACGTGCAGGCACCTTTGTTACGCTGCGCGAAGTCGTCGATGAAGTGGGGGCTGATGCGGTGCGTTTCAATTTCATGACGCGCAGGGTGGAGTCGCAGCTCGATTTCGATCTGGAAGCAGCCAAGCAGAAAAATGATGAAAATCCGGTTTATTATGTACAGTACGCCTATGCCCGTATCGGTGCGATTCTGCGCAAGGCGGAGGATGAGGGGCATGCCATCGGAGAGCTGGATGATGTCGATGTCTCTGTGCTGACCGAGCATGAGGAGCAGCGACTGGTTGCGCATCTGCTGGCCTATCCCGAAGCTTTGCAGAAGGCTGCGGACCGGCTGGAAGCCTATCGTGTGGCAACATTTGCCATGCGTCTGGCTGCAGATTTCCACAGTTTCTATCATAAGCACCGCGTGGTGACCGATGATGTTGTGTTGACACGTGCCCGTATGCTGCTGATCAAGGCTGTGGGTCAGATTATCCGTAATGCATTGACTGTGCTGGGTGTTTCCACGCCCGAGCGCATGTGATTTGTTGTTTGATTGAAGAGGTGAACGAATAGATGGCCAAACGCGACTACGCCAAGATACAGGCGTCATCCAAGTCTGATAAACCTGCAAAACCGTCGGCTTTGCCAGCCGTTGCCATTGTGGTGGTTGCCATCGCCTGTTTTGCCGGTGGTTACTGGCTGGGCGGTGAAAAAAGCAGTGTTGCCAGCCAAGTGGACACATCTGACCGGGACAAGGTACAGGCGAAGCTGGATACGGAGATGGCCAGTTCCAGGTTGCTGCAGGCAAAAATCGACGAGCTGCAGGATCAGGTCGAGCTGTTGCAGAACAAGGCTAAACAGGGTGCGCATACCAAAGTCGGTGAGCTGAAATTTTATCGGGAGTTGCCGGCGCAGTCGGTTGATCCGGCGCCGGTGTCTGAAAGCAAGCCGGCCGTGGCCCGCAGCATGGATCGGGAGATGCCGGAAATGCCTGAAGAGGCATATGCCACCGCATCGGCGCATGCGCCGGCTGCTCACAATGAACCGGGCAGTGATGCGCACAGAATTCAACTGGCTTCATTCAAAGCTCAGGCCGATGCTGCAAATATGCAGAAGAAGTTGATGAAGGCGGGTGTCAGTTCATTTGTGCGCACTGTTGATCTTGATGGAAAAGGGCAGTGGTTCCGTGTGTTTGCCGGCCCTTATGCGGACAGGGAACTTGCCCAGCAGGCGCTGCAGGATATTGAGCAGAAAGCGAATATAAAAGGGTTGCTCGTTCGTGATAACTGACAGACAAACAGCCCGGCACGTCTGGTTAACAGAGCAGCTCGGTGACACTTACAGCGAAGCGCCATTGGCCGGCGATGCCTCCTTTCGCCGCTATTTCCGCGTCAGGTTTGGTGAAAAAGTTTATGTGCTGATGGACGCGCCGCCACCGCATGAAGATGTCAGCCCGTTCCTGGCCGTGCGCGACTGGTTGGAGGCTGCGGGGCTGCGTGTGTCGGAACTGTATGCAGAAGACAGGGCGCAGGGATTTCTGCTGCTGGAAGATTTCGGCGATATCACCTGGTCTTCCCACAAAGTGACCGGCGCCGATCTGACGCCATTGTTTGATGATGCGCTCAGGCAGCTGCACAGACTACAGGCTTCACAACCGGCGTTTGCACTGCCGCTGTTTGATATGGCGCGCATGCGGCGCGAATGCGACCTCTATCTCGACTGGTATCTGCCGCATGTTGCCGGTGTGATGCCGACACAAATGCAGCGGTTGGACTTCCATCAGTCGCTCACCGCGACTCTGGAGGCGATCGAAGCACTGCCGCAAGTGCCTGTACATCTGGATTACCACAGCCGCAACCTGATGCTTCCCGCAGGCCTGCTGCCACTGGGGGTCATTGATTATCAGGATGCTGTGCAGGGTCCTGTTACCTATGACCTGGCATCGCTGCTTTACGACTGTTATCAGGATTATCCGGAAGCCGGGCGTTTGCGATGGAGCCGCTGCTTTTTTGAGGCCCTGCCCGAGAGCTGTGCCGCGACGTTTGCCGACTTGCATGACTGGCATAAAAAACTGCGCCTGACCGCCCTGCAGCGGCATATCAAGGCCATCGGCATATTCGGGCGTCTGGCCCATCGTGACGGCAAACTTCAGTTTCTCGATGAAATTCCAATGACGCGCAAACATCTGCATGAGGAGATGGAGGCGCTCGGATTGACCGAGGCTGCCTTTCCGCTGCTCTATATACAGCCCCAAAAAACAGACTGAACTTGTATCTTCAGCGCTTATGCGTAGTCTCGCGCGCCTAAAAAAAAGGAGATAAGCATGCAGATTGCCAATAATAAAGTTGTTTCATTCGATTACACACTGACCAGCGATACAGGTGTCGTGATCGACTCTTCACAGGGTGGCACTCCGCTGGTTTATCTGCATGGAGCACAGAATATTATTCCGGGTCTGGAGCAGGCGCTGGAAGGTAAAAGAGCCGGCGACGCCCTGAAAGTAACGGTTGAGCCTGAATATGCTTATGGCGCATACAATGCGGCACTGACTCAGGTGGTGCCAAGCGAGATGTTTCAGGGTGTCGATAAACTCGAAGCAGGCATGGAGTTCCAGGCTGAAACCTCGGAGGGTATTGAGGTTGTACGTATTGCCAAGGTTGAAGGCGACAATGTCACGATTGATGGCAACCACCCGCTGGCCGGTGAACGTCTGAATTTTGATGTCAGTATCAAAGAGGTACGTGATGCCAGCGCAGATGAGCTTGAGCATGGTCATGTGCATGGAGAAGGCTGTTCTCACTAATTACAGTGATTGATTGAAAAAGCCCCGCACTAACCTGTGGGGCTTTTTTCAGGTTCATCGCGCATTAGCGGGAAACATGGCTGAAATAAAACTTTTGATCCCCGTTAGATAGATACATTCAAAGTTACTACTCTGCTAAAGCAGAGCATCCCCCTTTCTTAACATGAAATGATCCCGATTCAGATCGCAAGCATCCCTCAGCCATTGCAGGCTGCATAGCAAGCTGGATTTATAACAGGCTCAGGCCCGTTGAGGCATGTAGCCGAACTTAATCAGCGCCTTGATCCAGCGAGGCGCATTGCGTTTAACTGCCATTGCTTCGTAATCGACGGTCGAATCCCGGTAATGCTCGCCGCGACTGATCATGAAGTAGCATGTCCGCAAGAGTTTGTGAGCAAGCGCAACGATGGCGCGTTTATGGCCGCGCCGGATGGCCAG
>MNWZ01000052.1 GCA_001871925.1 Zetaproteobacteria bacterium CG1_02_53_45
TGGGCGACCCATGCCGCCAGAGTAATCATTCAGATGCTCTTCAATCCGGATAAGTTCAAGGATGGTCACAAATTGCTGCTGCTTCTCAGTCAGCGGTCCAAGCTCTTCCTCTAGCCATGGAAACAGCGATCCTTGAATTATTAGCCAGCTCTGTGATAATCCCTCTCGAAGATGATTCATCTTTGATCTCCTTTCTGGTTTGGTTGTCGTCGATGACTTACCCTACCAGAAGGGAGTTTTTTCGCCTCTTCTCAAAGGCTGAATTCAGCAGGTTTGAAGACTTTTGCAAGAGGCTCTTACAGTGCATGATTTTGGCGGGACATCCATGCCCCGCAGGATACTCTGACTTTTTCAGAGCATCCCTGGATTATAACATCAGAGGTCTTATCATGTTGAAAGCGGTTTTGTTGAAAATATTTCGTGAAGGCGTGGGCGGACTAATGGCGTTCATCAGTTTTTTAACCCGCCCTCGCAAAATCAAACGCAGTCATGATGAGCAGCTTGCAGTGATAAGAAAAGCTGAATCCATGTCAGTCTATCAATACTTCGCCTGCCCGTTTTGTATCAAAACCCGGCGCGCAATTCACCGCTTGAACATTCCGATTGAATATCGTGATGCGCAAGTGCGTGGCGGTGATCACCGCAATACGCTGGAGCTGCAGGGTGGTCAAATCAAAGTGCCGTGTTTGCGTATTGATGACGGAGAGCAAACAACCTGGATGTACGAATCCAACGATATTATTGCCTATCTGAATCAACAGTTTGATCCTTCAGCTAAGGCATCGTGACGGTTGCTTCACGACTTTCGCAGTTACAACGGCAGGCCTATTCAGAGACAGCACAGATAGTCTGGGGCGCCCTTAAGCTTTTCCGCAGCAACGCTTGGTTTTCTGGCCGCTGCCGCAGGGGCAGAGGGCGTTACGCCCGGATTCCGAAACATCGCAGATACCGTCGAGATAGCGCCAGTGGCCATTAACTTTGGCAAAACGGCTGATTTCATGCAGCGCCATGATCTTTGAACCTTCCCTGAATCCGGCGATAAATTCGACTGTCTCCTCCGAAGTATTGACGATCGTCAGCCCGAGCCAGTCGGTTCCGGTAGGTGAAACCCTGGAGGGGCGAGTGTCCGGGTGCCAGCTTTTGTGCAGGTAATCCCAGTGTTCCAACACATAGGCCGAGTAGCGTGAGCGCATTAAAGCTTCGGGTGAGGCCGCGACAGCGCCCTGAATGACCGGCTCGCAGCAGTCGGAAAATAATACGCCGCTGCCGCAGGGACAAAACTTAGGCATCGGGTTCATCCGGGTCGATAATGTGATGAATAATATCTTCTTCCGTAAAACCCTCGCCGGAAACGGTTTTCTTCTGTAGCGAAATGCCGGCTTTATGGACGGCATCCTTGCTGCCCGAGATCAGGTGGTGCCAGTCAAACAGTGGTTTGCCCTCATGGCGCAGCCGATAAGCACAACTCTCCGGCAGCCATGTGTACTGTTTGTCAGTGAATTTACGAATATCCATACAGTCAGGTACGATCGCCGCGCGCTGCGGGTAATCGGTGCAGCGGCACGTTGCATCGTTAAACAGGTGACAGCGTATATCGGTGAAGAGGATTTCACCGCTGTCATCATCTTCAAATTTCCACACACAGCAGCGACCGCAACCGTCACACAGCGCTTCCCACTCATCATCCGACAACTGATTCAGTGATTTTTCGTTCCAGAACATATTCCACCGCCTTGTTTGGCACAATCCTACCCACAATCTCCCACCTGGAAATAGCCGGTAAAACATTGGGGAAAGCTGAGGCTGGATGTATCGGGTTGAACATATTTGCTGAATGGTGGGCTTGACAGGGGTGGCTTGGGGGGCAAGATTGGCATTTGGTGGGGAAAAGTGGGTAATTAGTCCACGCCACTAACGCGGAGAGGGTCAGGAACGTATGTTTCAAGGCGAATTCAGCAATAACATGGATGAGAAAGGGCGCGTAAGCATCCCTGCTGCTTTCCGTGATTCGCTGAATAATTTTCACGCTGACGGGAAAATTATTATCACCCGCTCGCATAATACCCCCTGCCTGATTGCTTACCCGACGCGTGAATGGAAGCGTCTGCAGGCGGTTATCAAAGATATGCCCGCTGAACTGAAGCGCCATTTTATCCGCGTGGTGATTACGCCTTCGCAGGAGTTCGCGCCAGACAGGCAGGGGCGTGTGCTATTGGCCGGAGTGCTCAGGGAGCACGCAGCGCTTTCGCGTTCGGTCCATTTTGCCGGAACAGGTGAAACCTTCGAGATTTGGGACAAGGCAAGCTGGGACAAGCAGCTGGAAATTGGCCTTGCTGCTCTGAAAGATTTTGAGCTGGATATGTAATGTGGGTGAAATCAACCAATATCCAGAACATATCCCAGTGCTCCGCGATGCCTTTGTTGAAGCCATCGTTACCGACCCGGACGGCAGCTATGTCGACTGCACCTTCGGACGCGGCGGCCACAGTCGCGAGCTGCTCGCCAGACTCTCTGAAAAAGGGCGTCTGCTTGCATTCGACAGGGATCCTGAAGCTGTTGCAGAAGGAGAACGACTGGCACGGCAGGACAGCCGCTTTGCCATCGCACATGCTGACTTCGCGCAGCTTGGAGAGATCCTTGACGAGAGAGGCTGGAGTCAGGTGAACGGCATTGGTTTCGATCTGGGGGTTTCCTCGCCGCAGGTGGACAATGCAGAACGCGGCTTTTCATTCCAGAAAAATGGCCCGCTGGATATGCGCATGGATGTGGACAGCGGCAAGCCATTGTCACAGCTGCTGGAGCGCATTTCAGAATCCGAGCTGGCTGATATTATTTATCGATTCGGCGATGAGCGCTATTCGCGCAGCATCGCCAAATCCATGCTGCAGGCAAAACATGATGGCAAGCTGAATTCAACTGCCGATCTGGAGAATGTCTGTTTCCACGCCGTACCCAAAAAAGCGCGCCACGGTGGCGCGCATCCGGCCACGCGCACTTTTCAGGCGCTGCGCATCTGGGTGAATGAAGAGATGGATCAGATTGATGCGGGACTATCTGCTGCCATGGCACATTTGAAGCCGGGTGGCCACCTGGCTGTGATCTCATTTCACTCCGGTGAAGATCGCCGCATCCGGGACCTGATTGAATCCGAAGTGAAACCTTGCAAGTGCCCGCCACAGTTGCCGATGTGCGTGTGCGGAAAGTTGCCCTCCATGCGCTGGCTGCAAAAAAAGCCGGTGCGCCCCAGTGAAAGCGAAGTTTCAGCCAACCCGCGCAGCCGCTCTTCATTGATGCGCGTCGCACAGCGTTTGACTGCAGCGGAGAGTAAAAAACAGGCCGGTTACACAGGAGCCTCGCTATGATGGCGACCTGGTTGCGGCCATGGTTGCTGGTGCCGGTTGCAGTCGGTGTGCTGGCTGCCGGACAGATCTGGATGTCTCATCTGCGTTATGAGCTGGCCCTTGAAAATCAGCGAGTGAACACTGATCGGCAGGAAACGCTGCAGCAGAGTAGTACGTTGCGCCTTGAACTGGCCAATCTGACGCGTCCTGAGCGCCTGAGGAAAACGGCGCAGGAGAAGCTGGGTATGGCTCCGCCGAAACCCATGCAGGTGGTGCACCTGTGAGCGACAAACAGCAGGTTTATATCCGCCGCCGCATTGAAGCGGTAGCCGGGTTGCTGGTTCTCGGCCTGCTGCTGCTGGTTGTGCGCGCGGTTGATCTGCAGTGGGTGCAGAGTGACCGTTTAACAACGATGGCTGAGAAACAGCGCTATCGTGAATATACAGCGCTTGCCCCGCGTGGCTCGATTTACGACAGCAAGGGGCGCACGCTGGCAGAGAGTGTTGAAATTCCTTCTATTGCTGCTATGGCTGATGAAGTGCCGGCTGAGCGCATGGGTGAACTGGCATCAGCGCTTGGCCTGTCGACGAAAACAGTGCAGCACAAACTCGGCAAGCGAAAAGGTTTTGTCTGGTTGGCGCGTCAGGTGCCGCCTTCGGTCGCAGAGCGTGTCATGGCGCTGAATATTCCGGGCGTACGTCACGAGAAAGAGTGGCGTCGTTATCAGCCGATGGGACCTGAAACAGGTCATCTGCTCGGTTTTGTCGGCATCGATGGCAAGGGGCTGGAAGGTGTTGAACGCGCATGGAATGCTTCACTGACCGGCGAATCCGGTTTGCGTCAGGTGCGTCGTGATGCGCGCGGTCATTCGTTACCCGACGGCACATGGTTGCGTGAGCCGGTACCGGGTCAGCCGATGACCCTGACGATTGATGCAACGATTCAGAGCATTGCTTATGCGGCCCTTGCCGAAGGCGTTCGCGATCAGGATGCCAAAGGCGGCTCGGTCGTTGTGATGCGTCCGAAAGATGGCGCTATTCTGGCTATGGCCAGCTGGCCCGGATTCAATCCGAATAATTTCCGCCATGCCAAACCTGGCGAGTGGCGAAATCGTGCAGTAACCGATGTGTTTGAGCCGGGCTCAACGATGAAACCATTCTCGGTAGCGACAGCAATGGCATCCGGAAAGTGGAAGGCTGATTCAATTGTCTATTGTGAAAAGGGGGCCATGAAGGTGGCCGACTACACGATCCATGATGATCACCCGGAAGGCTGGCTGGATCTCACCGGCATCATTGTCAAATCAAGTAATATCGGAGTGGCCAAGCTGGCCCTCGATGTGGGGGCCGCTCCCTTGCATGCGATGCTGGAGCGAGCCGGTTTTGGCAGGCGAAGCAGCCTCGGGCTGGGGGGAGAATCGCCTGGCATTGTACTTCCTTTAGATCGGTGGGGGCCTGTTGAAACGGCCAACATCGCATTCGGACAGGGTATCGCTGTTACGCCGTTGCAACTTGCAGCGGCCTTTTCCGTTTTAGCAAACGAGGGCGTCTATGTGGCGCCCAAGCTGTTTGCTGATCAGTTGCAGGACGTTGAGAAAACGAGTGAGCGTGTGATGCCACAGGATATTGCACACCAGATGAAAGGCATGCTTGAGTATGCGACCAGCCAGGATGGTACCGGTTCTAAAGCAGTGCCGGTCGGCTATCACGTGGCGGGTAAAACCGGCACGGCACAGAAGGCGAATGCTCAGGGTGGCTACAGCAAGGGCAGGTACAATGCCGTGTTTGCCGGTTTTGCGCCGGTGGAAAATCCTGAACTGGTGATCGTTGTGGTTGTTGATGAGCCCAAGCGCAGTAACTACGGTGGTCAGGTGGCTGCTCCCGTCTTCCGCCATGTGGCAGAAAGCGCCCTGCCATATCTGGGCATCATGGCAGAACGTGACCAGCAGCCCGACTGGCAGACCATGCAGATCGCTGCTGAAGCGCCTGCATTTGAACACGAATCACTCTACGGCATGTCAATGCGCGAGGTGCGCCGTCTGGCTGCACAGCGCGGCCTGCGTCTGCATGTGCACGGCTCCGGCTGGGTGGGGCGTCAGAAACCGGGCAATATTATGGCGCTGAATCAGGGTGATGCCGTGGAGGTGTGGTTAAATGAGTAATACCGCGCAATCGCACGCAACCGAACTCGCGCAGGGTTTTTCGCTCAAGCTGCTGGCTGAAGGGCTGGGCTGTCTGGATATGGCCGGTGAAGACGATCTGGTTGTCATGGGTATCTGTGATGACTCGCGCCATGCCAAACCGGGTTATGCCATGCTCTGTCTGCCGCGCTCAAGAGATGCGGCTACGGCCTATGCTGCGGCGGCTGCAAAACAGGGGGCTACGGCCATTATCAGTGTCGGCGTTTCAGTGAATACTGGGCTGCCCAACCTGCATCTGAAGACCATGCAGCAGGCTGGCGCTTTGCTGCGTCGGCTGTTCAATACCGAACAGGCCGGAGCACACCTTTATGGCGTGACCGGTACCGATGGCAAAACCAGCGTGGCATGGATGTTGCGCGAGGCCTTGAGCCGGTTGCAGGACAAGCCGGTGTGGAGCACCGGTACGCTGGGCTGGATGCGCAGTCCCGAAGATATCCGCGACATCGGCAATACCACGCCGTCGTTACTGACCATGCATGCCATGCTGACACAGGCCTGTCTGGATGATGTGCACTCGGTTGTATGTGAAGTCTCTTCGCACGGCATTGTGCAGGGGCGCATTGCAGGGCTCGATTTTAAAACAGCCATCTGGACCAATATGGGCCATGACCACCTGCAGGACCACGGTGGTTATGATCACTACCTTGCGGCCAAAGCGAGTTTTATTCAGGACTGTGCGAGTGCCGGCGGTAATGTGATTGCCAATGCGGACCATAACGATGTGCGCAAACATGCACCCGAGTACACCTGCTGGTACGGCCATGGCCTCTATCGCGATGATGTGGACCTGGCCTGGGAACAGGAGTTGCCCGGGCTGCTGCGCCTGCGCAGCGGCGACGCTGAGGTGGTGATTGAGGATATTCCGCTGGGTGACTTCCATGCTGAAAATGTCGCCTGTGTTGCGCTGACCCTGATGACTTCCCAGAACATCAAGCTTGAAGAGCTGCCTGCACTGCTGGCCGGCATTACCGCCCCTCCGGGCCGTATGCAGGATGTAGTCGCCGGTTACGGACAGGTGTTTATCGATTATGCGCATACACCGGAAGCGCTGGAACGTTGTCTGAATGCAGCGCGTAAACTGGCGCGTCAGCGGCTGATTGTGGTGTTCGGCTGCGGTGGTGAACGCGATCGTGAAAAACGTCCCCATATGGGTGAAATTGCCTCAGAACTGGCCGATGTGGTATGGATTACCTCGGATAATCAGCGTGGAGAGTTGCCTGCAGTGATTGCCTCGGAAATTGAGTTCGGCATGCAGCAGCCCTACAGGGCGGAAGTACATCTGCAGCTCGACCGTGAACTGGCGATTGCCGGAGCCGTTGAGAGTCTTGGCGAAGGTGATGTGCTGATTATTGCCGGCAAAGGGCACGAGGCCTATATGGAAGTGTGCGGCAAACGTCTGCCGTGGAGTGATGCGGCTGTGGCCAGCCATCATCTGCAGATCAAACATGGACTTGCTGTCGATGAGGGGGCTGCATGCGCTTGAGCGGCCTTGATCTCCAGCTGGCCACAGGCGGGCAGTGGCACGGTCTTGCACCCGATGGTGTTGAATCGGTTGTGAGCGATACGCGCGGTTTTGCCGACGGGCAGGTTTTTCTGGCCCTGCGCGGTCCGAATTTCGATGGCCACAGGTTTGCAGAGGCCATTGCCGACAAGGCGCTGGCACTGATCGGCGATGCACGTGGCGTCAAACTATGGGAAGAGATCAGTGTGCCGCAGCTGGAAGTGGCGGACACCCTTGTTGCGCTTGGTGATATTGCCCATGCATGGCGTATGCAGCTGCGCCATACCACGGTTGTGGCCATCAGCGGCTCATTCGGTAAAACCAGCCTGCGTTCGCTGCTTGAGCACGGCTTTGCCGGACTGGGATTAAAAGTGGCGGCAACACAGGCCAACCTGAATAACCTGATTGGTGTGCCGCAGACGTTGCTGCAGGTGCAGTCCGATAGTGATATTGCACTGATCGAGTGCGGTATCAGTGAGGCAGGAGAGATGGAAAAGCTGGCCTCCATTGTACAACCGGATATTGCTCTGCTGACCGGTATCACCAATGCCCACGCCGAAGGACTGGGCGGGCTGCAGGGTGTTGTGCGCGAGAAAGCCGCGCTGCTGGAATATATGAATGACGGTGGCTGGTGTGTACTCGGTGCAGGTGTGGCTGAACTGCTGCAGCAGACCGGCATCACGGTTGCTCAGGGTGCACTGGACATTGATGAGGTGGAAGCTGCGGACACGGTTCACTGGTCGTTGAGCGGCAGAATGCTGCAGTTAAGATATGGATCGGAGACGGCTGTGCTGGAGTTGCAGCTGCCTGCGAGACACTGGGCAGCTAATATGGCACTGGCGACTGCTGTGATATTGCGTTACCTGCCGCAGGTCAGGCTTTCCGAGGTTGCCGGTATCCTGTCAGGCTGGCTGCCACCGGCAGGACGCATGCAGGTGATCCGTGGCAACAACGATTGCACGGTGCTCAATGACTGTTATAACGCCAATCCTGTCTCCATGCAGGCCGCAGTTGATACCCTGCGCGCACTTGATGGCAGGCGCATCGCGATTCTGGGGGATATGGGTGAGCTCGGCGATGACAGCCGGCAGGCTCACGCAGGACTTGATATTTCCGGTCTGGAACTGGTTTATCTGGTCGGGCCGCGCATGAAGGTGCTGGCTGATGCAAATGCCGAGGCTATCTGGCTTGCCACTACCGCTGATGCGGTTGCCGCACTGGCCGGGCAGCAGTTTGCTGCAGGCGATAGCTTGCTGGTCAAGGCATCGCGCTCAATGCGGCTGGAAGCCGTCGTGCAGGTGCTCAGTCAACAGCAGGAGGTGGCGCATGCTGTATAACCTGCTCTACCCGCTGGCCGACCAGTTCTCTATCTTTAATCTGTTCCAGTATATTACCTTCCGGACAGTCTATGCGCTGGTTACATCGCTGGTACTGTGCTGGGTGTTCGGTCCATGGTTTATCCGCCGCCTGAAGACACAGCAGGGCAAGGGACAACCGATTCGTCATGACGGACCACAGACGCATCTGGTCAAGCAGGGGACGCCAACCATGGGCGGGCTGCTGATTCTTGTTGCCCTGACCATCACCACGCTGCTCTGGGCTGACCTCTCCAACGGCTTTATCTGGCTGGCGTTGCTGGTGACACTCGGTTACGGCCTGATCGGCTGGATAGACGACTACCTGAAAATTATGCGCGGCAACCCGAAGGGTTTGGCCGGGCGCTGGAAGCTGCTGTTACAGTGCCTGTTCGGCGGCATTGCTGCAGCCGGTTTGTGGGTGATGACTGACCCGATTGTCGATATCCCGTTCTTTAATGTGCAGTGGGACATGGGCTGGTTCTATGTGATCTTTGTGGTGTTTGTTCTGGTGGGCGCCTCCAATGCGGTAAACCTGACCGACGGGCTCGATGGACTGGCCGTGGCGCCGACCTTTATGGTTGCCAGCGCTCTGGCCGTGGTGGTTTACCTTGCCGGCCATGCCAAGTTCGCTGCATACCTGATGATTCCGTTTGTTCCCGGTTCCGGAGAGTTGGCGGTATTTTGCGGGGCTCTTGTGGGAGCCTGCCTTGGCTTCCTATGGTTCAATACCTATCCGGCGCAGGTCTTTATGGGCGATGTCGGAGCACTGGCTCTCGGTGGAGCACTGGCTTTTGTCGCTTGTGCCGTGCATCAGCAGTTTCTTCTGGCTATTGCCGGCGGTCTGTTTGTGCTTGAGGCGGTATCGGTGATGGTACAGGTGGCAAGCTTCAAGCTGACCGGCAAACGCGTATTCCGCATGGCGCCGATTCATCATCATTATGAGTTGAAAGGCTGGCCTGAACCCAAGGTGATCGTCCGCTTCTGGATTATATCTATTTTACTGGCACTGGTGGCGCTCTCCACCCTGAAAATCCGATGAGTATGGCATCGATGCATACACAGCTTGAAGCGGCACGCAGCCATGCAACCGCCATTATCGGCATGGGTAAAACCGGTTGTTCGGTGGCGAATTTCCTGCTGCATCGCGGTGTGGCCTGTGAAGCCTTCGATGAAAAACCGGTAGAGTTGCCTGCAGCATTGCAGCTGCAACTGCATATCGGAACACTTGATGGCGAAATATTAAGCAAGTTTGAACGTATTATTGTCAGTCCCGGCATCAACTGGAATCACGCCGCTCTTGTAGCTGCGCGTGCGTCCGGTGTGCCGGTGTATGGTGATCTGGAGCTGTTCGGTGAGTATTATAAGGGTGATGTAATCGCGATTACAGGCACCAACGGTAAAACCACCACTGTCAGCCTGATTGATACCATGCTCGATACGCTTGCCGGTGGCATTGAAGCCGGTGGTAATATCGGTACGCCGATGCTGGATCTGCTGGCCGATGGCGAGGAGCCGCAGCGCGTGGTGCTGGAGCTTTCCAGTTTTCAGCTTGAGCGGGCCAATCCGATTCGTCCGCGCTGGGCGGCATTGCTGAATATTCAGCCGGACCATGCTGATATGCATGAAAACAGCGAAGCCTACAAGGCAGCCAAGTTACGCATGTTTGCCGGTCAGGGTGAGGGTGACAAGGCCATGTTGCCCGGCGAAAGCGAGTGGGACGCTCTGGCTGATGAATTGCGCGGACGCGGTGTATATGTGCGCCGTTTCGGTATCGGCGATGTGTCCAATCTGGATGCAGGGGTGCAGAAACTGACGGACGGCTCCTGGCTGTTGTTCTGGCACCACTATGAAGTGGCTGAATACATCAGCTCAAGCGAACTGCCGTTACAGGGTAAACATCAGCATATCAATCTGGCCGTGGCGGCACAGGCTGCGACTGATTTTGGCGTTTCCGCCAACGTGATTCGCCAGTCATTGACCTCATTCCGTGGCTTGCCGCATCGCATGCAGCCGCTGGGGCTGGTGGCCGGGCGTGAGTGGTTTGATGACTCCAAGGCCACCAATCCGGATGCTGCCAAAGCTGCCCTGGAATCATTTCACCATGTCATCTGGATCTGCGGCGGACTGCGTAAAGAGCTGGATGTGTCCACACTCAAGCAGACCGTAGCCAACCATGTCGGGCAGATGTTTATTATCGGACTGGATCCGAAACCGTATCTCGAGCTTGCAGAGGCGGCAGGTGTGCCGGCTCAGTTTGTGAAAACGATGGATCAGGCGGTTAAGCAGGCAGCACACGCTCAGGCCGGCTTGCCGGTGCTGCTCTCACCGGCTGCGGCCAGTCAGGATCAGTTCAGGGATTATGTCGAGCGCGGGCGTATGTTTGCCTCGGAAGTGAAAGTGCTGGAGCAGAAGTCATGAGCGGCAAGACAGATGCACGCCTAGCGCCACCGGATCCGATTCTCACCGGCTGTGTACTCGCACTGCTGGCCTTCAGTGTGCTGATGGTCTACAGCACCAGTATCAGTGTCGCCGAGGTTCGTTATAACGATCCGCTGCGCATTATCAGTCACTGGCTGATCTATATTCCTGTGGGTCTGGTGATCATGTGGTTCATGTCGCGCATCGAAGTGACCTGGTGGCGTGCAATTGCACTGCCTGTACTGGCCGTAGCCATCGTGATGATGGTTGCCGTGCTGGTGCCGGGGCTCGGGCGTGAGATTAACGGTGCCCAGCGCTGGTTATCTCTGCTCGGTCTGACACTGCAGCCGGTGGAGATATTGAAACCAGCAGTCATTATTTATATGGCCTACTATATGGGCAGCTTTCCCGAGCGCTTGAGCACATTCTCTTCAGGGCTGGCTCCGATGCTGGTGGTGCTGATGGTGTCGCTGCTGCTACTGGTGCTGCAGCCTGATTTCGGCAGTGCCGCGCTGCTTTCGGCAGTAAGTTTCTGCATGTGGTTTGTCGGCGGTGTGCCGATCCGCCATCTGCTGTTGCTGCTCTCCACCTTTATCCCGCTGGCTGTGGTGGTGATGATTGCCGAGCCGTACCGCATGCAGCGCCTGACCTCATTTCTGGAGCCGTGGAATGATCCCTATGGTAGCGGTTACCAGTTGATTCAGTCGATGATTGCCTTTGGCAGCGGTGGCCTGTTCGGCACAGGTGTCGGCCAGGGCGTACAGAAACTGTTTTATCTGCCCGAAGTATTTACCGATTTTATCTCCGCCAGTATCGGTGAGGAGCTGGGTCTGCTCGGTATCCTGTCACTGATTACCCTGTTCGGTCTTATGCTAGGTCGTGGTATCTGGCTGGCTATTCACACCCAGGAGATGTTCTCCCGACTGCTGATTCTCGGCTGTATCATGATTCTCGGCGTTGCCTTTATCATTAATCTGGGCGCGGCCATGGGACTGTTGCCGACCAAGGGTATGCCGATGCCGTTTGTATCCTACGGCGGCAGCGCACTGATTGGTGAGTGCGTGTTACTTGGTCTGGTGCTTTCCGTGCAACGCCATCAGGGCGGCAATAAACGGCTGCAGAAGAGAGTACAGGGCGATTCGAGCAAGCCGGCCAAAAAAGCCAGAACGATGCGGTCGTCGGATGATGCCATGGAGCAGCAGTTTTGAACCGTGCGCCTTTACTCTGTATCGCCGGTGGCGGAACCGGCGGCCATGTGATGCCTGCGCTGGCGCTGGCAGATGCGGCGCGCGAACGCTGGCCTGCCTTGCAGGTGAGCTTTATCGGTGCCGAACGTGGACTGGAAGCGGAACTGTTGCCCAAACGCGGCGAGCAGGTGCTGTTGCTGGCCATGCACGGCGTCAAAGGTGCAGGCCTGCTGCAACGCCTGCGTGTACTGTGCTGGGAGTTGCCGAAAGCCGTGCTGACGATTCGTCGTGCATGGGAACATCAGCGTCCGGACCTGCTCGTCGGTGTTGGCGGTTATGCCAGTATTTCCGGCGTGGCGGCAGCCCTGATTTCACATGTGCCGGTCATACTCTATGAACAGAATGCCATGCCCGGACTGGTTAACCGCACACTGGCGCGCTTCTGTAAGTCCATTATGCTGGGCTTTGCCGAAGCGGCTGCGCATTTGAGTGGCGGTACACGCATGAGCGCAACCGGCAATATCGTTCGTCAGGTGATTGTCGATACCCGTTGGCAGGCCCATACACCGCCACGACTACTCGTACTCGGAGGTTCGCAGGGGGCACGGGTACTCAATCAGAGTGTGCCACTGGCCTGTGAGCTGCTGACCAGAGAAGGGCGCAAGTTCGTGGTTACCCATGTCGCAGGCAAGGATTCAGCTGCAACAACTGCAGCGGCTGAAATTTATGAACGCGCAGGTATACAGGCCGAGATCTTAGCCTTCTGTGATGACATGCCAGGTTTTTACGGCAGTGGTGACCTGATGGTGGCCCGATCAGGTGCGATGACCGTATCCGAGGCGGCGGTGTGCGGTATGCCGTCCCTGTTTGTGCCGCTGCCGCATGCGGCTGATGATCATCAGCGTTTTAACGCCGAAAGCCTGGCCAATGCCGGTGGCGCAGTGGTACTGGAGCAGAAGGAAATGAACGTTGAAAACCTGGCTGCCGCTATCGACAAACATCTGTTTGATGCGAAACGGCTGACTGCGATGCACGCAGCTGCACTGGCCTGGGCACCATTTGATGCGAGTGAAAAACAGTTAGATGTACTGGCTGAGTTTTTGCCGGCGCTGGCTGAGAAAGGTGGGGGGTGACTGTATGAAGGCACGTGTGCATAACATCCATCTGATCGGCATCGGCGGTATCGGCATGAGCGGTATTGCAGAGCTGTTGTTTAATCAGGGTTTCAACGTACAGGGCTCCGATGTTACGGCCAGTCATAATGTTGTACGTCTGCGCAGTCTGGGCATCAATGTCTATGTCGGACATGCCGCAGAGAATCTGGGTGATGCTCAGGTGGTTGTGGTTTCATCGGCGATTGATAAATCCAATCCGGAGATTGCTGCAGCGCATCAGCGTGGTATTCCGGTCATTCCGCGCGCCGAAATGCTGGCTGAATTGATGCGTATGAAGCAGGGCGTTGCCATTGCCGGTTCACATGGCAAAACCACCATGACCTCACTGATCGCCCACGGCATGGAAGCTGCAGACCTGGATCCGACTTATATTATCGGCGGACGCCTGATCACAACCGGCAGCAATGCGCGGCTGGGTGCCAGCCCCTGGCTGATTGCCGAGGCCGATGAAAGCGACGGCTCATTCCTGCGTCTGTCTCCGACCATTGCGGTGGTCAGTAATATCGATCCCGAGCATCTGGATCACTACGGCAGTTTTGAAGCGCTGCTGGAAGCGTTTGCAACCTTTGTCAATCTGGTGCCGTTCTACGGACGTGTTGTATTGCATCATGAACACCCGCATGTAGCGGCTCTGCGTGAAAACCTGCACAAACCGGTCACCACCTATGGCAGCAGCCCGCAGGCCGATCTCCACCTGATCTCCAGTCGTGCCGATGGCGAAGGACAGTGTTTTACAGCGGCCAGCCGTGTCGATGGCAGCCTCGGTGAGTTCCGTCTGCCCATGCCCGGCCGCCACAATGCCGAGAATGCGCTGGCGGCGATGGCTGTATTGCTGGATATGGGGCTGGACGTAGAAACGATCCGGACATCGATGAGCTCTTTTGAAGGCATCCAGCGCCGCTTTCAGCGCACCAACATGGGTGACGGCGTGCTGGTAGATGATTATGCCCATCACCCGAAAGAGGTGATGGCGACACTGGCTGCTGCACGTGATTGCTGGCCTGATCGCCATATCGCAGTGGTATTTCAGCCGCACCGTTATACCCGTACCCGCGATCTGATGGATGAGTTTATGGGTGCATTTGATGCTGCCAATGAGGTGGCACTGTTGCCGATTTATGCCGCCAGTGAAAAAGAGATTGAGGGAATTACCAGCGCACGACTGCAGGAGTGTATGCAAGCCCGTGGTCATCGCGGTGTGTCACTTGTTGAAAATCTGGATGCGGCACGCGACTTTGCCCGCAGAACAATGGAAAACGGTGATGTGGTGTTGCTGATGGGAGCCGGTTCTGTCGGCCTGCTGGCGCAACAGATGCGTGAAGGGGTGGAAACATGAATGTGACCCTTTCCGTGAACGAAGTCGTGGAGATGGTAGACATGCCTGCATGGGCTGTAGCTCTGTCCGGGCTCGGAGTGTTGCGTGAGGACGAGCCGATGTCCCGCCATACAACACTGGCGGTAGGTGGCCCGGCGCGCTGGTTCTTCCGTCCGGCTAACCGGGATGCGCTGATGAGCGCGATGGCGGCTGTACCTGCCGACATCGAAATCCTGCCTTTGGGGCGCGGCAGTAATATGCTGGTGCCCGACGGAGGCTTTAACGGTCTGGTAATTGATCTGGCCGAATTGAATGAGCTCAGTGTTAATGGCTGCAGCGTATCGGCCGGTGCAGGTACGCGTATGAGCAGGTTTGCCCGCCAGTGTGCTGACCAAGGTCTGTCCGGCTGCGAATTTATGGCGACTGTGCCCGGTGATATCGGCGGTGGCGTGGCGATGAATGCAGGTTGTTTTGCCCAGCAGGTATCCGATTCGCTGGTTCGAATCGACGTTGTTTTGCGCAGCGGCGAGCTTGAAGAGATCAATGCGGCAGACCTGCAACTGGTTTACCGTCATGCCACGCTGCCTGCGCAGAGTCTGGTGGTGGCAGCCACATTTACCTTGCATCCGGACAGCCCTGAGCAGATCAGGGAGCGTATGCGCACCATGCGCAGCAGGCGCTCTGCTACCCAGCCACTGACGCAGCCCAACTGCGGTTCGGTATTCAAGAACCCGCAAGGCGATCATGCCGCGCGCCTGATTGAAGCGGCCGGTTTGAAGGGCCTGCAGATTGGTGGTGCCAGGATTTCATCCCAGCATGCCAATTTTATTGTCAACGAAGGTGAAGCGAGCAGTGCGGACATCGTCGATCTGATTCATCGCGCCCAGCGGGTCGTGGAAGAAGAGTTTGATATCAAACTGGAGCCGGAAGTGCGTCTGGTTGGAGAGTGGTTGTGAGTGGCATGGATGTGACCCGGTTCGGGCGCGTAGGTGTGCTGATGGGCGGCAGCTCATCCGAGCGCGAAATTTCACTGCGCTCCGGTAATGCGGTGCTCAAGGCACTGCAACATGCCGGTGTGGATGCGGTTGCGGTGGATTTGAGCTCGGATTGGGCGGGCAAAATCAGCAGTTCAGGCATTGATACAGCATTCAACCTGCTGCATGGCACGCTTGGTGAAGATGGTTGCGTGCAGGGACTGCTGGAAGTGATGGGCATTCCCTATACCGGTGCAGGGGTATTGGCATCAGCGCTGTGCATGCACAAACAGCTGTGCAAGCAGGTACTCAATCATGCGGGCATTAAAACCCCTGTGGATATCACGCTGCAGAGTGATGGGCCGCTGCGTTATCCGGTGATTCTCAAGCCGGTGGCGGAAGGCTCCAGCGTGGGGCTGCACAGATTGAACGAAAAAGCCGACTGGGATGCCCTGAATATCGACATGACATCGGGTCAGTGGATGGCTGAGATGCCGGTTAAAGGCGTTGAGATTGCCGTGGCGGTACTCGATGGTAAAGCGCTGCCACCGGTTGAAGTGGCACCGAAATCAGGTGTTTATGACTTCGCCTCCAAATATACGGCCGGTGCTACCGATTACTTCTGTCCGGCACGATTGCCTGCTGAAACCCTGCGTTACTGCATGTTACGGGCTGAAGAAGCTGTTGTGGCAACGCGCTGCAGCGGAGCTCCGCGCGTGGACATGATTGTGACCAGCGGTGGCGAGCCTTATGTGCTGGAGGTTAATACGCTGCCCGGTATGACCGAAACCAGCCTGCTGCCGAAATCGGCCGCAGCAGCAGGTATCGGCTTTGAAGAGCTCTGCCTGCGTATTCTGGCAACCGCAGCCCTGCAGAATCGGGGGGTGGGCGAACATGCGTAATAATCAGCGTCGAACAGACCCTGCCTTGCAGAAAGCCGGTCGCATGCAGTTGATGAAACATGTCGGCAAGCTTGTTGCGCTGGTTGTGCTTGTCGGGGCAACAGGTACCGGCGGATGGTGGATGAATCAGCGCATGAGTGTCACACAATGGCAGATCGAAGGTGAGCCGGCACTGAAACAGGCCATCAGCGACAGGCTGGAAGCCATGCCGGTGAAGGATTATATCAATACCAGGCCGGACAAGCTCAGTGAACAGTGGCTGCAGGAGATGCCGGATCTGGCCCGTGTGGATGTCAGCCGCGTATTGCCCGATACGCTGCATGTGCGCACCTATGCACGGGTGCCGGTGGCGCTGTGGCAGAATGACAAGAGCCAGCTCTACCTGTTTGACGAAAATGGCATTGCCTACCGCATACTGAAAAAGGGTGAGTCTCCGGATCTGCCGCTGCTGCGCATTGCACAGGAACATATGAATGATGCGCACCGCTTGCTGCAAATGCTGCAGCAGCAGGATGTGCTGGATATGGACAGTTTAAGTGAAGTCCGGGCCGGTAGTACCTACTGGCAGGTATATTTTTCAAAGGGTGTGACATGGACGTTGCCGTTTGGAGAGGAGAAAGCAGCCATCAAGCAGCTTGCAAGTTTATTGAAACAACCGCGCTGGTCTAATCGCAACTGGCAGGTGGATGCGCGATCATCCGACCGCTGGTTTGTTCGGCCGGCAAGGCATGGGGGAGTAATTTAATGCCCAAACATGATCAGGTACTCGTAGGCCTCGACATTGGTACAAGCAAAATTGCCTGTATCGTGGCTGAGGTATCGCCCGATGGTAAAGTGGATGTCATCGGCATCGGCACCCATCCGTCACGCGGTTTGCGCAAAGGTGTGGTGGTGAATATCGAGAGCACGGTGGAGTCGATCAGGCTGGCAGTTGAAGAGGCCGAGTTGATGGCCGGTGTGGATATTCAGTCGGTCTTCACAGGTATCGCCGGCTCCCATATCCGTGGCTATAACTCGCACGGTGTGGTGGCGACTAGAAATAATGAAGTGATGCAGGAAGATGTGGACCGTGTGGTGGATGCTGCGCGTGCCATGAATATTCCTGCCGATCAGAAGATTCTGCATATCCTGCCGCAGGAATACATTATCGATGCCCAGGACGGCATCCGCGAGCCTATCGGCATGAGCGGCGTTCGCCTTGAGGCCAAGGTGCATGTGGTCACCGGCGCCGTCTCATCAGCCCAGAATATTATTAAATGCTGCAACCGCTGCGATCTTGATGTCTCGGATATGGTGCTTGAGCAGGTCGCATCGGCTGAAGCGGTGCTGATGCAGGATGAGAAGGATATCGGTGTGGTGCTGGTGGATATAGGTGGCGGCACTTCCGATATCGCCATCTTCCTCAACGGTTCAATCCGCCATACGCATGTCATTCCGATTGGCGGCGATCATCTGACCAATGATCTGGTGATCGGGCTGCGTACCTCGGCGCGTGAGGCCGATCAGCTCAAACGCAAATATGGTGCCTGCATGACCCGTCTGGTGCCGCATGAGGATCAGATTGAGATTCCAAGTGTGGGCGGGCGCGCACCACGGCCCATGCCGCGTCAGGTCATGGCACAAATTCTCGAACCGCGCGTGGAAGAGTTATTCGAGATGATTAAAGAAGAGCTGCAGCGTTCCGGCTACCAGGAACTGGTCGCTGCAGGCATGGTACTTACGGGCGGTTCATCACTGCTCGATGGCATGGTGGAGCTGGCAGAAGATATTTTCGATATGCCGGTAAGGCTGGGACGCCCGCAGGGAGTAGGAGGCCTCGTGGACGTGGTTTCCAGCCCTATGTATGCCACCGGTGTTGGTCTGATTCTCTATGGCCATCGCTATCGCCAAAATGCACAAGCCTTCAAATCAGCAGATGGCAACATACTCGGACGCGTATGGAAGCGTATGCGGGGCTGGTTCGGAGATCCGGGATGAAACAACAACACACACATGTAACAAACACACACACAGAAACGGGAGCAACAGGAGGATCACATGGCAACTTTATTTACATTTGAAGATACATCGGCCCAGTCGGCCAAGATTAAAGTCATCGGTGTCGGTGGCGGAGGCGGTAACGCGCTGAACAATATGATCAGCCAGAAAATGCGCGGCGTGGAATTTATCGTCGCCAATACCGATGCTCAGGCTATCGAGCGCAATCATGCGGAAACCAAGCTGCAGCTGGGTGCTGATATCACCCGTGGCCTGGGAGCCGGTGCGAATCCGCAGATCGGTCGTGAGGCTGCAATCGCAGAGAAAGAGCGTCTGTGCGAATTTCTGCGCGATACCGATATGGTGTTTATTACTGCCGGCATGGGTGGCGGTACAGGAACAGGTGCGGCACCTGTGATTGCAGAAGCTGCCAAAGAGATGGGCGTACTGACCGTCGCGGTAGTGACCAAACCGTTCGGTTTCGAAGGCAAACGTCGTATGCGTCAGGCTGAAGCGGGCATTGCTGAACTGCGTAAACATGTGGATACACTGATTACCATTCCGAATCAGAAACTGATCGGCGCGGTAGGCAAAAATACCAGTATGCTGGAAGCCTTCCGCAAGGCAGACGATGTGCTGCTGCAGGCAGTACGCGGTATTTCCGAGTTGATCACCCACACCGGCTACATGAACGTGGATTTTGCTGATGTGAAAGCTGTGATGAGCGAAACACGCGGCGTGGCCATGATGGGCTCGGGTGTTGCATCTGGCGAAAGCCGTGCTGTTGAAGCTGCTGAGCGCGCTATCTCTTCACCATTGCTGGAAGATATCGATATTCACGGCGCCCAGGGTATTCTGGTCAATGTGACCGGTAGTGAAGATATGACGCTGGCTGAATACGATGAAGCTGTATCGATCATACATAATATGGCTGATGAAGATGCCAACATCATTTGCGGTATGGTTTACGACCAGGAAGCAGGTGAAGAGATTCGCGTGACTGTCGTGGCCACCGGATTGACCGGCGAATCATCCGTATTCTTCTCTACTGCTGCGGAAAACCGGACCGAGAAGGTTTCTCCACTGCCGAATCTGAATGCCATGCCACAGCTGGGCGCTATTCCCATGCCACCGGTAGCGGCGTCTCAGCCACAGGCTCATGCATCACAGGCCAAGCCAAAACTGTATGGCAATATCGATTTCAATGATGACGAATTTGCCGTGCCTACCTTCCTGCGCAGGCAGGCTGATTAACCGGTATAAAGGCAGGGTTATTGGCATTTGCATGGATTCTTGGCAGAGTTGGGTTGTAGTGTAACGCGATCAGGCTTGTGAAAGTGCTGCATGTGTGCTTTAAATCACATTATAAAGCATTGTTTTTCAAGAGTTTTGGCGCGTGATGTTTGATGATCGAACGTCATAATGCTTTGCCCGATTTGGAAGGAGGCATAGATGATAGTACAGAGAACATTGGATCATTCGATTCGCTGTAGCGGTATTGGATTGCATTCAGGTCGTAAAATCGAACTGGTGCTGCATCCTGCGCGTGAAGACAGCGGCATCATTTTCGTACGGTCCGATCTCGGTATCGATATTCCGGCGCGCTCCGATTTTGTCACTGATACCCGTCTGTGCACTACCATTGGTAATGGCGATGCCCAGATATCAACGGTAGAGCATCTGCTCTCCGCTCTTGCCGGTCTCGGTGTGGATAATGCGCGCATTGAAGTCAGTGGGCCTGAAGTTCCCATTATGGATGGCTCCTCCGCTCCCTTTGTGTTCCTGATTCAGTGTGCGGGTATCCGTGAACAGTCAAAAGCCAAGAAGGTTCTGCGTGTTTTGAAACGTGTGGAAGTCGAAGATGGTAACAAACGCTGTGCGCTTTACCCGGCAGCAGGATTCAAGATCAGCTATCTGCTGGACTATGATCATCCCATGCTGCGCAAGCGCAAAGTATCGGTAGATTTTTCACGTCAGGCTTATACACGTGAAATCTCCCGTGCCCGTACATTCGGTTTCCTGCATGAGGTTGAAGCATTGCAGAAAGCAGGTCTGGCACTTGGCGGTTCTCTTGAGAATGCCATCGTGCTCGATACGCATCGTGTTGTGAATGAAGGCGGTCTTCGCTATGAAGACGAATGTGTGCGCCATAAAATTCTCGACACCCTGGGTGACCTGTTCCTCTCCGGATATCCGATTGTCGGTGCCTTTGAAGGTGAATTGACCGGTCACGATATGAATCATAAACTTGTGATGACACTGCTGGCCGATCCGTCCAGTTATCGCATTGAAGAGTTGCAGGTTGATGAAACCTCAGCTGCATTGCCTGCAGGTAAACCGCAGGAAGCTTAAACCTCCGAAAAAAAACGTGTGTTTATTGTGTGGCAGGCCAGCGAAAGCTGGCCTGTTTTTGTGCGCCGGGCATGGCGCACGTTCAGGAGGGTGGAAGTCCCTCTTTGCGCCCAGTCGATGGGAAGCAACCGTCTATGCAAGGGTGTCCACCGTGAGGTGGAATCTGAAGGAAGCAAATGACGACAGTACGGACGCGACGTACAGAAACCGGATATAAGGCCGGACAGCGCCGGGTAAGCAGGCAATGGACTGCGATGCCCGATAATCGATCGGGGTGCTGTCTGGTAAATTCGGCGTGGCCCGTACGAAGAACGTGTGTCTTACCCCGGGAGATCTCC
>MNWZ01000125.1 GCA_001871925.1 Zetaproteobacteria bacterium CG1_02_53_45
TCAGTGTAAACGTGTGTATGCGGTGTTTCGTCTGTTGTACCGAAATGGCGTCAGTCAAACTGGCGCATGGTGTACGGCGTTGAGCGGTAAGGGGTGGTGGCGATTGTCGAAAACCCCTGCGGCACATCGCGCCATGAATCTGGAATGGTTTAAGGACAATGGATTGCAATCGCTTGCGGAAAGATGGTTGCGGTACCAACAAACATAGCAACCGCCGGATACGATGAGTACGTCCGGTGGTGTGAGAGGGCGGCGGGAGCGATCCCGCCCCCTACTCGATTTTCATCAGGTGTTACCACCGCTGCCTTTACTGCACTCTCAGACATTGCGCAGCGTGGGTCAGGACGTAGAGTGGCCACATGTCATATCTGGTATTGGCGCGCCGCTGGCGGCCGCAGAAGTTTTCCGATCTTGTTGGGCAGGATGTGGTTGTCCGCACGCTCAAAAACGCGCTCTCCAGCGGTAATCTGGCGCATGCTTACCTGCTTTGTGGTATTCGCGGCGTAGGCAAGACCACCATTGCCCGCCTGATGGCGATGGCCGTGAACTGCAAGCAGCCGGTTGATGGTGAGCCTTGCGGCAGTTGTTCGGCATGTCAGGGCATTGCGACAGGTTCCAATCTCGATGTGCAGGAGATGGATGCGGCCAGTCATACCGGTGTTGACGATGTGCGTGAAATTCTTGATGGCGTGCGTTATCCGCCGAGCACGCTGAAAACCAAAGTTTATATTATTGATGAAGCGCACATGCTTTCCAAGAGCGCCTTTAATGCGTTGCTGAAAACGCTGGAGGAGCCGCCGGAGCGTGTGCTGTTTATTCTGGCTACAACGGAATCGGACAAATTGCCGATTACTGTGCGTTCGCGTTGTCAGCGTTTTGATTTGAGAAGGCTGTCACAGACGGAGATCAGTGATTACCTGACCCATGTGTTTGCCTCCGAATCGATTGAGGCAGATCAGGATGCAGTTGCGGCCATTGCCAGGGCCGCCGACGGCAGTGTGCGCGATGCCCTGTCGCTGGCCGAACGTGTGCTGGCATTCAGCAATGAACGTTTAAGCCTGGCTGATGTGCAGTCAGCCCTTGGTATGGTGGGCTCGGAACTGGTCTGTTCGCTCTCCAGCGCGCTGTTTGCCGCTGATGCAGCCGCTGCTGTTGCATTGCTGCGGGGAGCTACCGGCCGCGGGTTTGTACCGCGCACGTTGTTGATGGAGCTATCCCGCCTCTGGCATCAGCTGGCCTGTTTGCAGGTGGATGCCGCTTTGCTGGGTGCTGATGTCGAAGTCGACCATAAGCAGTGGTTGAAGCTGAATGCATCAGCTCTCTCTTCACAGGCGCTGGATCTGCGTTATCAGGTGCTGATCAGCGGCATTCGTGATCTGACGGTAGTGGATGAACGTATGGGCGCTGAAATGCTGCTGATGCGTTTGTGCGGCCTGAATATGATTTCAGCCGTGCAGCCGGTTGCAGCCGGACCGGCAAAAAACGAAGCAATGATTCAGGCCGAGCCTGTAGCACAGGTACCGCCGAAAGCGACACCTGTTGTGCAAGCGGCTGTTGAACCTGCCCCCGTTATCCGTGAAGAGAAACATGAAGAGCCGGATCTGCCGCTGCATGATCAGGTTGAGACCGATGGCAAACACTATGTTAATTGGCAGGATGCGGTTGAAGCCTTTGGTGCGATCAAACCCGGTGTTTCCGCCATGCTGGAGCATGTGATTTGCGTCGAATTCGGCAACAAGGTGCGTCTGGCACTGGATAAACATCAGGAGCGTGCCGTTGCAGTTGCTGATCGCCGGATGTTTGCCGAATGGCTGGGCCGCGAAGTCTTCTGGGAATCGCAGCGCGATCACGAAGGCGAATCACTGTCGCAGGAACGCGCCCGTCAGGCCAGAGCAGAAACTGTGCGTTTACGCCAGAATGCAGAACATGATCCGCATGTCAGCGCGCTGATGCGGGAGATGGATGCACAGTTGGTGAAAGTGTTGCCGGCAGGCGTGGAATCAGAAGATTGAGTCAAAAGATTAAAACATAGCTTGGAGAATAACGGATGAATATCGCAAAAATGATGCAGCAGGCCAAAAAAATGCAGGAGAACATGGCCAAAATGCAGGAAGAGCTGGCAGTCATGGAGATCTCGGGTGAAGCCGGCGGCGGCATGGTCAAGGTTACCATGTGCGGTGACCGCTCGGTTCGTCGCATCACTATCGATGATTCGCTCTGGCAGGAGCAGGATAAGGGATTGATTGAAGATCTGGTTGCTGCGGCAATCAACCATGCATCGCAGAAGGTGGATGAGGTGGCCAAGCAGAAGCAGAAGGGCATGATGGCCGGCATGCCGCTGCCGCCGGGCTTCTCTCTTTGATTCACGATTCCGGTATGCCTGCACCACTGGCTCGCGTGGTGGAGATGTTGGCCAGCCTGCCGGGGATAGGGCCGAAAACAGCATTGCGTCTGGGATTGAATCTGCTGTCGCGTCCGGCAAGTGATAGCACGGCACTGGCTGAATCACTGGCAGTTCTGCATGAACAGGTAGGTTTTTGCGAAACCTGTGGCTGCTTCTCCGAGAGGGGTTTGTGCCATTTCTGCAATGACAGCCGGCGCGATGCGCATACAGTCTGTCTGGTTGAGCAGCCGGTGGATGTGTTGATGATGGAGCGCGGACACGGCTTTCGCGGTCTTTATCATGTGCTGCACGGGCGTTTGAGCCCGGTTGACGGTGTCGGGCCGGAGCAGTTGCATATGGCAGCCCTCGATAAACGCGTGGCCGCCGGTCTGAAAGAGCTGATTCTGGCGACCAGCGCCACTGTAGATGGTGAAGCTACAGCCCACTATCTGGCACGCAGGTACGATGCATCAGGTGTTAAAATTTCACGCATTGCCCGCGGTGTGCCGGAAGGCAGCGAGCTGGAATATCTGGATGAACATACCTTGAGTCGGGCTCTGGATCAGCGCGTCTCCTGGGCCGTTACCGCAAGGCAGCGATGAATCAACAACAGGCCCTGACAGAGCGCTGGCAGTCGATCGTACGTGAACTTGCCGTAGCAAATGTGCGGCTACTGGCAGTGAGTAAATATGCACCGGATGATGCGGTTGAGGTTTTGATAGCAGCCGGTGAAACCAACTTCGGAGAGTCACGCCCGCAAAACCTGCGTGACCGGGCCACACGATGGCCGGATTGTCAGTGGCATATGATTGGCCCTTTGCAGAAGAACAAGGCCAAGTATATTGGGCGTTTTGCCGCCATGTGGCACAGTTGCGACAATATTGAGACAGCGCAGGCCGTAGCCCGCCATGTAGAAGACAGGGTTTTGCCGGTGCTGATCCAGGTGAATATTTCCGATAATCCGGAGCAGAGCGGCATCAAACCTCAGGATTTAACAGCATTTGCAGCCGAATTATCACAGATTGACGGGTTAAAGCTGGTGGGGCTGATGGGCATGGCACCACAACAGGGTGACGTGCGCAATGCATTCAGGACATTGCGGAGCTTGCGGGATCAGCTGTTCAATGGAAGCTTTGGCGAACTGTGTATGGGGATGAGCAATGACTATCGTATTGCCATTGAAGAAGGGGCAACGATTGTGCGTTTGGGGTCAACACTGTTTGATAGCAGAACGTAAAATTGTTTAAATGATCAACAAGGAATGACCATGCAAGAGTTAACTATTTCATTTATCGGTGGCGGCAACATGGCCGAGGCCTTGATAGCCGGACTCAGACGCTCCGGCCATGACGGGACCAGAATATGGGTCTCCGAGCCTCAGCAGGCGCGCCGCGACTATCTGCATACAACCTATGCCGTGCAGGTGAGTCCGGACAATGGCGAAGTGGCAAAACAGGCTGACGTACTGGTGCTGGCTGTAAAGCCGCAGCAGATGAAGGCGGCGGTAAACGGTATTTCAAACTGTCTGAAGGCTGATGCCAGTGTGGTCAGTATTGCGGCAGGCATCAGTTCCTCCTCTCTGCATGAGTGGTTGGGGGATCGGGTAAGTATCGTGCGCGTGATGCCGAATACACCTGCACTTGTGGGGGCCGGCATGTCGGTTCTGTTCAGTGATGCTGATGAGATGCATAAGCAGCGCGCCGAGTATGTGCTGCAGGCGTGCGGTGTCTCGGTGCGAGTGGAGCGTGAAAGCCAGATGCATGCTGTCACCGCACTTTCAGGCTCCGGCCCGGCCTATTTCTTTCTGCTGGCTGAAATCATGAAGGCGACAGGTGTGAAGCTGGGATTATCCGAGGAGTTGGCCAGTCAGTTGGCAGCACAGACTGCGCTTGGCGCAGGTAAAATGCTGGCCGAGAGCGATCGCACGGCAGAACAGTTGCGCCATCAGGTGACCAGCCCCGGCGGTACAACACAGGCTGCACTCGATGAGATGTATGAGATGGGCTTGCCCGCAGCCGTACGCAAGGGTGTGCTGGCTGCCAGTAAACGAAGTGAGGAGTTGGCGGGATAATGTATATACTGGGCTATTTTTTGCAGGCGCTGGCCGGCGTGATTCATGTGCTGCTGATGACGGCTATGATTGTGGTCATTGCCCGTGCAGTACTCTCATGGGTTTCCCCCGATCCGTATAACCCGATTGTCCGCATCATCAATCAGTTTTCCGAGCCGCTGTTATTTCCGGTGCGCAAACGGGTGCCGTATATGGGCGGCATCGATTTTTCACCGATCATTGTGCTTCTCGCCATCATGTTTCTGGATAATTTCATTGTCCCGACACTGCAGACGATGTCCTTCAATATGATTCAGGGTGGCTGATCCGCTTGAGCTTGATTTTCGGTGATGCTGTCGCTCTTTCACAGGCTGCATCCGGGTTGAGTTACTGCTGACTGGTAAAGCTGTTGTAATCAATCAGAGTATATTGGAACTGTTGCCAAAAGAGATACTTAGCTATCTTTACGGCATGTATGCGTGTAACTGGTTACTGCAGGTGATCCGCAGCCGCCGGAGGACAGACCTGAAGGGGAGATAACATGGCCGAAGCAATGATTTCTATCGTCGTGCCGCTGTATCAGGAAGAGGAAAATGTACCTCTGCTGGTTGCCGAGGTGGCAGCGAAACTGACCGATGTCAGTTACGAATTGATTCTGGTGGATGACGGCTCAACCGACGGCACAGTTGCGGCGGTGAAAAAAGCTCGAGCAAGTGATGATCGCGTGGTGCTGATCCAGTTGCGCCGCAACTATGGTCAGACTGCTGCCATGAGTGCCGGTTTTGAACGCGCAAAGGGGCAATTCGTCGTGTATATGGATGGCGATCTGCAGACTGATCCGGCCGATATTCCCAAGCTGCTGGAGCGCTTGCAGAAGGACAACCTCGATATGGTCAACGGCTGGCGCAAAGATCGTCAGGACGCCAGCGTATCGCGCAATTTCCCCTCTAAAATTGCTAATGCCCTGATCCGACGTTCAACCAATGTGCGTATGCACGATTACGGCTGCCCGATGAAACTGATGCGTGCTGACGTGGCAAAAAACCTGCGTATTTACGGTGAGCAGCATCGCTTCCTGCCTGCACTGGCAAGTCAGTATGGTGCCAGGCTCGGCGAAGAGGTGGTGACACACAGACCACGCCAGTTCGGTGAGAGCAAATACGGTATCGGGCGCACTGTGCGCGTGGTGGTGGATCTGCTGCTGATTCTCTTTTTCCAGCGTTTTACCGACAGACCCCTGCAACTGTTCGGACCTGCCGGCCTGATCTCTTTGGCCTGCGGCCTGTTTATCGATCTCTGGCTGACGCTGGATAAAGTGATTTTTGGTGCCGATCTGGCGACAAGGCCGATGCTGCAACTGGGCTCTCTGCTGATTGTCACGGGTATCCTGCTGTTCGGCATCGGCCTGATGCTGGAGATGCAGGCACGCACCTATTACGAAGCCACCGGTCGCCGTCATTACAGCGTGCGCGAGGAAGACGAATAACAGTTTTTCACCACAGAGGACACAGAAGGATGCGGAGGAAATCAATTGTGAAAGGCCAGTGGATTCGTTCTGCATCAAATACTTTTTTATACCAGCAGTTCTGCGATGAGATGTTATGATTATTCCTCTGTGTTCTTCGCGTCCTCAGTGGTGAGAATCGCTTTTCAATGATGCTCTGGATTAAACTACTGCTTTCAGCCCTGTTGTTGGGTTATCTGGTGTGGGCGCTCGACCTGACCGCGATTCTCGAGCTGTTGAAAACGGCTGACTGGTTGCTGGTGATTGCAGCGTGCTTCTGCCTGATTGTCGGGCAGTTATTCTCCGCCTTACGCTGGGCATGGCTGGCCAGAGGACTTGGTCTCACCGTTTCCATTGGCAGAAAAATCCAACTCTATTTTCTGGGCATGTTTTTAAGTCTGTTTCTGCCATCCATTATCGGCGGTGATGTTGCGCGTGGCTGGCTGCTGGCGAAGGGGAAAGAAAATGCAGGATGGGCGGCGGCTGCAAGCATCATTCTTGATCGCTTGAACGGCGTTGTCGGACTGGCAATGGTTATTTCTCTCTGCATGTTTTTTCTCGATGTGCCTGCTATGTGGATATGGATCTGGAATGCAGGATTGGTTGCCGGTTTTGTCCTGATGATAACAATCAGATTGTGGTGGCCGAAACTTCAAGGGTTTGCAAGGCAGGGAAAATTCTCCGGCTGGAAAGAACTGCCACTGACATCTCCTGAATTCGCCGCTGCCTGGTGGCGGAGTTTGCCTGTGTCACTGCTTTTCCAGGCACTGGTTGTGCAGTCACACGTTTTTCTGGGGCAGGCCGTAGGCATGGAACTCTCTTGGTTTGTCTACGGGTTTATGGTCTGCCTGATAGCATTAGCCTCTGCATTGCCACTTTCATTCAATGGCTTCGGCATTCGCGAGGCAGGTTATGTGGGCATCGCGGTCTGGTTCGGTGCATCAAGTGAAGCGGCAGGTGCGATGGCTGCGCTCTGGGTGCTGGTGCTGGCCATTGCAGCTATTCCCGGCGGCATCGTGCTCTGGAAACTGGGTGGTACCAAAATATTACATAAGGCTCAATCGAAAAACGGCATCTAGGCTCGCGGTTGTTGTTTTCGAGCACGGTGTTCTGCGCACAACTTACTTTAACCAAAAGTCAAAAAGAACCAGTGCGTCGGCAGGTAGATCAGCAATGGAAAGCCCAGCATCAACAGCGCCAGATATGTGAGCGGTGGCAGGCGTCGCTGCGCTTTGAGACCTGGTCCGTACACCCGGTTCACGTTCTCTTCTGAATCGGTGATCAAATAATTGAGCGGCAGTACTACCCATGCCAGCAGCGTTTGCCAGAGCAGTGCTCTTTCATCATAGCCAAGGCTGACGACCATCCACACCAACAGCGGCGGCAAAAAGATGTGGAAGAGGGAGAGCCCTCGTAAATAAAGCGGCAGCGAGCGGTTGAACATATAATCTGCAAGTCCTCCGGCCGGCTTGCCTGTTAGCAGGCCCGAGAAGAAGCCAATATTCCACAGCATTTCCGGCAGCAGCACTGCGAGCAGCAACATGCTGGCCAGAGATGAACTCTCCAGCCACAGTGCCGGTACGGTCAGGATCAGGGCGATATCGGAAAACCAGAGGTAGTTTGCAGGCCCGTACTTGAACCAGTAGACGAATAACGTGACTGCCACATAAGCCGAGTAGCTGATCTTGAGCCATAGCGGCAGCAGTTCGTTCAGTGCAAGCCGTAACTAATCAATGACAAGCTTACGCTTGTGGCGGGTGAGGTTGTCGCAACCGTTGTCCCGGACTACAACCATATCTTCGATACGCACACCACCCAGACCAGGGTAGTAAAGACCCGGTTCGACGGTAACGACCTGTCCGGTCTTCAAGATGCCCGGTCGGGAGGATATGCCCGGGGCCTCATGGATCTGTAAACCGACCCCGTGACCCGTACCGTGGAAGAAGCCGGTCTGCTTGCCTCGCACCATTCGGGTTGGGAATCCCCGGCTTTCAAAATGATTGGTGATGGACTGATGAATACGTGTGCCATCGGCGCCATCCCTGACCATCGAGAGACCGATATCCTGACCTTCGCGCACGGTGTTATAGAGTCGTTTGATTTCAGGCGTGGCGCGGCCTTTGACGTAGGTGCGTGTCATATCACCCCAGTAACCGGTTGCCAGTACACGTGGGAAAATATCAATAATGATCGGCTGATGGGCGTAAATATTACCGCTGCCGATATTGTGTGGATCAGCACCTTGTTTACCGCAGGCCACAATAGTGTGGGCAGGCATGGCTCCGTTAGCAATCAGGAATGTTTCAATAGCTCTGCGTACATCGGCTGCTTTTACCTTTTTGTTGGACATGCCATCACGCAGGATACCATCATCAGCTATGCTGCATGCTGCCAGATAATTCTCCGCCTGCATCATGGATAGTCTGGTCAGCTTTTCTGCATGGGTCAGATGTTTGATCTCTGTTTCAGTTTTGACAGCACGACTGGGAAAGAAAGCACCATCACTGGCTCTGACTTCAAAACCCCATGATTTCAGTGCTTCAGCATAAGCGAAGGGAAATTGTCCCGGCACCTCTACACTTTTGATGCTGCGCTCATCAAGAAATGCAGCGGCAATGGAAGCCAGCCCGCTACGGCCTGAATTTTCTGCTGCAGCTCTCAGTGGAGAGTCCAGGTACACATGGTTGAAGTTTGAGTTTTTACGAGCCCTGTCCACTTCCAGCGGAGAAAACAGGCCGTGCCAGATGCCATCTGTTTCGATAGCGATAAATGCATCGGGTACAAACATACCAGCGGCATAGAGCATATCGGCATCGTGTTCTGAATCGGCAATAATGAGTCGGGCTGTAGGGAGGAGGATGTCAGTCATGCATCGTATTCTTTCAGAACATCCTCACGTGCGTCATCCTTTTCCTGTTCTCGTTCCATAATGTCGCGGATATTCATGCTTTTGAGCAGACCGGAACGCTCACGGGCAAGGCGGTAGTAGATGCCTGCCAGTTGCCTGCCGACCGTGGTCTCCTGCCAATCCTCCGGCACCTCCATCGGCACTGTATTGAGGCGGTGAAATATCTCAAACAGGCTCAGCTGATCGGAATCAAGGCCGGGCAGCCAGCCGGGATCTTCATCAGAGGCTTCGGTGTAGCGTAACAGCTTGATCGTGCAGAGCTGATCAAGCCACTCCTGCAGAATATTGCTGGGCAGTTCGGTCTCGTCGATCAGGTCATCCATTTTCAGTGTTAACCCTTCACGTTGGGCTTGAGCTGCGCGCAACAGAATCAGGTGCGAGTAGAATTGACGGATGCCGGGTTTTTGAAAGCTGCTTTTTTGTCTGTGTGACTGTTCCGGATGTTGCAGGCAAAAGGCGATTTCAGAACCGAGCAGTACAACCACCCAGATCAGATAAATCCAGATCAGGAAGATCGGCAGGGTGGATAGGGCTCCGTACAGGTGTTCGTAATTGGCTACTTCGGTGACATAAAAGGCAAAGCCGCTTTTGGTCCATTCAAACAGGGCGCCGGCAACCAGTCCGCCGACGGCTGAATAACGGAATGGTACGGAGGTGTTGGGTAATACGCTGTACATTACAGCCATCGCCAGCGATGACATCAACCAGGGCACCAGAAAGGGCGCCTCACTGATATAAGAGGCACCTTCTGCGACCTCCTTGATGACCGGCATGGCGGTAAAATGGGAGGTGATACTGATGGAGGCACCGATCAGAATCGGAGCCAGGGTCAGGGTGGCCCAGAAGGTGATAAACTTGGATAACCAGGCGCGTGCGCGGGTAATGCGCCAGATATCGTTGAAAGCCTCTTCAATGGTATTAAGCAGTGCTGTAGCGGTGAATAACAGGCCGATGACACCGAATACGGACATGGCTGTGGTTTTGTCGGCAATCGTACCCAGATAATCCTGCACAGCCTTCTGACTGGTGGGTAACAGGTAATTCAGCAGTGAATCAGTGATATTGCCTGCCATGGCATCAAAGGCCTGAAAACTGGTAAAAACCGAAAAGCCCAACGCCACAATCGGGACAATGGCCAGCAGCGAGGCATAGGCCAAAGCTGAAGCGCGCTGGATACATTTGTCTGCAATGAAACGTTCAACAACGCGATAGGCAAAGCGCAGCAGATGGGTGGCATGGCGATAGAGGGCAGGCAAACTGGCGACGTCCGCCACATCCATTTCCAGCATCTTTGAGAGCTGTCGCGACAGTGAAGGCTTGGATGGTTTCGTCATCGCATCTCCTTATTGTCCTATCTTAGAACGAATCGCAGGTAAGGAAAAGCCGTGAAATCTTTGCTGTAGTCACAAGCGGGACTTCAGCTGTTATAGGGAGCCGGCGCTCTTCTGTCCGCACCAGCCTGGGACTCAGCTCCCTGTTTGTGGTTGTGCCATCCAGCGATAACGAATATCCGCGAGATTAATATCGGGGCGAATGGATTGCAGCCCGAGCCTTGCTTCCGCATTCAGTGCAATAGGTGCTTTCAGATTGGCAGTTACCCAATCCTTGTCGGCAAACGGGTTGAGCACCAGCATCCACATGATCTTTTTCTGATCTTCGATCTGAATGCATTTGCATAGTTCCTGAGGCAGGGATGGGGTCGGGCCGAGCCGTTTTTCATCCCAGGGTGTGAGCAGGAAGGAAGCCTCGGGGTGGTCTATGGACTGAATGCAGACAATGTCGCCATGACCCTGATAGATAAAGCCGAACTCTTTTGCGTCGGTAAACCCGGCAAGTCCCTGCGGAAAATGAAAGGCTTCGTTTGTTCTCTTTTCAGGTTTCATCGCTATTTTCATCGCTGGCGCTGCCATTATGTGATGCTCCTTTTAACCAGTTCAGTGCACCTGCGCCACCGGCAGATTTATTTTCCTGTTGAATTAAATTATATATTTCCAGACGGTGCACCGGAATGTCCGCCGGTGCTTCAATGCCGATGCGCACAATGTGCTCATTCTGCACATCCTGAATAATGATGCGGATGTCATCGTTGATCTGGATGACCTGACCGATTTTTCTGCGTAATACCAGCATCCCGTTACCTGAGGTAGTTGGTCAAGCTGAGGGACTTGATCTGGGCAATCTGACTGTATGCCGCCTGCAGCGCGATACTCGACTGCTGCAGTTCTGCCATAACAGCCGGAATATCGACTGCTTCATGGGTGTTCATCTGTTTATCGAGTTGCAGCTTCAGGTCTTCATACGAGGTGCGGTATATTTTCATGGCACTGAGCTGACCACCCACATCGGTTGTCAGGTTGATGACCTTGTCTCCGGCACTGGTAAGTGCGCCCAGTGCGTTCTGAATACCCGTGACATCATTGGCATTGAGTGCGTCCTTGAATGCCTTCAGGGCTGTGAAGGCGTCTGTAAATGCGGGATTATCGCCGCGTACATTGGATACCACCACCTGCTCGGGAGTTACAGCGACAGTGCGGTTCTGGCTGTTGCCGTTATAGGTCACCGTGTCCTGCACCAGGGCACCGCTGACCGTCAGATTCCCGGCGGCCTGATTGACTGTATCCGGGACACCATTGTAGCTGATGCTTAATGCAACACCGTTGCTCATGGTGACGGCATTGGCGCCGGTCGCCAGTGCCACAGGTGCAGCCAGCAGGTTGGTGTCGGCAGCGTTGGTGATGCCGGTTATACTTGTACCTGCTGCATCCAGCGTGATGGCATAGCTGTCATTGACTGCATTCGGGTTCAACGATTGCGTGACTGCGGTGATCGAGGTATTGGCTCCTGCTGTATAAACGGCAGTGCCGGCGTTAAAGGCATTGCTGATAAAAGCCGGCTGATCTACCGCTGTACCGCCAAACACCGATTGGCCCTGCCAGCGCAGGTTGGCATCATCAAAGAAACGTGAAATCAGGTGGGACACTTCTACAGCAGCGGATGCACGCTGGCTGGCACTCACGGTGGCATCGGCCTGCTGAACGGCCAGAGACTGCGCGCGGGTAAGCACATTATTCATATCGCTGAGCATGGTCTGGCTGATAGTCAGACGGTTCTCCACCAGAGAAACAGCTTCAATACTGCCTGTAATGCCGGTCTGGGCATGGCGGATGTCCAGCGATACCTTGTAGTCCAGGCCGGCCTGAGCCGGTGTCTGGAAACGTGTACCTGAGGAGATCTGGGCATTGCCCCTGTTCTGTATGTTCTGCTGGCTTGATATGCCTGAAAGCAGATTGTTATAGATCTGTGCTGTAGATATTCTCATCGGATCAGCCCCAGTAGCGAATCAAGCATCTGATTCGTTGTTGTAATAACTTTTGCCGCAGACTCGTAAGCCCTCTGGAATTTGATCATTGAGATCAGCTCCTCATCCACATTGACGCCGGCAATGGCCTGACGCTGTGAAGTCAGGGAATCGCTCTCGGCAGTACGGTAATTCAATTGCTGCGTGGATACGGATACATCGGTGCCGTATTGGGTGGAGAGCGATGCGGTACGTTCATGCAGACTGAAAGAGGGTGTGCCATCAACACTGAGTTGCAGATTCTGCAGTGCCAGAATAGCGGTTGCTGCCGCGTTGTCGCCAATGTTGCTGGCCGATGTGGCCGGATCTACCCTGCCTGCATTTATGACGCTTGTATCATTCTGGATGGCTGTGGATATCGACAGTGAGGCGGTATCGCCGCCATGGAAGAAGCTGTTAATCTCGTAGGCGGCCAGCATGTTGCTGGTGTCATCCGAAAGCCTGAAGGTGCTGCCTGTTGCTGCAGTGATATTGAGGTGGCCTGTGCTATCGACAGTGGCGGTAATACCTGCAACAGCATTCAGGCTGGTGGCGATATCGTTCATGCTGGTCACACCGGCAGTGATGTTTATGGCTGTACCGCCTGCAAGTGTGGCTGCACCTGTTGCATCATAAACATGGATCTGAAAACTGCCGCTCTGAATCTTGGTTGCAAATGGTGCTGCTTGAGCCGGGTCATTCAAGGGCAGCGTGCTGTTACTGGCCTGCTCAGCGCTTAGCGATGAAGATCCGGTTAGTCCGGTGCCGCTGGCATGAATCTGGTTGGTGCTGAAAATCAGGTTGGCGGCGATGCTGTTCAGTTGCTGAATATAGTTGCCAATTTTATTGTCTCTGAGATCAATCAGGCCGCCAATCGTGCCTGAATTCAGTGCGCCGGACAGCGGCTGTCCTGTTTCGGCAATGCTGACTTCAGCAAAACCGCCTGCCACGGCAGCGCCACGGGCCAGATGACGGGCTACACCATCCTGCGATAACAGGTCGCCGTTAATCGTTTGCAGTATGAATGATCCATTTTTGCTGGCGACCTCCCGTACAGGAATGATGGCTGAGAGATCACGCACGGCCTGATCGCGCTGGTCACGCAGGTCATTGGCCATGCCGCCGGCCCCCTGACCGCCGCCTTCCTGGCGGTTAATCTGGACGGTCAGGGATGCAATATTATCGAGGATCGAATTGGCACTGCCAATAAGCTGGTCGATACTGGCGTTGCTGGTGGTCTGGGTATTAAGCAACTGCTGGCTCATATTCGACAGGTTGGTTACAACCACCGATGCATTGGCCCGCACATTGACGCGCTGCGCACCGTCCTGAGGGTTGTTGGCCAGCTGTTGCCACGACTGGAAGAAGTTATCCAGCGCGGATGACAAGCCTGTGCTCTGCAGGGAGCCGAAAATATTTTCAATGTTGACCAGACCGGAATTCACTTCGTTCCAGTAGGAGAGTTGCGAGCCGTTGGTCAGTATTGCCTGATTCAGCATCGGATCGACAGTGCGGGTGATACTGTTCAGATTTACGCCCCGGCCAAAGCTGAGATCACCTATTTTATTCGGTGCTGCAGAGGCCATGGCGGCAGTCTGGCGCGAGTAACCCGGTGTATTGGCGTTGGCGATATTGTGCGAAACAACGTCCAGAGCCTTCTGGTTACTCTTCAGGCTGCTGGCGCCAATGTTCAGGGCATCGAATAACATACTGTCTACCTTCTACCGTACGTCTGCTCAACTTTAGCAAGTCCGAGCTTCTGTAGGATACTTGAGGAAACATTGTAGGCTGCATGCATACGCAGGTGATTCTCCTGACTGCTCTTGTCTACCTTGACGATGCGTTCATACAGGTTGCGTCGCAGTGCCTGAAAGTCGGAGGCCTGTTTGCCGGCATGCAGATCAATAATGATTTCAAGTGTCAGGCTTTGATCGACACCCTGCCGGCTCATCAACTCCCTGCAGCTGTTCTCCAGCTGTGCAAGTGCCTGATGCGCGACAATACGATGGTCAGACAGCGCAATGATGCGCTCGGCATTGAGTGAGCGAATCGCTTCATACTCACCCTGCGTGATCTTTTCCAGTTCATGTGCGCAAACATTCATCTGCTCAAGCAGCGTACGCAGTTGCAGCAGGACATCGCCGGATAACTGATTTATGACCATGGGTGCTCCGCCAGCGCATTGCACACAATCTGGGTGGCAACTTTGCGGCTGTCTGATTTGAATGTACCTTTTTCCAGTGCATCGCGAATCTCTTCGATGCGCTCCATGCGTACTGCATCCAGATCCCCGAGCATCACCCGGGCTTTTTCACGCAAGGATGCGGAATCGGTCACCTGCACGGAATCACGGGAGCCCCCGGCTGAAGAGCTTTTACTCTTGCCTTTACCTGCACTCTTGCTGCTCTGGACTCCGCCAGTGCTACCTGGACGTTCAATGCGCATGTTTACGTGCCTCCAGACTCAAATCATTCACCATCTTTAAATTATCGGCAGTTTGTGAAATTTCTTGAGTCGAAACTTGCCTGTTTACATTTCCCTGGGCGGTCTCGAGTTGTTTGTAGATCGATTCTGCGAGACCAAAGCTACTCTGTTTGACACTGGCCTGAGCAATCGCTTCATCCATCATCGAGCCATGCACATCTTCAGCAAAGCCGCTGGGCATGAACTCCGACTTGCCGACTGTTTTACGCATCTCGGCCATCATCTGTTGGACAAAGATGGCTTCAAGCTGTTTGCTGGTTTTCCACAGTGCTTCATCTTTGACTTTGTGAGCGGCTGGCATCTCCGATCCCACATCATGCAACACTGCATGGTCGGGCACCGTTGCCATCACCTGGCGGAACTTTTTGCCGGACTCCTGCGTCTGCTGAGCCTGGGCAGGCTGCTGCAAACGCTCCTGCTGCAGCAGATTGTCGATGGTGAATTCGACAAGGTCCTTCATTACATCGTCCTCAGATCAGCATGCAGTGCGCCAGCAGCCTTGATAGCCTGCAGTACGGCAATCAGGTCACTCGGGGTTGCACCCATGGCGTTGAGTGCGGAAACCAGTTCAGAGAGCGAAACCTGCTTGGGCAGTACGACCAGCCTGGCATCATCTTCTGTGACATCAATTTTGGTGCGGTCAACCGTGGCGGTCTGACCGCCGGCAAACGCGTTGGGCTGTGACACTTCAGGGTTTTCCACGATGTTGACGGTGATATTGCCATGAGCGACAGCCACTGTATCAATGCGTACTTCCTGACCCATGACAATGGTACCGGTGCGTTCATCGACAATGACAACCGCCTGATGATCGATAGCAATATCTATCTGTTCCAGATCAGCAATCAGTTCAATGGCATTGCCGCCCGGATTCATCACCTTGATAGTGCCTGAATCGGTGGCTCGGGCCATGCCTTCACCGAGTCTGGCATTGATGGCATTCTGCATGGTGCGGGCGGTGGTGAAATCGGGGCGATGCAGGCTCAGTGTCACCTGTTCCTGATCCGCATAGAGTCCGTGCGGCGCAGCTCTTTCAACGCGGGCGCCATTGGGGACACGACCGGCAGTCGGATGATTCTTGGTGGTATTACCGCCTTTACCTTGAGCGGAAAAACCTCCGATAGAGAGTCCTCCCTGTGCAACGGCATAGGGGTTGCCGTCACCACCAAGCAGTGGCGTAACCAGCAGGGTGCCGCCTCTCAGGCTTTTGGCATCGCCGATACTCGATACGGTAATATCCAGTTGTTGGCCGGGACGGGCAAAGGCGGGCAATTCGGAGGTGACCATGACTGCAGCAATATTTTTCGGTTTCATTTTACTGATGTCTGCACGTACATTCACACCGAGTCTTTCCAGCAGTGCGGTAATACTGTTGATGGTGAATGGGGATGATGTGCCGGAGTCGCCGGTGCCGTTGAGACCGACAACCAGACCGTAACCGATCAGGGCATTACCGCGCACGCCTTCAATGTCGGCAAGGTCCTTGATGCGCTCAGCCTGCAGTTGGGCAGGTACCAGCATCAGCGCTGCCAGCAGTGCGAAGAGGGCGCGGCGTAGTAGGGTGGAGTTCATTAAAATGGCCATATCTGATCCAGTGTCTGCGATAACCATCCTTCATGAGCAACGGTGGCCAGAGCACCGCTGCCGCCGTAGCTGATCTTGGCCTGTGCCACTTTTGCTGAAGGGATGGAGTTGTCCGAGGCGATATCGATAGGTCGAATGACGCCGGAGAAGGTAATTTCCTGAGGTTCATGGTTGATCGTCAGTTTGCGTTTACCAACAATGAACATGTTGCCGTTGGGATACACTTTGGTGACGACCGAGGTGACGCTGGCGGTCAGGGTGTCGGAGTTGTTGGTCGAACCTGACCCGTTGAAGGTTTTGCTGTTGGTCATGCCGACATTGCCTGATGGTGAGACGTCTGCATTGAGCTTGGCATTACCATAGGCAATGTTGGCGGAGAGGCCTGCCGAGCGATCCGAGCTTTTGCTCTGCTTGGAGCCCAGAGAGCGGGTCGCCTGAGCATTTTCGGAGACCAGCACAGTCACCAGATCACCAATACTGGTGGCTTTCGGGTCGGTCAGCAGACCGGCGCCGCCATTGGCCCACAGCGAGCCGGTAGCACTGTTATCCGTTTCAGGTGTATTCAACGCCTGACTGACATCTTTTTCGATCTCAGCCTCCAGACTGGGATTGGCATGCGGCATACAACCGGCTAACAGCAGTGTGGCTGCGCTGATCATCGCCAAGAGTGTTGAGGTTTTCATCCCTGACCTCCATTAAATCTGACACGAACCGTATTTTTGTCTTCCACTATAGTCTGAATGATTTCGTTGCTGCGCATATTTTGCACCTTCAGGCGGTCACCTTTGCCGGCAGAGCGCAAAGCTTTCCCTTCGGCGCGTACATGCAGGCGGCCAACCTCAAGAATGATCTGTACAATGTCGCCGCGTTTGATTACAGGCTCAATTTTTACATAACTGCTTAATATTACAGATCCTTTTGCCAATGGGCGGTTCAGGCGCATACCCACAAGTGAGGCTGAGTTATCCCACCAGTAGCCGCTGTGGCCGGCGATATCGGTTCGTGTATTCATCATCATATCTTTAGAGAGCAAGCTGCGTGCCGGAACTGGCTGTTTGATGACAACGGCATTGGTCCACCAGTGTACATTTACCGGTACATACCAGCGTTTCTTGCCCTGAACGGCGACCAGTGAAAACCGTTTCGGGTGCCCGTGCAGGTGATTGGGCAGTGACCAGGCCACGCTGCCGGTGGTCTCTGGCCAGTTTTCCACCTTGATCAGTTCGGCTGTAGCACCAGCCACCGCCACACCATTGTCGAAGAACCTGTTGAGTGATTGCTGCACTTTTGCATCCGGTGCCGCCAATGCAGATCCGGGCAAGATTAAGGCAGGCAGCAGCACAGTCAGCAACAGTGCAGCAATACTCAGAGGTTTAGACAATGGGTGGCGAAACATGGTTTTACCTCCTCACGTTATTGGCAGTCTGCAACATCTCATCTGCAGCCTGAATGGCCTTGGAATTCATTTCGTAGGCGCGTTGTCCGGCAATCAGATTGACCATCTCTTCAACCATGCTGACATTGGACATCTCCAGCATGCCCTGACCGATTGAGCCGAGGCCGTTTTCAGTAGGATTGCCGATCACTGCGTCACCGGAGGCATTGCTGGTCTGGTACAGATTTGAGCCCAGATGGGTCAGGCCTGCCGGATTGATAAAGTCGGCAATCTGCATCTGACCGAGGATGGTCTGCACGCCGCCGGGCTGCACAACGGAAACCGTGCCGTCCTGCGCCACCTGTACAGACTGACCATCGGCCGGAACGGTAATGCCTGGCAGGACAACGTCGCCATTCTGGGTCACAATCTGGCCGGTGGAGTCGACACTGAATTTACCGTCGCGTGTATAGGCCGTATCGCCATTGGGCATCTGAATCTGGAAGAAACCGCGGCCCTGAATAGTCATATCCAGCGGGTTGCTGGTCTGCTGGAAACTGCCTTCGGAGAAGATGCTGTCGACACTGGCCGCACGTACACCGAGACCCACCTGAATACCTGTTGGCACCTGGGTGCCGGCAGAACTTGCTTCCGAACCCGGTGCTTTGACCTGCTGATACATCAAATCCTGAAAATTGGCGCGACCGCGTTTGAAGCCGGTCGTATTTACGTTGGAAATATTATTGGATATGACATCCACGTTGAGACTTTGTGCCGACATACCGGTTGCGGCTGTCCATAATGAGCGCATCATAATTAACTCTCCTTATCCCTGAACCACGCCGACCCGGTCATTAAGCTGGGAGGCCTGTTGATTATACTGTTCCAGTGTTTTCATCATCGATTCGTATTCACGCATGGTGCTGATCATGGATGTCATGGTCAGAATTGAATTCACATTCGACTGTTCCAGTGACATGTGATGTACGGCGACTGAATCATCAGCTTCAATAATGTTCTCTATTGGCGTGTGAATCAGAACGCCCTCGGCCTTCTGGATCTGGCGGGCATCTTTCAGCATGGAGAGCCCCAGCTGGCTGGCAGGTTCACCATTGACAAAGATAGTACCGTTATCAGTAGCTGTGATTTTGCCGATGGGCAGCTGAATAGGTGTCCCGCTATTATCGAGCACGGCCTGGCCGCCCTGTGTTTTCAGGTTGCCTTCGGCATCCATGCGGAAATTGCCGGCGCGGGTCAGTGCCTCGCTGCCGTCCTGCATCTGCACGCGGAAAAAGGCTTTGCCTTGAATGGCAAAGTCGAACTCGCTACCGGTATTGCGAATGGAGCCGGGCTCGATGCTGGTGTATTGTGAGTTCATGGAAAGGGATGCTGCGGAAGTGCTGTCAGGTTGACCCTCACGCCCCATTTTGTTGGAAAACATGGATGAGAACGCTGTTTTGTCCTCCATGTAGCCAATGGTATTCGCATTGGCCAGGTTGTTACTGATGCTGTCCAGACGATTTTGCATCATCTGGCCCGCGCCACCCGAAATAAAGAAACCAAGTTGCATTGTCATCTCCTGCCTAATTAATCTTGCCTACATGTCTATTGCAAGATTGCGGCCATCGCAGGAGTGTAATTTAGTTGTTTAATTACAATGGTTTAAGTGCATGTGAAAATATTTCCTGTGAATGTGTGGGAATATTTTTCCGCTTTCCAGTGAACATTTTTCCCTCTTCATCAATGATTTCGTAATCAATATAAAGGCAGGGCGGCGAATCAGGATGTAATGAATAACTTCAACCGGTAGAGTAAGGATGTGGCGCGGTGGTCTACGGTGCAAGCCTATCTGTTGCCGCCCCTTTCGTTTGGCGGTGCCTCAATAGCCGTACCATCACTTCCGTTTCCACACCCTCCTCATCGAACCGGACTTGCGGATCTCCCGCATCCGGCTCTCGGACAAAACATCACGCCTTCGCCCACGGCACGTTATGCCTCATTCAAGATAGACGAACGAGATTCAACTTCTCGTAGAGATACGAGGCCGGATAAGCCCCATATCTACTGCCTCTGACCTTGTGTTT
>MNWZ01000074.1 GCA_001871925.1 Zetaproteobacteria bacterium CG1_02_53_45
ATTTCAATTCACATCCATAGCCATGATTTTCTTTGCTCCTTTCATGATTGCCGGACGTTCATTTTATGCTCATTGCCCGGTTGAAATTCGATAGCTGCTAAAGCGCTCATAAAGACACGGCAAAACGAACAGTGTTAATAGTGTGGATGATACAAGACCTCCCACCACTACCGTTGCCAGAGGTCTCTGGATTTCAGAACCAATACCTGTAGCCAGCAGCAATGGAATCAGGCCCAGCGCCGCGATCATGGCAGTCATCAGCACCGGTCTTAAACGGCTCTCGGCGCCATGTCGAATGGCATCACTTAGTTCATGCTCATCAAGGTGGCGGTTGATTGCATCAACCAGCACAACCCCGTTAAGAACCGCTACGCCGAACAGCGCGATAAAGCCGATACTGGATGGTACTGAGAGATATTGACCGGAAACCAACAACGCCAGAATACCTCCAATCAGTGCCATCGGCACATTGAGCATGATCAATGCTGCCTGTCCGACTGAATGGAATGCAAAATAGAGTAGCAGAAAGATCAGCAGCAGCGACAATGGTACCACGACCATCAACCTGGCCTGTGCCCGCTGCTGATTCTCAAACTGGCCACCAAACACCACGGTATAGCCAGGCGGCAGATCGACCTCACTTTGAATGCGCTGATCCAGTTCAGTCACCAGACTACCCATATCGCGCCCTTCAACATTACTCTGAATCACGACGCGACGTTGCACATCATCTCGCTTGATCATCGGAGGGCCTTGCTCAACAGCAATGGAGGCTACATCTTCAAGGCGCACCCATGCGCCGCTTGGCGATTGCAAAATCAGACCGCCAATCGACTCTTTATTATGACGGAAATCTTTCGCCAGTCGAACATAGATATCATATCGCTCATTGCCCTGAATGACCTGCCCGGCAGATGCACCGCCAATGGCATCAGCAACCAGACTCATGACATCATCTACAGGAATACCATAACGATCGAGCTTGCTGCGGTCAGGACGAACCACCAACTGCGCTTCACCCTCAATCTGCTCCATCTCCACATCGCGAGTGCCTTCAACACTTTTCGCTACTGTTTCTATTTTCTTGCCCATTTCCGCCAGCACTTTCAGATCAGGGCCGAACAATTTAATCGCAAGTGCTGCCTTCACACCGGACAACAATTCATCGACTCGCATGGCAATTGGTTGGGTAAATGAGATCAGAATTCCGGGCACTACCTCCATCTCTTCACGCATCAAATTTTGTAGCTCTTCCCTATCACGGGCACTTGTCCATTCGGAGACAGGTTTTAAACCGACAAACAGTTCCACATTGGACACAGGCTCCGGATCTCCCCCAATTTCTGAACGACCTGTTCTGGCCGAGACATAAGTAATCTCCGGATATTTCTCGATCAGTACCCGCTCCAGTTTTTCACCCACACCCTTGGCATAATCCAGTGAAGAGGATGGTGCCAGGGTAATGCGAATAGCCAGTGTTCCTTCTTCCAGTTCCGGCACAAACTCAGTTCCCAGGAAAGGAACCGTAGCAAGCGTAAGAACAAAAGCCGCAGCCGCACCACCAACCACTGCTTTACGTGCCTTCAGGGCGGATTTAAGCAGACTATGATAAGCACGCGCAATCGGTGCCAACAGAGGGCTGTCTTTGTGAACCACGCCTTTTGTGAAGGCATAGGTTGCCAATACAGGCATCACAAACAGGGCCACCAGCAGTGAAACAAACATGGCAAAGCAGATGGAGAGTGCCATCGGCGTAAACATCTTGCCTTCCACGCCATCAAGCGTGAACAGCGGCGTGAATACCAGCAGAATAATGAGTACTGCAAACAGCACCGGGCGCGCTACTTCTTTCGAGGCCTCAGTAATGCGCAGGGGGATTCCTTGATTATTTATCAGGCCATGATCGCCTTGCGGCGTTTTCTCCAGATGTTTAAAGATGTTCTCCACCATCACCACGGAGCCATCGACCATCATACCAATGGCAATGGCCAGACCACCCAGACTCATCAGGTTGGCTGAAATGCCGTAATGTTGCATAACGCCTAATGCCGCCAGAATTGAAATCGGAACAGATAACAACACCAGTGTCGCTGCTCGCATATTCATCAAAAACAGGAACAGCACGATGATGATCAGAACAAATGCTTCCAACAGCGCTTTTTCAACAGTCCACACCGCCTTGTTAATCAAATCAGACTGGTCATAAAAAGGCTGAATAGTAACGCCCTTTGGCAATGCCTTCTGAACGATCTCCAATCTTGATTTAACATCATCAATGGTGTTTTTGGTATTGGCACCAAAACGTTTAAGCGTAATGCCTACAACGACTTCGCCAAGTGAAGTGACCTTTCCATCTTCATCTCGCTCAGTCATGGTCACTGCGCCCTGACGAATCTCACCACCAAAGGCCACAGTCGCGACATCAGATACGCGAATCGATGTGCCATCTACAGTTTTGACAGGAATCGCTGCAATGGCTTTCAATCCCTCTTCACCACCGGGAATCCAGCCCACACCGCGAATCACTAACTGCTCATCACCTTGGGGCAGATACCAGCCGCCAGCATTGCGATTATTAGCTTCAATAGCTTTTGCCACGTCATCTACATGCAGATTGTAGGAAAGCAAATGCTCAGGATTGATTTGCACCTGATACTGCCTTACTTCACCACCGTAAGAGAGAATGTCTGTCACACCTTCAACCGGCATCAACATTAACTTCACTACCCAGTCGTTTAAGGCCCTTAAAGTGATTGCATCAAAGCCAGCTTCCGGGTCTGACTTGATAATATACTGGAACACCTGACCAAGCCCTGATGTGTTCGGTCCAATTTTGGGCGTACCCGCCCATGCAGGAACCGTCTGGCTGGCATCCTGCAGCTTCTGGAACACCAGCTGTCTGGCAAAGTATATATCTGTCCCTTCCCTGAATACGACAGTAATCACAGACAGGCCCGTCTTGGAGATTGAGCGCACTTCCTCAACATCAGGAAGTGAATACATCACCGCCTCAATGGGATAAGTGATCAACTGCTCCACCTCTTCAGAAGCCAGGCCTTGAGCTTCGGTGTTAATCTGCACCTGCACATTGGTCACGTCTGGAAATGCATCGAGATTCAATTTCGGAATCACAAACAGTGCATAAGTCATTGAACCCAGCAATAACATTAGAATCAGAAGACGGTTATTAACCGCCGCATCAATCAGTTTACTAAACATGGCGTGACCTCAATGGTTGTGTGCTTCAAAGCCGGACTTCGCCAACTCTGAAGCAAGGACAAATGCGCCCTTGATGACAACAGATTCTCCTTCTTTTAGGCCTTCCAGAATTGGAACAAACCCCATGCTGGCTTTGCCAACACGAACCTCCCTACGCTCAAATTGGCCTGCCTCTTCCTCAACAAACACAATCAACTCACTACCTTGTCGCTGAATGGCCGCTTCCGGTAACAGCAGCGCGTCTTCGCCGCTGCCCGCTTTAATCTCCGCATTCACAAACATGCCGGGATGCAAAACATCTGCAGGGTTTTGTACTTCCAGACGGACACCGACCGTACGGGTAGTCTGATCAAGCTGATGATGGATGTTGATGATTCGACCCTTATATCGGGTATTACTGTTCCTCAATGAAATAACTGCAGCATGACCACCCTGAAGTCCATCCATCTGGGCCTGGGATAATTTCACTTCAACCCAGACGGTTGATTCATCAACGACCTGCATCAACCGGGTGCCGGCTGCAATGTGCTGCCCCAAACGAAAATCATCTGCCACAATCGTTCCTGAACTGGGGGCATAAAGGGTTAACTGACCATATTGGCTCGAACTGATCAGCGTATCTATTTTCTTATCTGACAGGCCATACGAGGCTAATGAGGCACGCGCTGCTGCGAGGTTTGCATGTGCTGCCTGATGAACACTTGTTGTCTGTTGAAGCCGCGCTTGCGATACAATTTTTTCCTTTGCCAAACCTTCAATGCGTTTCAGATCCAGCTTACTTTTACGATGCTCTGCTTCAGCTCTCAGATAACCGGCTTCAGACTGTGCCAAAGCTGAACTGGTGAGGGTCACCAGCTTCTGTCCTTTATTAACCTTATCACCCAAGCGCACATGGCGAGCATGAATAGCGCCATCAACCAGGATGGTGATATCTGCTAATTTATACGCATCGAAACCCACAGTCCCCGGCGCATTGATGGTCTTCACTTCAGGACGGAGCTTAATCACCTCAGATTCTATACCCGCCTGTTTGATCTGAGCTGGAGTCAGCTTGATAGCTCCACCTTCTTCTGCATGATCATCGTGCCCGCCATGGGCATCAGTCTTTTCACTCTCATGACCTTGCCCTGCCTCTTCATGATCATGATCTTCTGCGATGGCAGGAACACTCATAAATAATATAAGTGTCGTTATTAATGCTATTAATGTTTTCATTCTTTGATTCCCTGGAGGATATATTCCGGGTGACCCAGCACTTCAGCCAGACGAATACGGGCTAACCAGCCCTGTTTAACAATTGCTGCGGAGTTGATACGCGACTCAAGGATCTGGTTGATATGCACGACAAGCTCTTCGATATTCAGTTCACCAGCATCGAAGGCCATTCTGGCCAATTCGATGTTATCCGGAGATGAGCTTTTCCCTTCGACTTGACTGATTGCAAATAGTGCCTGCATGGCAGTGGTGTGACTAAACAGTGCTTCCTGAACCTCTAGCTTCACGCGCTGTTCAAACCATTCCAGTTCGGTTTTATAGGCAGATGCTTGAGACAATGCTGCTCGATATGCGCCATTATGGCTGTTCAACACAGGAATTGGCATCGTTAAACCCAGAGAAACGAGTTGATCACCAGCCTCCCTTCCGGCCATCAAACCAACGGTAACATCAGGAATGCGGTGTGCATCTGCAAGATCAGCCTGAGCTGAATACTGAACCAGCCGTTGACGCCTTACGGCGATGTCAGGGCGGGAACTCAACGCTATTTCAACAGGATCAGATAATGGTTGCCAATTCACGCGCAATTTAGGCAGCTCAGGTTGAATACTCATCATATCACCACCTGCACCGACGGCTATCACATACCTTGATACATTCATGGCATGTTCACTCTTTGCCTGTGCTTCAGCATGAATAGCCTGAGTTAATGATGCCCGGGAAAGATTTACATCCAGTTGGTTGGCTTCACCAAGCTCCATCTGTCTGGTGATCGCTTTGTGCAGCTGCGATAACGTTCCTGCCTGCTGATTGCGCCACAAGAGCTCCTGTCTGGAGAAGTGTAGCGCCACAAAAGCTCTGGCCACGTTGTATGATATCTGTTGAAACAGAGCATCTGATTCCAGCTTAACAGCCTCTAAATTAGCCAGAGCGGATTGCTCGCGATATTTTTGCTTGCCACCAAGCTCAATCCCTTGTGACAAGGTGATGTAGTAATCGTTTGATCTACCACCTCCATTCAACTTGCGTCGCTGAGGTTCAACGGATAACTCAGGATTATATGCATAAGAGCCTTGCTCCTGAAGTTCACCTTGAGCACCGTCAATCTGCATTTTTGATATTGTTAACATTGGATGTTGCTCTACAGCAGCTTCCATTGCTGATTTCAGTGTTACTGCATCGGCATTGAACGGGTGAATGCATAACAGCATTCCGATCATAAAGAATCGTATTCGCACAGTTTCCCCCTGTGTTGTTATTGAATTGATCGGGGAAAGCTGATCTCTACATTGAATGAAAACAGGCCCAATCTGTGTAGACCGTTCAAATTAAATCATTCGATGCCGGAAAATCAGCTGTACAGTGACTTTGGAGGGTGTTCTATCAAAAGTGGCAGGTTCTTCACATAGAGTTCTGCCAATACAAAGTGTTGAGGCGTAATAGTAACAAGTGCCGAATCCACCTGTTTATCCTCAGTCATAGTAAACGTATGCGATGCATGAACGTGGCATCCATGATCTTGTGAACCCTGTTCATGATCAGCGCCATCATCATGGAGATGTTCAGCAATATAGCCTTCATCGATACCAGCCGCATGCACATGAATATCGAATCCACATGTAAATACAGATAGCTGCAGGGCAAGAAAGGCCATGAGGGCTAAGGCGCGCATACAGACAAGGTTATAGAAGTCATCAACTGAAGCAAGAGTACCTTAAAAGCACGCGGGAAATATTCTGGAATTATTCATGACTCGAATGTCTTCTGGCCGAAGTCAGTGGGTCAGATATTCAAGTGCAAACAGGGGGTAGTCCATTGCTCCAGCGCGGATTTACGGAAAACTTTCTGCATAAAACATTAAAAATAAATCTTCTGCGAGACTATTGATGCTCCGACAGCAAGCTGCCGGAGGGCCCGTCGATAATCTTCCCGCTAATGCGCGATGAGCCAAGAAAAAGCCCCCCGCTTTCGCAGGGGGCTTTTCATGATACTTCTAAACCGGAACAGCAACAGTTCCGGGTCATACTGTTTAGTGATGCGATTTCGACATCAGTTTAAGCATTTTCAGATTGATGACGATAAAGCGGATACTCTGCCAGATGAGTGATGTACGCATGTAGCGGGTAAACCCGGTCGGGGCCGGAGGATAATAAGCCTGCTGATATGGTTCCTTGTTGGTAACTTTTACTGCCATGATGTGCTCCTAAAAAATGATATCGCTATAATGTTCGCTATGATTAATCCGGAAGCACTGACCAGCCCGGTTTCAGTTTTGCCTGATAGATGAATGTATGATGCAGAATATACTTCATCCAGTGGCCTGCCAATCCGATTTCACCCGTAGTCAGCTCAATATCACGGCCATGCTCAGGGTATTTTTCAAAGTCCGGCACAACCGGGAATACGGTCATGGTTGCCGCAGTTCCCTTGAACACATGCGATCCGGTAGAGGCCACACAGGCTGCCCCCATTTCCGCCATGGAGGCTGAATGCGTTGGTTTTTCAGAACCGTTAACCATGTCGCGGATACTCATGGCCACAGCTTTCGCCATCGTTGCTGACGGCATGCCTGTTCTTGGCGGCGTCGGATTGATTGGCGTGCCGTTGGCACTCTGCATCGGTTTACTGATCAGGTGTGGTGGCGCAAAAGCAATGCCGACTGCGAAGATATTTTTATATCCGGGTGTCTGGTAAGTACGTGGCCAATCCTTGGCACTCCACTCCGCATAAGGGCGTGGCGTATAATCGGCATCCACTTTCATGAAACCGTTCGGCGCAAACACCTCGGCGGTGATATCTTCACCGGCCTTGTCGAAAGCCTTCAGGCCAACACCGGCGAATGGTGGGATCAGCATGGAGAAATCGAACTCCTGCTCATGGAACGCACCATCCATGGTTTCATAATGAATCTTGCCGGCTTCAACTTTTTTCACATGAGCGCGTGTAATCCATTCGATACCACGCTCTACCATCAGTGATTCAGCGAAGGTTTTGCCATTGGTCACATAACCGCCACGTTTGATATGTACGCCGCCCATGCCGAAGTCGCCCAGTTCGTACTCATTGCTGAGCCAGACGATGCGGGCCATATCACGCACTCCGGCTTCGCGCAGAATGTGGTCCACGTTATAGATATATTCGAAGGCAGCGCCCTGGCAGGTACACATGCCATGGCCTGTGCCGACAACAACAGTGCAGTGTTCGCCGGCACGCATTCTTTCAATCGTTGTCTGCAGCTTTTCATTGGCTTCCAGCGCATGGCCCGGGGTACACACTGATACGGTAAAACCGTGATCAGGGCCCAAACCTTCTGTCGCCGCAAAGTTCAGCTTGGGGCCTGTAGCATTAATCAGATAGTCATACTCAATGTTTTCCTGCTCACCGGCTTTCGCAGGCAGCGTATATTCGATACTGATGAACGGCTTTTCACTCTCGGCACTACCCTGCGGGTTGATCGACAGCCCTTTGGCCTGAAGAAATTTTACACTGGTTTTTTTGTACACCTCGGCCAGATCAAAGGTCACTTCTTCCTCAGTCATCTGGCCAACACCTACCCAGATATTGGAAGGAATCCAGTTCCACCTGGCATTTGGCGACACCACAACAACTTCATGTTTGTTGCCAATCCACTTATTAAGATATCTGGCGGCGGTATGGCCGGCGATGCCTGCACCCAAAATTACAACTCGAGACATGTTTCCTCCTCTGATTCCCTGCATACAAAATAATTAACCATTCAATATATTGCGTTAATATATTATAATCTAATTATATGTCAAGCGGTAAATGAACCTTATGTCTGAAGCTGGCAATACTGACGCTCCCTCCGGATATCCCCCAGCCCCATAAACGGCAAGTTGCAGAAATATCGAAAGACCCGTTGATCACAGCACTGCTTGATCAAACGGTAAGCAAAGAGGATATTACGTATATGCATGGTGCTCGCCTGATCAAAACCGTTGTCGCTCTCTGCCTCGTCCTGTTGAGTGCAGGCTGCATCTCGCTCGGGGCAAAGTTTCAGCCTGTTGAGCTTACTGACCGGAGCAAAGCGCTGGTGATCGTTTACCGACCTGCCGATATGTGCAATCTGACCGACCCCTTCTATTTCCTGGCCAACAAAAAAGAGTTCGCCTCGCTGGGCAACAATGCCTACACCTCGGTATTGGCTATGCCCGGCACCTATACCATCGAAGTCAGGAATATTCTGACCCGGCTGATGGAGCATATGCATCAGGGCAGTGAAATATTCAAGCTTGAGGCGGGCAGAATCTACTACATCAAGTATCACCGCATCTGCAAAATATTCGCTCCGGATACCAATTATATTGAGGAAATCGAAGAGCAGAAGGCCTTCTCAGAGTTGAGCAAGATGGGGTATACGAAACCGACGGTTGAACAACTCTCCAATCCGGATGTTCCTTAGCCCCACGGAAACGTCAGAGTATTCCCGGAGCAGAGCTTCATACGGGGTTGTTGTTAAGTGATTAAATCGCCCGTGCCAGCTGAATGCCGAACCAGGTCAGCGTCAGACAGACAAGCACCTGTCCAATCACATTGCCGAAAGCCAGCGCCAGCGCCCCCTCCTGCAACAACCTGATCGACTCCAGTGAAAAGGTGGAAAAGGTGGTGAAGGCCCCCAGGAAACCGACGGTGAGAGCAAGACGTAGCAGTTCACCGGCTGTGGAGCGTTCGATCAGCCAGACAAACAGGAAGCCGAGCAGAAAACTGCCGATGGCATTCACAGCAAACGTGCCCCAGGGAAAAGCACCGCCGGCCATTTTCTGGATACAGGATGCCATCAGCCAGCGCATAACTGCTCCACTTGCGCCTCCGATAGCTACCGCGATCAACTGTCCCGTCACCTTTTTCCACCTCTTGCCTTTCTATCCTGAAGCCAAACCATGCGCTCTTTGAGCGTACGTTCAAAGCCGCGATCCACAGGTAGATACAATTCTGCCCGCACACCATCGGGAAGATGCTGCTGATTGACCACGCCGTCCACTGCATCGTGCGCATACTGGTAGCCGGCACCGTGACCCAGCTGCTTCATCAGTCTGGTCGGTGCATTTTTCAGGTGTTTGGGCACATCCGTCTGTTGCGTTTCCCGAGCCAGCTTCCTGGCACCCTTCTCAGCCATATAGGCGGCATTACTTTTCGGTGCCAGCGCCAGATAGATCGTTGTTTCAAACAGCCCCTGCTCCCCTTCGGGCGATCCGAGTATCTCAAACATGCGATGGGCATCAAGGGCGATGTTCAGCGCCCTGGGATCAGCAAGACCGATATCTTCGGTAGCCATGCGGATCAGGCGGCGTGCGATATATAACGGTTGTTCACCGGCTTCAAGCATGCGGGCCAGCCAGTAGATGGCCGCATCGGCATCGGAGTCACGCACACATTTATGTAGGGCGGAAATCAGGTCGTAATGGGCATCACCGTCACGATCATAACGGGCCGCGCGGCGCAGGCTCTGCTTCTCTACTGCGGCCAGCGACCAGTGCTTGTGGGCATCGGACTCAAAAATTGACTCCAGTGCATTGAGTGCATAACGCGCATCACCGTCACAGTTTGCGGCCAGCCATGCGAGTGCATCAGCTTCCATGGCAAAACCGGCAGAGTCCTGTTGCAGCTGATCGCAAGCGCGTTTGAGAATGGACGTGATATCGCTGCTTTCCAGCGCTTTGAGTACAATCATTCTGCAGCGGGAAAGCAGTGCATTGTTCAGCGAGAAGGAGGGGTTCTCCGTAGTAGCCCCGACCAGCACCAGTGTGCCGTCCTCAACATAGGGCAGCAGCACATCCTGCTGGGCTTTATTAAAACGGTGGATTTCATCGAGAAACAACAGCCAGGTCTGGCCCTGCTGTTTGGCCTGTTTAACCACGGCCTGCACCTCTGCCTTGCCTGCGGAAACAGCGGAGAGATGGGTGAACGGCAGACCTGCGGCATCGGCCATCATGGTTGCCAGCGTGGTTTTACCCACGCCAGGTGGTCCCCAGAAGATACAGGAGATCGCCCTGCCCTCTGCCATCATGGCAGCAAACCAGGAGTCCTTCTGTGTCAGTTCCGGCTGTCCGGCCACATCCTGCAATGATTTGGGCCGCATGCGATGCGCAAGCGGCGCAGTTATCTCGCTCACCCTCTCGTCAAGAAAGGAAACCTGTCTGGTCACCCGGTTCGGCTAGTCAAAATATTTGGATACAGACAGTGCAAAGGCCTGCCTGCGGTCACGATATGTGCCGGCGAAAGCGCCTGTAGCCGTGCGCTTGGTATAATAGGTATAGCTGTAGGCAAGATCGAAATGCAACCCGGTAAAGTCACCGCCAAGACCGAGACTGGCCTGATGCCCGTCCTGGTCAGCCACCACAGGATTAAACCCTGCGGCTTTGTTGGCGCCCTGATCATAGGCATAACCAAAACGCAGCTGGGTGTTCGGACGCCATGTCCAGGTCAGACCGGTCATCACGCTGAACGTATCCTTGAGACTCAAGGTGTTGGTCTGAGGAGAAAGACCAGTCACATTAAAATTCTTCAGACTCGACCAGCGCGTCCATTTACCATCCACTTCCACACGCCATACATCGGCAAAATCATGGGCAATACCGGCACTGACCTGATCCGGCAGTTTAAACGAAAGCTGATCATTGGCGGCACCCGACATGCTGATTTTACTGCCTGAGCGCAGCATCAGGCCCGCACTCCAGGCCGGCATAAACTTCCACTTCAGTGAGGCATGGCCGCCGAAACTGGCCCAGTCATGTCCCTTGAAAGCATTTGCACCCTGTGTCAGGTCGGCGCGGGTCAGATACCAGTCACCACCGAGGCCGACGGCCAGCGTACTGTTTACAGCATAAACGGCATCAAGACTGGCATGGTCAACGGTCAGCTTGGTTGTGCCTGCTGCTGCCCCGAAGGCCTGGCTCCACTCGTTGTTTAACTGATACAGCGAAGAAAAGCCGAAGCCAACCACCCATGCACTGTCGATCGGTGCCCAGCCGGCATATATCGAGCCCACCATGGCCTCCGTGCCCATATTCGGCCCGGTTCCACCGGCCAGTTTTACGGAAGAGTCGCGATAAGGCGTGACGATCCCTAGCTGCACAGACAGACCGGGCTGCCATGCCAAACCGGACGGATTGTAGAGAACCGCAGATGCATCATCGGCAGTGGCAACAAAGGCATTGGACACACCCAGCGCAGATGCAGATTGATTGGGCAGCTCAAAACCACCTGCATAGGCAGTCGTGGATGTCAGCAACATGCTGATGGTAACACTCAATAAACGTTTCATGTATTTTCCTTGTTATTCACTGGCCGAACGCATGTCGAGCACGTCCACGCCTTCGGGTGGCGTAAAACTAAATAGATTTTCTGACGGCGCAATGTAAGAGCAGTTGGACAGACTCATGCGATTACGATTACCCAGCACATCTTCGCGCTCAATAAGCATCAGATCACCGGCTTTGGAAAAGCCGAGCCACACCGGATCAGAGCCTTTGATGCGCACCTGATAACGGCTGACGCCCGCCCCGGCATCAGACTCGTGTTTGAGCACCTGCAGGTCAGCAGGCGTGATCCGTCCGTCAAGCAGTTTCATTACAGCAGGATCGACCGCTTCAAGGTTATCCAGCCGTTCAGCCTGCATCAGGTCCGGCTCGTAATGCCAGATGCCGTGACCATCGCTGACATAAAACTGCTCGTAAGGCTGGGCATACTGCCAGCGAAAACGCTTGGGTTTGAGCACGGCCAGTTCGCCCGCGTAACGTTGTCCGCCACCGTCGGTAAACACCATCATCTGGTCGAAATGACACTGGAAGCCGGGCAATGCAGCCATGCGATTGATGCTCTTTTTAAAGAAATCATCCGACTCCCTCTGTTGCACGTTCTGTTGTCCGTCCAGCGGCCATACCTGTTTTACCTCGGCCGCCCCGGCCATTGGACCTGCCACAAACAGCGCCACCAACATCATAATCAAACGCATTCTCATTCGATGACGCCCCCGCCATTTTCGGAAGATCTGACATTCACTTTACGGATACCGCCGGCACCCGGCGCCGTCACCAGCCCTTCCCGCTCCATCTGCTCAACCAGTCGGCTGGCACGGTTATAACCGATACGCAGGTAGCGCTGCACCATCGACACAGAGCACTGCCCTTTTTCAATCACCAGTTCGGCAGCTTCATCATATTTATCGTCCTGCTCATCGCCACCGGCACCTGCGCCACCGTTAGCGTCAGCCGCAGTGGGTACTTCAAAGACCTCTTCACGGTAATTCGGTTCGCCCTGCAGCTTGAGATGTTCAACTATATCGATCACTTCACGATCCGATACAAAGGCGCCATGCACACGCCTTAAATCACGGGCACCACTGAGAAACAGACTGTCACCCATACCGAGCAACTGTTCGGCGCCCATCTGGTCGAGAATGGTACGCGAGTCGATCTTGGATGAGACCTGAAATGATAAACGGCTGGGCAGGTTGGCTTTGATCAGACCGGTAATCACATCCACACTCGGCCGCTGTGTTGCCAGAATCAGATGCAGGCCTGCCGCCCTCGCCTTCTGGGCAATACGACAGATGGCCTGCTCCACTTCCTTGCCGGCCACCATCATCAAATCGGCCAGCTCATCAATAACAATGACGATATACGGCAGCCGTTCGGTATCTTCCAGCTTGTCCGTAGCCTTGTTATAACCGTCGATATTACGCACCTTGGCTTCGCTCATCAGATGATAGCGGCGCTCCATCTCATAGACAGCCCAGGCCAGCGCCTTGGCAGCCTTGTGCGGATTGGTCACCACCGGCACCAGCAGATGCGGAATATCATCATATACGGATAACTCCAGCATCTTCGGATCGACCATGATCAAACGCAGTTCCTTCGGCGTTTTGGTCATCAGCAATGAACAGATCATGGCGTTAATGGCTACCGATTTACCCGAACCGGTTGTACCGGCCACAAGCAGATGCGGCATGCGGGCGAGATCGGTTACCACCGGCTGGCCACCGATATCCACACCCAGCGCCATCGGCAGGATATGGTGTTTATCGGCAAACTCCTTGCTTGAGAACACCTGATGAATCACCACGCTTTCGCGCTCTTCATTGGGGATTTCAATACCGATCACACTCTTGCCCGGGATATTACCGGCCACACGCACACTGATCGCAGCCATGGAGCGGGCCAGATCGTCCTGCAGCGCCATAATGCGATTCACTTTGGTACCCGGTGACGGCTCCAGTTCAAACTGTGTTACAACAGGTCCCGGATGCACCTGCACCACCTTGCCTTCCACACGGTAGTCCAGCAGTTTCTTTTCCAGCATACGGGCAACCGCCTGCAATGCCTGCGGCTGATGCTCTTTCTGCACACCCGGCCCGCGATCGAACAGGTTCAGCGATGGCAGTTTAAAACCGGAGGCGGATGGTTCACGGAAGCTAAGCTCCACCTGCTGCTCCTTTTGCGCACGCCGTGAAACAGTCACCTTGACTGGCTTGGCTACATCCGCCGGTTCGGATTTGACAATATGTTCCGGGCGCGTTTTACGAATCTCTTTACGCACCTCTTTGGCTTCCATGCGATCCTTGCGGTCGGCAGCCTTGTCAAACAGGTTTCTCAGCACCGCGGACATATAAGCAACAGCCAGCATCAACCATGTGTAAATCTTCTTCACCAGTGCCAGCAGTGACCAGTGGGTGGCCGCCACAAGACCGCTTAAAATCAGCGTGGTTAACAGAATATCGCGCCCGAGAGCACGCAGCGGTTGACTCAGGCTGCCTTCGAGCATGGACCCCAGCGCCCCGCCTGTACCGGCAGGCAACGCCAGCGGATCGGCCGCAGTGCCGCTCGGCAGATGCGCATGCATCATCGCCGCCACAGCCAGAATCACCGGCAACCAGAACAGCGAACTCCAGCTCCCCAGATAGGGCTGTTTGCCCCAGCCCATACGCACGGCCACAGTCGTAATCAATGCCACCCATATCCAGCTGGCATAACCGAACAGCTGATAGAAAAAGTCTGAGGCATAGGCGCCACCAGAACCGACCAGGTTATGCACTCTGGCCATCGTTTCATGATTCAGCGAAGGGTCAGCGGGTGAAAAGCTGAACATGGCCAGAGCCAGCACGATAACCAGCCCTGCAATGAGCAGCGCCAGCGCTTCACGGACAATAAGGCGAACATCCATAGAGAGTTAAACCGCCACAATCACAGGCAGGACCATTGGCCTGCGGCCGATATGTTTCTTGCACCAGCGTCGTAAAAACAGGCGCACCTCTTCCTTGGCGGCATCCTGATCCGAGAGCAATTCCTTATCCATATTCTCAAGAAAACTGCGCAAGGCATGGGCAGCAGCGGCCAGCACCTCTTCACTGACATCGTCATGCAGCACACCGCGGGCACTCAGCTCAGGTTCGGAAAGCAGACGCCCCTCATGCAGGGAAACCAGCACGGTAGCCGAGATCATGCCGTCTTCAGCCAGGGCACGCCTGTCGCGCAACACAAAACCGTCAATCTCGTCGCGACTGTCTCCGTCAACGAATACGGCGCCGGCATGAAATTCAGGGCCCAGGCCTATGCTTGAGTCATCAGCAACAACGCTGTGGCCGTTTTCGGCAATCACCGTATGAGAAAGAGGAATGCCTGCAGCCAGAGCCAGATCACGATGTTCGATCAGGTTTCTGTACTCGCCATGTACCGGATAAAAATACTTCGGACGCGTCAGCTGCATCATCATTTTTAACTCATGCGCCTGGGCATGACCTGAAACATGCAGCGGAGCCTGGCCTGCGTGCTTGATGCGTGCACCGCGGCGATAAATATGGTTGTACAGACCGGCAATAATGCGCTCGTTGCCGGGAATATTGCTTGATGAGAAAATCACCAGATCGCCGGTTTCAAGGTGAACGCCGGAAAACCGGTCCTGTGCCAGACGTGCCAGTGCGGCTCTCGACTCGCCTTGCGAACCTGTAGCGATTATCAGCAGCTTGTCGGCTGGAATGCCTGCCGTCTGCTTGATATCCACCATGGTTCCGGCCGGCACATTCAAACGCCCCAGCGTCTCGGTGATGCCCATATTGCGTTCCAGACTGCGCCCTGCCACGGCCACCCTGCGGCCACAGGCCACAGCAGCATCAATAATCTGCTGAATGCGGAACATATTCGATGCGAACGTGGTGACGACCACCTTGCCTTTACACTGCATGGTTGCCTGCTTCAGAGCAGGGCCCACCACACGTTCGGAGGGGCCGGAGCCTGCACGCGTGGCATTGGTGGAGTCTGATGCCAGCAATACCACACCCTGGTCACCCAATTGGGAGAAACGATGCAAAGCCGTGACGCGCCCGTCAATCGGCGCCGGATCAAGCTTGAAATCACCGGTATGGATAATGACACCCAGAGAGGTATGAATAGCAACCGATACCGCATCCATAATTGAATGCGTCACCGGCACGCCTTCCACCTTGAACGGGCCGATATCAATCGTGCTGCCATCCTCGGGCAAAACGCGCAGGTCGCCCTTAAAGCCGCGTTCGGAGAGCTTGGATTTAACCAGCGCCAGCGTCACTTCCGTACCGTAAGTCGGCAGCGCAAGTTTTGGCAGCAGATGCGGCAGACCGCCGATATGGTCTTCATGGCCATGGGTTAGCAGCAGCGCATGAATATTCAGTCCCAGTTCATCGAGTGCAGAAATATCGGGAACGACAATATCTACGCCATGCTGGCCCGGTTCCGGAAAGCCCATACCGCAATCGACAATGACAGCGTCATCATCGATGGCATACACCATCATATTTTTTCCAAATTCACCGACGCCCCCGAGAGGGAAGCAGCGAAGTACAGGCTTATTCATTCAAACTCCTAATCACAGACAGGCGCGCTTGCGGCTGCCAAACATAACTTTTCCGTGCACAAACGCCGTGGCCTCTGTCACACATCCATTCAGGCAGAGCCTCTGCTGCCCGGTTTGATGGCCGGCAACACCCCTTCACGGCAGAGCGGACAATCGGCCGGATCATGGGTCTCAACGCTCAGGCTGATCGCCGTGGCAAAAGGCACATCAAAACGACCTTCGACATCCGGTGCGCGATCAACAACAGCCAGAACCTTTACCGGTGTGCCGCCGTGTTCGCGTACAACCACCATACATTCACGCACAGAACCGCCGGTGGTGATCACATCCTCAACAACCAGCAGTCGTGCTCCTGCAGGAATGGTAAACCCGCGGCGCAACTGCATCTCCCCCTCTTTACGCTCGGTAAAGATAAAGGGTTTATCCAACAAACGTGCCACTTCCTGACCGATCACCAGCCCGCCGATCGCTGGTGCAACGACCATATCGATATCTTCCGGGTTGATTTTCCGGATCAGTTCAGCCGCCAGTACCGTAGCATGGCTGATTTTCATCAGCACCAGTGCCGACTGCAGGTAACGGGATGAGTGACGCCCGCTGGAGAGCACAAAATGACCATTTAGCAGTGCGCCTGCATCTTCATACATAGCCAGAATTTCATTTTCGTTCATGTTGCATCCTTATGTCCGGGCACTGTTGAAAGACTACCTGCCCACAAAATTTGCGGGAGTGTAACAGTTTCCCCGGTCACACTGAACCTTACACCTGTATTTTCTTGTGCAATCGTTAATATGCTTGGGAAAACATCCGTACAAAAGCCGTGAACGGAGCCGTTATGCTGACTACTGGCGTTGATTAGTCAGCATTGAAAACAGTGTGCAATGTCAGGCTCAGTTGACTGATAGTATACGGTTTACGCAGCACAATCTCTCCGCCTTGATCAATACTGTCCTGCAGTGCATCACCACGATCATAACCGGTTACAAATATGATTTTTACCGGCGCATGAATTTTTCTCATCAGCCGACAGGCCTCAATACCACCCACTTCAGGCATCACCACATCAAGCATAACCAGGTCAATATCCGGCCACTGCTGCCTGTATATATCCACGCCCTCTCTGCCACCGGCAGCTGTCAGCACCCTGTAGCCGAGCTTTGTTAAAACCATTCTGGCCGTATCGATTACCACTCTGTCATCATCAACCACCAGAATGGTTTCACCATTGCCACTGACAATCTTGTCAGGCGTTGATTGACCTTCGGATTTCTGACCTTCGGGTTCCGGTTCATACATTGGACAATAAATAGTAAAAACAGTGCCCTTGCCGGGCGTGCTTTCAACCTCGATAGCACCACCATGACTTTTGATTGTACCAAACACCATCGGCAACCCCAACCCGGTACCCTTTCCTACCTCTTTGGTTGTATAGAATGGCTCAAAAATATTTTCAAAGTCTTTATCGCTAATTCCACAACCGTTATCAGCAACAGAAATACGCAGGAAATGAGTTCCAGCCACATCCTGATGCTTCTGTAGAAATGCCTGATCAACAATATATGCACTGCTTCTCACAGTAATTTCAGGGCGGGGAGTATCTGCCACAGCATCTTTGGCATTGTCGATCAAGTTCAATAGAACCTGTCGAGATTGCATTTTATCTGCTTCAAGGATCATTGATTCATTCGAGTGTATGTAGCTGAATTTAATGTTTTCCGGCATAGAGGCTCTGTATGTATCTATCACTTCCTGAATAAACTCGGCGGCCGACAATCTTTGCTTGCGTGTAACACCCTTCCTGGCAAATGCCAGCAACTGCTTGACCATAGCTCCGGCATCATAAGCGAGCTTTTCAACAGCCTTCAGCTTTTCCACGGTCTCAGGCAGCTGCTTCACCTCGCTTATTGCCAGATACAGATGACCTGTCATACCGGCCAGCAGGTTATTGAACTCATGCGCGATGCCACCAACCAGAGTGCCAAGCTATTCCATACGCTGAGCCTGATGAATCTGATGTTGCAGTGCCTCGGATTCCGAGATGTCGGAAAACACACCGATATAATTCTTCACCGCACCCGACTCATCACAAATGGCCGTAATTGAAAGTGCTTCCGGATAAAGCTCTCCATTCTTTCTACGATTAACGATGCGCCCCTGCCACCTGCCATGCTGTTTGATTGAGTCCCACATATCACGGTAAAACGTCTCATCGTAGTTTTCTGACTGCAGCATCTGGGGCCTGTTACCAAGCGCCTCCTTGCGACTAAAGCCCGTAACATTCACAAAGGCGGCATTCACATCAATGATAACACCTTCACTGTCTGTAATGATGATCCCATCTACGGTATTGGAGATGGCTTCACTGGCCAGTTTCAGTTTTTTTTCTGCAGCCGCACGCTCCTTTTCCGCTCTGCTGATGATCAGGTACAGTAACACGACCATGGCAATGGCAATCAGTGCAAACAATGCCATTGCTGCATACAGTGCACTGGTCAAACCCTCATGTTCACCTGAGATATCATCCAACATAATCAGCTGACCAATCTTCTGGCCTGTTGTATCCGCAAAGGGCTGAAACGCCACTTCATAATGGCGACCTTCAATCTCAACCACACCTGGCCTGGCATCGATATTATTCAGGAAGCCGCCGGCTCCGCCCAGCCATTCGTCAACGCCTGTAGCAGGAAAGACGATCACATCATGATCAAGCAGATCCCACACCATCTGCTGAGCGGGCTGCCAGCTTTGCCTGTCCAGCAACTTTTTATGTAATGTAAGGATAATACGAAATGAACTATCTTCTTCGATTGTATTGAGGATATCCTCCAGTTCCATACCAGTCTCTATGTAACCAATGCTCTCGCCTCCAACCACCCATGGCACCACCACGCGCACCACCACGCGCAACATCAATGCCCCCAGAGGCCCCAACTCCACGCCTGAGATGGCCGCCCCCTGCTGCCCGGCCTGAACAGCGGTCTGGCTGTTGATCACATCACCGAAACGATCCGGTTGATGCATGCGCAGCAACACACGCCGCTGCTGATCCATAAAATACATATATGTGACGCGATTGTTCCGTTTCATATTCAGGTAGAAATCTTCAGCCAGATGATACAACCGCTCATGATCGGCCTGTTGCATAGCGTCTGCACCACCCCCGGCATTAAGTGAATGCTGCAAAACCAACAATGATGTTTTCATCCAGCCGGATCTGATTTGAATGTTCGACTCAATCTCATTTTGCAGCATGGCAAAATCTGCGTCCAGATGCACTTGCAGCTCATGATCCTGCTGCTGGCGCAGCGCAAAATTGAAAGCCAGAGCGAGCACAATAAAACCGGCAACTGTTGCAGCCAGCACCTTTTTCAGAGGGGAATGATTTTGTTTCGCATCAGCCATATAAGCAACACCGTTCCAATCATGTGATGGTTAATGGACACTTCATGCCACGTCCCCACCCCTGATCAGCTTAGTTTAGCATAATTCCGGCCAAACGAAGACGCAGCTGACAACAGCAACGCAACTTCAACAGTTACAATAATAGTCACATGCAGGAACATAAATGAGTTCGACACCCGGATTACCCTGTTGTTGCATGAACGCAACCGCTTCCCCTGTCGCTGGCAGCCGCATAGTCTTGCCTGCATGCCAGTTATTTTCCGATGGATTTTTACCGGTTGCATCAGCCGTTCAGTCGTCACCATGGCGGCACTGCTGGCAATCTATGTCATTATTGAATCTTTTGATAAAGCCCGTTATCTCGGCCACGGCCTGACCAGCCAGTTACTCATTGAATACCTGTTGCTCAAAGCACCATTTCTCATCGCTGAATTTATGCCTATCATCGTCCTGATCGGAGCCAGTGTTTACCTGATCGAGCTCTCACGCCATCACGAAATGGTCGCCATCAGGGCAGCAGGCCTTGGCATCAACAAGCTGCTTACACCGCTGGTTGCAGTTGCCCTGCTCGCGGCCACATTCAGCTTCACTATCGGTGAATGGGTCACCCCTGTAACCAACCAGCGACTCGACACCATTGAGCGTGTCCATATCCAGAAAGAAGCAGACAGCAACCACGGCGTGCAGTGGCTGAAAGACGGACAGCATTTTTTCAGGCTGACACCTTTGGCCAACCATCAGTTTGCCCTGATGATGCTGGAAACGAATCCGCAGGGCGCATGGCTCAAGCGGGTCGATGCCGCCAGTGCGACCTATGCTCAGGGTGCATGGCAGCTTAAGGATGCCCACGTCAGCAGACCTTCTGAAGACCAGGGCATGTTACTTGAGCATCTGGATGAGATAACCATTGCTTCAACGATTAGCCCTGAAACGGCAGAGCCGCCCAAGCCCAACCATATGCAGGTCGCCGAACTCAACCGCTATATCAATGATCTGAAACATGCCGGCTTGAGCAGTGGCTCTTACACCTATGCCCTGCACCGCAAGTTCTCTGCACCGCTTGCCTGCCTGTTGATGGTGGTACTGGCTGCTGCACTCTGCCTGAACACCGGCAGCCGCAGCGGCAAGGCTTCATGGGGCATTGTCAGTGCGATATCACTGGGGCTGGTCTTTTATGTGGTGGGTAATGCCGGACATCTGCTGGCAAACAGCGAACGCATGCCGGCAGCTTATGCAGCCTGGTTGCCCAGCCTTGCTTTTGGCGGACTTGCCCTGTTTTTACTGCTCAAACGCGAAGGGCACTAGAAGGCAGAAGCTGGTGACTTGTGAGCGATTCTCCTGTCGCCTTACGCCTTACCAACCTTGAGCAGCTTGATGACCTGTGGATGCAGCGCGGGATTGCCTGCCAGCACATCCCCTTTCTCCAGATCCAGCTTGGAACCATCCAGAGCCGTGGCAATACCACCGGCCTCCTGAACCAACAGGTAACCTGCTGCAATATCCCATGGTTTCAGTCCGGCTTCCCAGTAAACATCCAGACGGCCTGCTGCCACATAAGCCAGATCCAGTGCTGCGGAACCGCCACGGCGATAGCCGTCCATAGCCGACATACACACATTCATACGCTGTTGAAAAACATCCATCGTATCGCGCTGGTAGGAAGGAATGCCTGAGGCGAACAATGCGTGATCAAGACGCTTCTCACCGGAAACGCGTAACCTGCGCCGGTTAAGAAAAGCACCGCCACCGTTTTTCGCTTCAAAGGTTTCATCCCGAATCGGATCATGCACTACAGCCAGAAACGGCTTGCCATCCCGCCATGCGGAAATCGATATGGCAAAATGCGGATACCCGTGAATAAAGTTGCTGGTGCCATCGAGCGGATCGACATACCACTGCATGGAGGCACCCGGATTCACCCGTTCACCCTGCTCTTCGGCAACAATGCCGTGGTCAGGATAATGCTTGGTTATTTCCCGTAAAATCAGTGATTCTGCTTTCTGATCAATTTCGGTCACATAATCCCGGTCCGATTTTTGCTGAACCTTCAGATCATCACGTTCATCAAATGCCCGGACAATCATATCTCCGGCCTTTCTGGCGGCCCGAACAGCTACATATAACACGTTTACTCCTGCAATGGCCGACCAGTAAATTCACGCCGTCGACAGGCGAACCATATCACAGGATCAACGAAAAAGTACGCCGAAAGTTGATCCGAACAGGACAGCTTGCAGCAGGTGTAAATAAAACTACACTCAATTTCACGGAAGCTGCCCCATTTATTTCTTCTTCGACCCAAAAACCGTGAGTGGAGGGCTCATGCTCAACAGACATTCCATCAAGCAATGGCTGAAAAACCATACGCATACCGGTGGAAAATCGCTTGCCGAAGCGCAGCTTCAACAGACCAGGGCGCGCATCCTGCTTACCTGCGCCAGCCTGATATATGTCGCTCTGCAAGGTGAATATTTCGACTACTATATGGCAGAGGCGCTGAGCTTTACCGCCATCTATTTTGCCGCCAACATCAGCGCACTGCTCAGACTGCGCCGACTGCCGCTCTCTACTGCCGGCGCCCTGTTCTATCTGCTGCTCGATGTGGTAATCGTGACGTTCGGTATGCTCATTGACGGCGGCCACTCCAGCGGTGTCTACTTCATGCTGCTGCCGATCATTATCGGTAACGGACTGCGCTTCGGCAATGCCATGCTCATCTTCGCCCAGGTTGCCTGCCTGATCGGCTTGCTGATGATGACAGCCTATGCCCATTACAGCCTGCTGCTGCCGATCGACACCACCCTGCTCGCCTGGCAGATATTCACGCTGATTGCCGTACCCTTCTACGTTTACCTGATCGGGGTGAAACTTGAAAAAGCGGTAAAGGAGAAAAATCTTGCCGAAGCGAGCTCATTCCAGCTGCTGGATAAAGGGCCACTGCCGGTATTCACCTACTATCTGGATCAGCAACAGACACCCAGAATCCTCTACAGCAACAGCGCTATAAACCATGTTTTCCAGTATAAAAATGAATTCCTGATTGGCAAACCGGTTGATGCACTAACGCTGGAAGAGGATAGCCACGAAATGCTCGACTTCTGCCGCATGGCCTTCCATGAGGAGAGTGATCCATCCGGACACGCCCCTCACAGCACCTATATCAGAGGCAAAAGCAGCAAGGGCGACATCATCAAGCTGATGATTTCTACCATACGCATGCGCTGGCGCAATCGCTGGATCTGTGTCTGTTTCGTGCTCGATATTACCCAGCGAGAAACACTGCAGGAGCAGCTGGAGGCTATGCACCGGCAGGGTTATATGTCGACACTGGTCGCAGGTATCGTGCATGATTTCAGGAATGTCCTGACCAACATGATCGGTTATGCGGAAGTATTGCAGATGAGCAGCAGCGACGAAGTTGCCAGAAGTCAGATCAATGAGATTATTGCAGCCGGTGAACGCGGCTCCGACCTGATCACCCATCTGCTGAAATTAAGTAAAAACCGTGAGGCGGACAATCATGTGCCCAGCTTCACAGAAGCGGATAAACTGGTACAACCGTTGGAGAACATTATCGGGCTGACACGGTTGCAACTACCCCAGAATATCAAACTCAACTGCAAAATCTCCGAACCGCTGGACGATGTGGCCATCAGCATCATCGAGATTGAACAGATACTGCTCAATCTGGTGAATAATTCGACGCAGGCCATTAAAGGTGCAGGCACCATCAAAGTTGAAATCTGTATGGATCCGGAACACAGGCTGGCCAGACCCGGTCACGCGGCCCTCTGCATCCGGGTTATTGATAACGGCATCGGCATCAGCAATGAGGATCTGCATCTCGTATTCAAGGCGTTCTGGACCTCCAGAGACAAACAGGGCGGCTCAGGCCTTGGCCTGACCATGGTGCAGCGCATTGTTAAACTGCATCACGGAGACATAAACGTTGAATCCGTCCCGGGTGAGAGAACCTGTTTCACCATTCATCTGCCACCCTGTATCGACAGCGACAATGGCGAGCGGGCCAGTGATAAAACAGAAATGCCTCTGCCAGCGAAACAGGGCGCTTATGATCTGACATCGCCCCATCATATTCTGCTCGTTGATGATGCTCCGGATATTCTGAAGATTCACCAGGCCATGCTTGCGCGCATCGGCCACAGCAGCGTCACTGCCGAGTCCGGCCAGCAGGCACTGGAGCTGTTTCTCAACAGGGAAAACCACTTTGATCTGATCATGACCGATTATCGCATGCCGGGCATGAACGGACTGGAGCTGGTCATGGAGCTGCGAAAGATTGGTGCCGGTATACCGATTCTGATGGTTACAGCCTTTGGCGAAGATGAGCAACTGCAGCAGATTGGCCAGTATCAGGTGACCCTGTTGAACAAACCGGTAAGTATGGACAAACTCAGAGAGGCCATCGCCCGCTGTACTGCAGGCCAGGCAGCCACCTGACTGAACAAATCAGCAACTGATTTATTAACAGCTTCCGATCAATGCCTGCGAGGTGAATGTTTCATACTGCGCATCCACGAAATAGAGTCCGTGGGCAGGTGCCGTCGCAGCCCCTTTTGATCGGTCGCAGCCTTGCAAGAGGAGCTTGAACTCATCCGGCGTCTGCTTGCCCAGACCGGCCGCAACCAGATTACCGACCAGGTTGCGCACCATATGATAAAGAAAGCCGTCAGCTGCCACATCGACTGTAATGCAGTGACCATCCTGTTTGATATCCAGCCGGGTAACGGTACGGGTTGCGTGCGGTGCCTGACAACCTGCGGCGCGCAGGGCACTGAAATCCTGTCTGCCCAGACAGAAGGTTCCGGCCTGCTGCATCAACGTCACATCCAGCCCTCGCGGCATCCACCAGTGCCGCCACTGCTGTATGGCAGATGCCGTATTCCTGTTCCAGATCTGATAGCGGTAAGCACGCCCCCGACAATCGAAACGGGCATGGAAATCATCCGCTACCGCCCTCACCCCGACAATGCGAATACTGTCGGGCAACAGATGGTTGCAACCATGCAGGTAAGCCAGATGTGAGCGATTCCAGCGCGCGGCCGACACATCACAATGCACCGGCAGTGCCTCGGCATGTACGCCGGTATCGGTTCTGCCGGCAGCAAACGTCGTAACCGCCCTGCCTTCGATCCTGAGCAACACATCTTCAAGCATTGCCTGAACCGTGACCGCATTATTCTGTCTCTGCCAGCCATGAAAAACGGAGCCGTCAAACTCGACAACCATGACTATACGCTGCATCACTTCTTCCATCATAAAAACACCATGCCATATGCCATCAAAGCAACGACCAGACAGCAAGTATTGATTGCAATTCGCGCCGCCACATCGGTTTCTGAACATACGGCAGGCTTATGATGCAAAAACTGAGGCCAGCGCAACCAGAGCAGCTGCACCTGATCAGCAGCGGAGGTCAGTGCCAGCCGGAATGCGGTCAGGATAAGCAGCGGGAATTTCGACCAGTCCCGGCGCAGGGTCCACTGCTGTTTCAGGATATGCAGGTCATGGCTGATCCTCTGTCGCATAGGTGCGAGCATAAACAGGTAAACTGCCAGATGTTTTCCGGCAAATGGCAGGGTTAAAAGCAGCCTGTTCCATTCGGAATTATTCAGGGCGCGAAACATCAGCATGGCCACCATAAAGATACAAACCAGATGCAGTGAGAGCCAGCCACCCTGCTGTAAGCCCTGCCAGGTCAACGGCAGTCCGTAATCCGGAAACATCAGTTGGCCGGGAGAAAACATCAGATGCAGCAGCAGAATAGGGAAAACAAACCAGCGCAACAGGCGCAGCATATGGACAAGCTTTTGCCAGTGACCATCGAGCCCCCGAATCAGCAGGGTCGCCACAACAATCAGGCACAGATTTAAAACGACAAGATGTGACGTGATGCTTAACAGTAGCAGAGCAAAACAGGCCAGCCAGCGCAACCAGACCGAGGCGGTATAAAACAGGTCCGAAAAAGGCATTACAAGTGATGCAGCGCAGCCGCAGCAGGCCTCAACGCTCAGCCTTTCTTCTTACCGTCGTCATCCTCACCATCATCGGAAAACTCACTGAGCAGCTGATCCAGCTCCTGAGTAGTACTGTGATTGGCTGCAAAACCGCTCTTTTTCCCAACGGATTTATCAGCTTCCGGCTCAAATGCATCATCTTCATCGAAAGAGAATTCACTGAGCAGATGATCAAGCTCCTGAGTGGCGCCATGATCGCTTTCACCCGGCTTTGCATCTCCTTCATCAACAGCAAACTCGCTAAGCAGGTGATCGAGCTCCTGCGTCGCATCATGATCCATTTCAATAGAGGCTGCTTCATATTCAGCAGTGACAAGCGAGTTTTCATCGTCGGCAAACTCACTCAACAGATGATTCAGTTCCTGCGTGGTATCATGACCGGTTGCAATACCAACCCTACGGGATGCCACTGCATCACTGTCATTCTGTTCCAGCAGATCATCATCCAACCCGCTCGCCTCACGTCCTGCAGGCTCGGCAAATTCATTCATCAGGATGTCAAGATGCTGGGTGGCTTCCAGTGTTGATTCATCATCTTTGACCTGTCGACGTACGGCAGCTTCGGCCTGATCAAACACCGAAACATCCAGCTCATCACTGTCCGTAGAGAAATTGAACATATTCTCATCATCGGCAAAATCACCGAGCAGATGATCCAGATGCAGGAGATCAGCCGCCTCTTCGTCAATCACCAGTGTGCGGTCTGCAGTTGCAATGTCTGCCGGGACAACATCCTCAGCCACCTCTTCATCCTGATTGGTGAATTCACTCAACAGACTATCCAGTTCCTGGGTTGCATCTGCCGAAGCCAGATCAAGTGTGCTTTCGAAATCCAGCTCTGCCGGGCCGGGTTCAAGCGATGCTGCCGGCGCGACTTCCTGTGAGGCAGTCAAGTCGTCATCGGAAAATTCAACCATCAGGTTATCGAACATCTGCGTAACAGTGGCACCGGTAGCATCGTGGCTCTCATCTAACGCGACATCTGCGTTATCAGTCAACGCGATGGCAGCAGTTGCATCAAATGATGCATCGTGCAGCCAGTCCATCTCTTCCATGGCAGGTTCTTCTGCAACGACATCCTGCTGCTCAGGCATATCAATATCAGACAGATCGAAATCGATGCCATCGTCTTCCTGCCCTTCAACCAGCATTACGCCTGAAACGTCATCATCTTCAGGTAACAGTTCGGGTTCTGCCGCTGCGGCAACTGTCGGCAGAGCTGCAGATGGCTGCGCATCTGACACTTCCGTACGGCCGGTGGCCACTTCATGCAACGCTGCATAAAACTGGTCAAGTTCTGCACTCTCCAGCACCCGGTCAGCTTCCGCCTTGCTTTCCGCAAAGGCTTCCACCGCACCGGTACGACGCAGGAGCTGTGCTTTTTTGATATGCGCAGCAAGATTATCCGACTGTAAACGCAGTGCCAGATTCAGCTGATGCAGTGCTTCATCGTCCATTCCGTAACGGGCATACACATCCGCTTCAGAGATATAATCCACATTTGGATCCGGATCTTCATCCAGCATTGAAGCGTCAAAGGGCTCCATCTCGGCCGTATCAGTGTCGGTCAGGTCATCGGAAAAACTGGCGATGGAGTCGAACACATCCTGTTCACGATCTTCATTTTCAATAGTTGATTCGGAGTCGCCGGCAACCGTTTCCAAGGCCTCAACTACCGGCTCAACAGCTGCCTTCTCTTCAACTCTGAGCGCCTCATCAGCAGGATGTGCAGGCTCCCTGCGCATCAAAACAGCCACGGCGCCGAGCAGAATAGTAACCAGAGCAGCCAGCAGCCAGATAACCCAGTCCGGTCCATTCTGTGGTGCACCGGCCTGTTTGTTGGACTTTTCCAGTTCGGCCTGCAAACGGACCAGCAGTACTTCCAGTTTCTCAACACGCGCAGTAGATGCCGCTCCAGCAACGTCATCGATTTTACTGTTCAGCGCTTCTATGCTCTTCTGATTCTCCAGCAGTTGCTGCTGCAGCGCTTCATTTTTTGCTTCTAATACCGCCAGTTCACTGTTCGATTCAGCAGTCGGCAAAGCTTGTGTTGCCGCAGCTTGCTGGTCATCGGCAACTGCGATCAGTGACTGAACGCCTTCGCTATCGGTAGCCGCACCGCTGCCTGCTACAACAGGTCGGGCAGTTGCAGTTGAATCGGCAACAGCTCTGTTTTTCGTGGCAGCCGGTAGCAGAACAGGTGCCGCAGCTGAGCCCCTGGCCTGCTCGCCAACACTCACCCGATTGCTGTAACGGGTACGCTGGGCCTCTTCAACAGCCGCATACCGCGGCTTTTCGGTCAACTCTTTCCACTGCTTCTCATGTTGAGCAAACAGCGCATAGGCCTCTTTTGCAGATCGCTGTTCGATTTCGGCGGCTGTCGGCACTTCAAGAAAACTGCCTGCCTTGAGCAGGTTCATGTTTTCATTGTCAAATTTGCTCTTATTCTTCTCATACAGGGCAGCCATGACCTGATAAGGCTTATAGCGGTGATCAACACGCAGTCGACTTGCTACGGTGGAGAGCACATCACCATAAACGATGGGGCCATAACGATCCGCTCTGGCCCAGTCATCAGTCGCCCCGCGCTGTTCAGCCTGTGCAGGCCGGTCCGTTTCAGTCGTATCCGCAAGCGGATCCTGTGCAACAGACGCCGATGGCACCCTGACCTGTTCTGACAGCTGGACAGTGGCAACAGACGGTTTGTCAGCCGCAGTCTGGATAGATTTCGCCGCCTCAATGAAAACAGCAAATTTTTTGAAATGGGCCACGCGTCCATAACGGACTTTCAATACCAGATTGAAAAATGGCGCTTTAATGCCGCTGCGGGAAGAGAGTTTAACAAGCGTGCCACGCTGATCACTGGCCACATCGGCACGAATTTCACTCAATACAGGATCGCGGTATACCTCGAAAATCCTGTAGTCTGCCGGCGATGCAACCTCAATAAACAGACCGCTTAGCGACTCACCCTCTTCCAGCCTGAGCGGTACTTCAGCATAAAACGGCTCCCCCAGACGGGAGGCGACTTCGATCTTTTCGAGCGATGCGGCATCGGCGGCAACCGGTAAAAACAGAGCCATAGCAAGCCAAGCCATTGCAACCTGATGCCTTACCCGTTTCAACATGTTGCCTCCATCAGTAGTCCTGTCAGGACTTGCTCCCTACGACTGAGAAATCAGAATTTCCGCAATCTGGACGGCATTTAGAGCCGCACCTTTACGCACATTATCGGCAACAACCCACAAATGCAAAGAATTTGCACAGGAATTATCATCACGAATTCTGCCTACCCAGACCGGATCAGTACCGGCGGCTTCGCTTGCCATCGGGTAATCCTCAGAGGCAGGATCATCCACGACACAGACACCTTCCGCTTCAGCCAGAAGCTCACGTGCCCTGGCCGCATTCAGCGGGCCTGAAAAGGTGATATTGACCGACTCCGAGTGGCCATAGAAGACCGGTACACGCACGGTTGTGGCGGTAACGGCAATATCAGCTTCCATGATTTTGCGCGTTTCATCGATCATTTTATGTTCTTCTTTGGTGTAACCGTCTTCCATAAACACATCGATATGCGGAATGACGTTAAACGCGATACGGGCAGGAAACACATTGACATCGGCAGCCTGTCCGTTCATCAACTGGCCGGTCTGCTTGGCCAGCTCATCCATGGCCTTGCCACCGGCGCCGGATACCGCCTGATAGGTCGAGACCACCACACGTTCGATCGGCATGGCATCATGCAACGGCTTGAGTGCCACCACCATCTGGATAGTGGAGCAGTTCGGATTGGCGATAATTCTGTTTTCGCGTGCCATCTCCAGCGCATGCGCATTGACTTCCGGCACAACCAGACAGATATCCTCGTCCATACGCCAGGCGCTGGAGTTATCCACGACATAACAGCCAGCCTGAGCAAAACGCGGCGCATGGGTTCTGGAGGTGCCGCCACCGGCAGAAAACAGGGCGATATCCACACCGGCAGGATCAAACGTTTCCAGATCCCGTACGACATATTCCTTGCCCCTGTATTCGATCACAGAGCCCGCACTGCGGCTCGAGGCCACGGGAATCAACTCGGATACGGGAAACTTACGCTCAGCCAGAATATCGAGCATGGTCTGGCCGACCGCGCCGGTCGCACCGACTACTGCGACAACATAGCCCTCTTTTTTCGGCAAAAATGGTTCTCTACTCACGCCAGCGCCTCCAGTGCCCTGCAAACTGCATCACCCATGCCGGAGCAGCTTACACTTGCCCCGCCATCAGCCAGATCAACCGTACGGATACCGGCATTGAGTGTATTTTCAACGGCCTGATCCACCTTGTCAGCCAGATCGGCACGACCCAGCGAGAAGCGAAGCATCATCGATGCCGACAGAATGGTCGCCAGCGGGTTGGCCTTGTTCTGCCCTGCAATATCCGGGGCTGAACCGTGAATCGGCTCATACATGGCAAACTCTTCACCGATTGAGGCACTCGGCAGCATCCCGATGGAGCCGGTCAGCATGGAGGCTTCGTCGGAGAGTATATCGCCGAACATATTGGTGGTGACAATCACATCAAACTGTTTCGGGTTGCGGATCAGCTGCATGGCCGCGTTATCCACATACATGTGCGAGAGTTCAACATCGGCATATTCCGCCGCATGCAGGGCTATAACCACTTCGCGCCAGTATTCAGTCGACTCCAGCACATTGGCCTTGTCGATGGAGCAGACACGGTTGCTGCGCAAACGCGCGGCTTCAAATGCCTTGCGGGCAATACGTTCGATTTCGGAGGTTTTATAGGCCAGTGTATTAAACCCGCGTTTCTCGCCGTTGGGCAGGGTTTCGATACCGCGCGGCTGACCGAAGTAGATGCCGGATACCAGCTCACGAACCACCAGAATATCCACGCCTCGGATCACTTCAGGTTTCAGGGTCGAGGCATTAAGCAGCTGCTCATGCACCTTGGCCGGACGGTAGTTGGCAAACAGGCCCAGATCTTCACGGATACGCAGGAGCCCCGCTTCAGGACGCAACGGCTTGGCCAGCGGCTCCCATTTCGGGCCGCCAACAGCACCGAGCAGTACTGCATCGGAGGCCCTGCACAGCTTGCGGGTGGCTTCAGGATATGGGTCACCGGATTCATCGTAGCCGGCACCGCCAATGGCGGCCTCTTCCCATTCGGCATTCAGATCGAAGTGTTTATTCAGCACCTCAAGCACCTTCAATGCCTCATCTACAATCTCTTTACCAATGCCGTCACCGGGCAGTACCGCAATCTTTACCATAGCTCTACTCCTTTTTTCCTACTGCGGTTTTCACTGCGGCCAGGAAATCATCCACATCCTTGAATTCTCTATATACCGAGGCGAAACGCACATAGGCTACACCATCGAGGTTACGCAACTGCTCCATCACAAACGCACCGACATCCTCTGCTGCGATCTCTGGCGTAGCTGTCTCCTGCACCGCGCGCAGAACGGCATGCACACCCTTCTCCAGCTGCTCCACCGAAACAGGTCTTTTCTCCAGCGCCTTCTGCATGCCGGAACGGATCTTCTCGCCATCAAACGCCTGACGTGTGCCGTCTTTTTTGACCACCAGCGGCATTCTCAGCTCTGCCCGTTCATAGGAAGAGAAGCGTTTGCCGCAGGCTTCGCATTCACGACGCCTGCGCACCGCCACACCGTCTTCGACCACGCGCGAATCCACCACGCGCGTGTCATCATTGGCACAGAACGGACAATACATTCAGATCACCTGCCAGTGATCAATCAATATTCGTAAATCGGGAAACGACCGGTCAGCTTACGTACCTCTTCAAGCACACCTGCATGCACAGCTGCATCTTCAGGCGCTTTGAGTACCTGCAGAATCAGTTCGCCGATCAGGCTGGCATCTGCTTCGAGCATGCCGCGCGCGGTAATCACCGATGCGCCGATACGGATACCGGACGTGACAAACGGGGATTCCGGATCAAACGGAATGGTATTCTTGTTGGTGGTGATACCTGCCGCTTCCAGTGCCTCTTCGGCGACCTTGCCGGTGATGCCCTGCGGACGCACATCGACACGGAACATATGACAATCAGTGCCGCCGGATACCACACGCAGACCACCGTCAGTCAGTGTCTTGGCCAGCGCACGCGCATTGGCAATCACCTGTTTCTGATCGACCTTGAACAACTCCTCAAGTGCCTCACCAAAAGCAACGGCCTTGGCTGCGATCACATGCATCAGCGGGCCACCCTGAATACCCGGGAAGATGCGCGAGTTGATCTTCTTATAGATCTCATCATCGTCAGTCAGAATCATGCCGCCGCGCGGACCGCGCAGGGTTTTGTGGGTAGTCGTGGTAATCACATGCGCATGGCCTACCGGCGACGGATAAACGCCTGCGGCAATCAGGCCCGCATAATGAGCCATATCCACCATCAGGATAGCGCCAATGGAATCGGCGATTTCACGCATGCGTTTAAAGTCGATGGCGCGCTCATAGGCGGATGCACCACCGATAATCATCTTCGGACGGTGAATCTCAGCCATCTTCTGCATGACATCATAATCGATCAGCTCATTGTCCTTGCGCACACCGTAAGCAACTACATTGTACAGGCGGCCGGAGAAGTTCACCGGTGAGCCGTGTGTCAGATGGCCGCCGTGTGACAGGTCCATACCCATGATGGTATCGCCCGGATTAATCAGTCCCATAAACACAGCCATATTGGCCTGTGAACCGGAGTGCGGCTGCACATTGGCGTGTTTGACGCCGAAAATTTCGCAGGCACGCTGCTGGGCCAGCGCTTCAACCTTGTCCACATGCTCGCAGCCGCCGTAGTAACGGCGTCCCGGATAACCTTCGGCATACTTGTTGGTCATCACCGAGCCCTGAGCTTCCATGACCGCGCGGGAAACGATATTCTCACTGGCAATAAGCTCCAGTGTATGCTGCTGCCTGCCCAGTTCGGCGGCAATGGCATCCTTGACCACCGCATCGGCTAGCGGTGCATTAAAAAACTGACTGCGATCAGACATGAAAACTCCTGAGTAGTAAAAAAAGCGCCGGTTTCCAGCGCCTGCTAAACCCGAAGCCTGAACTTCGGGCGGCGTATTATGTCGAAATCAGGCTGCCGCGTCATCTCTGATTTCCAAACCCTGCGAACCTGGCCTGTATGGATGACAAAGCTTGCGTCAAAGTCGCCCGAAACAGCTTCGGAGAGCGCCTCAAATTGAGTTATTTTCTCAGCCTGTGTACACCGTCCGTCTCTGTAAACCGGCCCACATCGGCAGGGTTGAGCAGCACAACAACATCGACATACGCTTCCCCCGTCACTGCGGAGATGATCGTGCCGTGCTCATGACAAAAGGCCAGTGCCCGCCCGTCGCCATGCTCCAGCTTCAGGTGCAACTCATGCATTTCATCGGTAAGCCAGTCGGTCAGCAGGCCCAGCAACTGATCCACACCCTCACCGCTTACAGCGGAAAGCGCCATGCGGCTGCCCGGAATAGTTTCAGCGCGGAAGGATTCCAGACCCGGCACCAGATCCTTTTTGTTCATCACCTCAACAATGGGCGGTGCAAAATCGCCCACCAACCCCAACTGCTCCAGTGTTTCATTCACCACCTTGCCCTGCTCGGCCAGCATCGGGTCGGATGCATCGCGCACATGCAGAATCAGATCCGCCTCGATCACCTCTTCGAGCGTGGCGCGGAAGGCATCGACCAGTTCATGCGGCAACTCCTGCACGAAGCCCACAGTATCGGAGAGCATCAACTGCAGTCCGCCGGGCAACACCAGCTTGCGCAGTGTCGGATCGAGTGTGGCAAACAGCTGATCGGCCACATAGACACCGGAGTTGGTCAGCCGGTTAAACAGTGTTGATTTGCCGGCATTGGTGTATCCGACCAGCGCCACGGTCGGAATAGCCTTTCGCCTGCGCCCCGAACGCTGGGTGGCGCGCATCTGACGCACCTTGTCGAGATCCTTCTCCATAGCGAGGATTTTGTCGCGGATCATACGGCGATCGAGCTCGATCTGGCGCTCACCCGGCCCCCCCATAAAGCCGAAACCGCCACGCTGACGCTCCAGATGCGTCCAGCTTCGCACCAGACGCCCCATCTGATAATTCAGACTGGCCAGCTCCACCTGCATCACCCCTTCTCGGGTACGTGCGCGCGCAGCAAAAATCTCCAGAATCAGACCGGTGCGATCCACCACCTTGGCCCCCAGCGCCTCTTCAAGATTACGCTGCTGAATCGGGGAAAGGGAGTGATCGACAAACACAACCACGGCTTCCAGCTCTTCAACCCGGGCGCGGATCTCTTCAACCTGACCGGAACCGAGCAGCAGCCCCGCCATACTCTTGCGCACATTAAAACGCATCGACTGAACCAGATCACAGTTGCTGGTTTCGACCAGCCGGTTGAACTCTTCAGCGCGGGATTTCCAGGCATATGCACCAAGACGTTTGGTCGGGAACTCCGGATGTACGCTGATCGCTTTGTCCGGCTCTTCTTCTGTTTGATACAACTCAGTACTCATGAATGTTTCAACACCCCGTCATTTTCTCTTTCAAATCATCAGCACTGCCATGCACGGCATCAGGGGTCTGGTGATTAAACCAGGTGACCTGTCGTTTGGCGTAACGGCGCGTGGCCGTAATGCTGTCACTGACTGCTTTTTCCAGACTCAGCTCACCCTTGAGATGATCCAGCAACTGCCGGTAACCCACCGCCCGCATCGCCGGATGCGTATCCGGCAGGTTCAATCCAGCCAGCCAGCGAACCTCATCCAGCCAGCCGCTCTGCATCATGCTCTGGCAGCGTCTTGCCAGCCGCTCACGTAACAGCTCACGCTCCACATCCAGCACAAACACAGGACAGTCGATAGCGACCACCCGGTCCGACTCCTCGGCCTGCCAGTCGGCCAGCGAACGCCCCGTACTCTCCAACACGCAAAGCGCACGCATGATACGCTGACTGTCATTCGGCTTTAAACGCCCCGCCATCACCGCGTCATGCTCTTGCAGATAGGCAAACAGTCCTTCTGCCCCCTGCACCCAGAGCAGCATTTCAAACTTTTCGCGCACCTCGGGGTTTTCGTCCGGAATATCGGCGAAGCCCTGCAACAGTGCCTTGAGATAAAGACCGGTACCTCCGACAATCAACGGCACACGGCCCTGCTCATTTTCACTGGCGATCACAACTCTGGCCTCTTCTGCCCAGCGCGCTGCCGAGTAGAGATCGGGAAGTTCACAGCAATCGACGAGAAAATGGGGAACCAGAGCCCTCTCGGCTTCGGCCGGTTTGGCTGTACCGATATCCAGTCCCCGATACAGCTGCATGGAATCGCAGCAGATAATCGAGGTTGGCGTGGCGGCGGCCAGCTGCATGGCCAGCGCCGATTTGCCGGTACCTGTTGCCCCCATCAGGGCAACGGCGCGCAAGACTGCTTTTCTGTTTTCCATGTTAGTGTCCTATCCCGTAGCAGAGCATAATATCTAGACCCTCACACCTTGTCGCCGGGCAAAACGTTTGATCAGCGCATGCCACATCGGGCTGAGTATCAGTGTCAGCGCAATCACCAGTACCGTCAAGCTATGCAGCGACTCATCAATCAACGCCATATGCAGACCGACTGCCGCCAGCAGAAAGGAGAACTCACCGATCTGACTGAGCAGACCTGCGGTCAGCAGCGATGTCTCCCAGTCCTCACCGAGCGCGCGCATAACAAAGACATTGGTGCCGGCATTAAACAGGAATACCAGCAGCGTCACCCCGATCACCATATCGAAGTGCGCCAACAGGTAATCAATATCGACCAGCATACCGACCGACATGAAAAACAGCGCCATAAAAATAATATGCACCGGCCCCAGATGCTCATGTACCCACTCGGCCTTGTCCGACGAAGCAAGCAGCACACCGGCCAGAAATGCCCCGAGCCCGGGAGAGAGCCCCAGCCAGCCGGTCAAGGACGCCGAGCCCAGACAGAGCAGCAGTCCCAGCATCATACGCTGGTCCGTATCACCGATCAGCGAGGACGGGATATGAAAGCGTTTGCTGCGCATCAGCCAGGTGACAAAAACCAGCACGGCGATACCGCCAACCACCTGTTTTGAAATGTCGGCAGCTGTTGCATGAACGCCGCCAAGCACACTGAGCATCACCATCATCGGAATAATCGCCATATCCTGCACCAGCAGCACGCCCAGTGCGTTCTGCCCCATAGGCAATTCCAGTTCGCCGGAATCCTTGAGCATTTTCAATACGACTGCCGTACTGGAGAGGCTGATGATAAAACCGAACAGCACCCCCTCCTGCCAGCTCATATCAAACAACAGCGCCAAACCGACACAGGCGGCGACACTGATAGCGATCTGGATATTGGTGCCGACAAAAGCGATTTTCCACCGCTGCAGCAGACGCGGAATGGAGACCTCCATGCCGACAAAAAAGAGCAGCATGATCACGCCGATTTCACCGATGCGGGTCACCACATCATGATCCTCGATAATGGCCAGACCTGACGGCCCCAGCACGATACCGCTCAGGATATAAGCCACCACGATCGGCTGTTTCAGGCGCACCGAGACATAAGCGATCAGTACCGTACAAAACAGCACGATGGTAATCACCAGCATGACCGGGTCTAAATGCATTCTACGGGGCTCACAGGCCCATTACTCCTTGCGCCCGAACAGGCGGTCGAGATCGTTCAGCGACAGTGAAACATAGGTCGGGCGGCCATGATTACACTGGGCGATATTCGGTGTCTGCTCCATCTTGCGCAGCAGTGCCTCCTGCTCTTCATGCGACAGCAGGCGGCCTGATTTGATGGAGCCCTTGCAGGCCCGATTACCCAGCCAGCGCTCAAGAATGCGCCCGAGTCCGCGCCCGTCAGCTTCGGCATCAGCGCCCATCAGCATGATACTCTCCACCAGCTCCGTCACCAGTTCTGCGGCAGGTTCCCTGACCAGCATCGCCGGCACCGCACAGATGCGGAAAGACTCTTCACCGGTGATTTCAACTTCCACACCGAAAGGGTGTAGCTGCGCATGACAATCGTGCAACCAGGCAGCTGTTTTGCCGCTCAGATGCAGCACTTCGGGGGTCAACAGCTTCTGACTGGAAACCTGACTGCCCGTCAGCTGGCTTTTCAGTTTTTCGTAGGTCATACGCTCGTGCGCCGCATGCTGGTCGACCAGAATCACACCGGATTCGGTCTGGGCCAGAATATAACAGCGGTGAATCTGGGCCAGTGGATGGCCGAGATTCAACCCCGAGCCCGAACCATATTCCGCTGATGGTTCGGCAACCTGCGGACGTGAGAAGAGCATGCGCTGCATATCGGCAGGCATGGATGAGCTACCCGATGATGATGAATGCGACGAAGACGCCCGGAAATCACCGGAGGAAAAACGCGGCATGCTGCCCGAGCCCGTAGAAGGAGAAGCAGCATTGCCTGCGCCATACTGCATCGAGCGCATGGCCTGATGCGTGGTGGTGGATGAAACGGCCTGCCCCATCTGATCAATCGCCGCGCGGATACAGGCGATCACCGCAGCCCGTACACGCTGCGGCGACTTGAAACGCACCTCACGCTTGGATGGATGCACATTGACATCCACATCGGCCGGATCGATTTCAATCCTGATCACCACCACAGGATAGCGGTCATGGAACATCACATCGCGATAGCCTGCGCGCACAGCTGCAAGCAGTTGCTTGTCGCGGATGACGCGCCCGTTGACCATAAACAACATGCGCGTGGAATCGCGATGGTGGAATGTCGGCAGCCCCAGATGGCCGGAGACCTGCATGCCCTCATGTTCAATCGCCATCTCAACGCTGTTATCGGCAAAATCGTCGCCCATAATAGCCAGCACACGCGCCCGCTCATCCTGGGCAATGAAATCCAGACGTTTGCGCCCGTCCATCTCCAGCACCATGGCAATGCGGGGGTTGGCCAGCGCTAGGGCGCGGAAGACTTCAACAATCGCAGCATCTTCGGTTTTGTCGGTACGCATGAAATTCAGTCGTGCAGGCGTATTGAGAAACAGGTCGAGCACTTCGATACGCGTGCCGCGCCTGGGCGGTGCCGGTCGCGTTTGTGTCTCCGCCCCGCCATCGACGCGCACCTCAATGCCTTCGCGACTGTCGGCAAGGGCCGTCTGCATACGAAAGCGGGAAACCGATGCGATCGACGGTAATGCCTCGCCACGGAAACCGTGACTGGCTATGCGATGCAGATCATCCGATGATTCTATTTTACTGGTGGCATGGCGCTGCAGGGAAAGCTCGGCGTCGGCGGCGGACATGCCGCAACCGTCATCTTCAATAACGATCGACTTCTTGCCGGCGCCGGTAATCGACACTTTCACCCTGCCTGCACCTGCATCAAACGAATTTTCCACCAGCTCTTTCACCGCCGAGGCAGGACGCTCCACCACTTCACCGGCAGCGATCTGGTTGGCCACCTGCGCGGAGAGAATATGAATCAGCTGTTCAGAGCTCATGAATGAATGGATAGAGGCAAAACAGAAATGGTGAAGCTCCTTGTGAATGAATCTGGCGCAAATCTGCGTGCTTTAGGCCCAACAATCCACCCTCGCAATCAAAAAGTGCAGTATTGAGCTACAAAGCGGGTTATACTGGCTCTCTTTGTGGACAAAGGAGGTGCGGGATGGCTCATAATGCAACAACTATAGCATGGATAAGAGGCAACCCGCTGTTCAAGTCGCTTTCGGAAACGGCTTTCACCGAGCTGGTAAAACACAGCACGGTTGAAACATTCACTTCCGGAGAGCTGCTGATCGCCCAGAACAGTCAAAACAAATCGCTCTACCTGATCACCCATGGTCAGGTGAAAATCATCATCAACGATACCGAAGTCGACAGCCAGCAGGCCGGTGAAACCGTCGGTGAAATCTCCATGTCCCATTTCAGCCCGCCGGTTGCCGATGTGGTCGCAGACGGTGATGTCGAAACCGTTGCATTCCCGATGCAGGTGATTGATCGGCTATGTGCCGAGAATACCGACTTCGCGGCTCAGTTGCGTAAACTCGGCATGAAAAAAGTATACGACAGGTGAACCCGAGCTGAACAGTATTCAGCTTCTGAAATAGACCGCCACAAGGTGGTAGCCGAACCTGGTTTTAACTGGCCCGTGCACCTTTAACAACGGTTTCTTGAAGATCACATCCTCGATCGGTTTGACCAGCTGACCGGGAAAAATTTCACCCAGATCACCGTCCCGTTTCTTTGAAGGGCAGAGCGAAAACCTGCTTGCCAGTTTGGCAAAGCTCTCGCCTTTATCGAGCCGCTGTTTCAGTTGCTCGGCCTCATCCTTGGTCTTCACCAGAATATGTTTCGCCATGGCACTGCGCATTACAACCCCTGTCCAGCCGTCAGCTGCTGCAGCATCACTGCGGCATTTTTGTAGTCGATACGGATATGCCGGTATACGCCGTTCGTTTCAAGCACCAGAGCGGGAAATCCTGTGACACCCATATTTCGGGAGGTGTGGATTTCAGACAGCAGTTCGGCCCGGGTTTGTGCACTATTCAGGTCGGTGCGGAACCGATCGGGATCAAGCGAAAGATTTGTAGCCAGCTCAATCAGCACTTCATCATCCGACGGATTACGTGCCTGCAGGTAATAGGCCTGCTGAATAGACAGAATCATTGCATCTTCCAGAGCAGGATTCTGCCTTGTTGCCGCAATCACGGCCCGGCAGGCCGGATATGTTGAGCGCCGGGGCGCACACCTCGTCCAGAAATCATCATTAAAACAGGTTCCCGGCACCCTCGTCTCTATCGTCTGCCAGTGATGGCGAATCATGGCCTGTGTATCGATTGACATCGGAGCATCGGAATCCGGAGCCAGGCCACCGAGCAGGCAGTTCACCTCCACAGCATCGGGCAACTGCGAGCGTAGCTCAGCCCAGACCGGTCGGAAGGCCCAGCACCAGCTGCACATCGGATCGTGAATATACCAGAGCACAGCCATAACCTTGATTCTCAGCAACGTTGTGAAATCAACTGATCTGCTTTGGCACCGGCAACGAGATGCCCGTGGAGTTGCGCATCAACAGTTGTTTGATGCCGCCACTGTTACCCATCACCCGCATACCGAGCCCGCGCACCTCTTTCATGCCCGGTATAGTGGAGGTGAAAATCTGATGGAAACTTTCCATGGAGGCCATAATGGAGAGCACATCGGGCAGGCGCTGTTTCATGTAACGATTGAGTACCGGCAACTCACCCCAGTCCTCATCAAAACGGCGGGCATCGACGATCTCCTGCGCCAGCACCATGGCATCACGCAGCCCCAGATTCACGCCGAGTCCGGCCAGGGGATGGATGCAGTGGGCCGCATCACCGATCAGGACCACACGCTCGCGCACAAAATGTTTGGTCAAGCGGCCAATGAGCGGGAACGCGGCGCGCTCCCCGGCTTCCGTAATGCGCCCCAGCACCGGTCCAAAGGTGGCATTGAGGGCAGCAAGAAAACGCTCATCATCCATAGCCATCAGGCGCTCGGCCTCACTGTTTTCGGCACTCCAGACAATGGAACAAAGATTGTCGCTCATCGGCAGCATCGCCAGCGGTCCTGTTGGCAGAAAACGCTGATAAGCGATGCCGCGATGCGGATGTTCCGGGCGTACTGTGGCAACAATGCCCTTCTGCTTGTAATCGCGCTGCCAGACACCGATGCCGGCCTGCTCGCGAATCCAGGAGCGACCGCCGTCAGCGCCGACAATCAGAGGGGTGGAGAGCTGGCGACCATCGGCCAGTTTCACTTCGACCTTATCCTCCAGCCAGTTCACTGTGCTGATCTCGGCCGGCGAGCAGAACTCCACCGTGTCACTCTCCAGCAGTGTTTTGTGCATCGCAAGCTGCGTGGCCGAGTTTTCAATCAGGTAACCCAGCGCCTCTTGTTTAATTTCGGAGGCATCAAAGCGGATACCGCCCTGTTCCTGATTATCCCAGATGCGCATGCTGCGCATGGGTCCGGCATCAGCTTCCAGATATTTCCAGACTCCCAGCCCCTGCAGAATCTTCACATTGCCCATGACAATGGCGGAAACGCGGCAGTCGCGCCCGAGCGATTTGCGCACCGGCGGCTCCCCGCGTTCAAGAATGACAATATGCAGTCCGCTATCCTTCAGCGCACAGGCAAGAGCAAGCCCCACCATACCGCCGCCGACGATAATCACATCAGCATGATCGTAGTGTAAGCTCATTGTGCACCTCCCAGCTGACCGACGCCCGAAGCCTGCTTCAGTAACAATCCCGACAGACTTGGCGCAACAGGCAGTTTTGCCAGACCCAAACCCCTTAACCATTTGGCTCCGGGAACTTCGCTGCCGAAAATATGTGACATCGATTCGGTGAATCCGGCCACGGCCATGACATCAAGCCTGCGTTTCTCGGCATAACCCTGCAAAATGATCGATTGTCCCGGATCGCGATGGGCCAACTCACCATCGAGCATTTCAACCAGCGCCACCACATCGCGGAAGCCGAGATTCATGCCCTGCCCTGCTATCGGATGAATGGTATGTGCGGCATTGCCGACCAGCGCAAGGCGCGGCGCGGCAAACTGTTTGGCCACCGACAGTTCAAGCGGGTAACTCGCACGCGGTGAAGTACCGGTAATCGAGCCGATCCGGTTGATGGTGATATCTCCTGCCGCCCGCTGCAGCGCAGTGATAAAGGCTTCATCGGACATGGCGAGCAGTTGTGCTGCTTCAGCCGGAGCCGCCGCCCAGACTATCGAGAAGCGCCCGTCAGCTAATGGTAAAAACGCCAGCGGGCCTGATTTCCGGAAACATTCATAAGCCGTATCATTGTGGCCGTTTTCACATGTTACCGAGGCAACCAGTGCGAAACGGTTATAATCCCAGCCATAAAGACCGATGCCGGCCATGCTGCGAATCTGACTGTGTGTGCCATCAGCACCGACCAGCAGCGCCGCATTCAAGCCGATGGTTTGCCCGGCTGATTGCAGCTCGATAGCGACCCCGTCATCCGAGGTTTTAAACTGTTGCACATGAGCCGCGGAAAACAGCTTGACCGAAGAGGCTTCAAGCAGTGCATACATCGGTTCCAGCAGCTTGCCCATCTCCACCACATAACCGAGTTCCTGCATCTCCGGCGCAAACCCCAGCCCGTCAGCCGCATCCAGATCGACGCGCCCTGTATTGCCCGGTTCGTTGACCACAATATGACGGATATCACCGGTTCCCTGTGCAGCCACTCCCGGCCAGATTCCGAGTCGCTCCAGATGACAGCGGGAACCGTAGTTCAGGGCAATGACACGTTCAGGATTCGAAGAGGAAAAGGCGGGGGTAAAGCGTTCGATCACGGCAACACGGTATTTCAGGCGATCAAGTTCCAGCGCCAGCGTGGCTCCAACAGCACCACCACCTACAATGACTACATCAAAATCGTTGTCTTTCACCGAATAACCACCCCTTCCCGGATAATATCAGCACTATCCTTGCCGGTTTAAGCCTGATTGCAAGGTTGAATGGACTATTTTTTATTTACCACAGAGGACGCAGGGGACACAAAGTGCAAGCGAATACAGATCATTGAAGCCTCACTCGCCTGAAATGCCATGTCTGCAAAAATCGTCTCTCAGCTCTGATTACGAAGCAGTTCAAAAAACGCTTCTGCCGGCACCGGGTGGCCAAACAGATAACCCTGGGCATAATCACAATCATGGCTGCGCAGAAACACCAGCTCCTCTTCCCGCTCCACCCCTTCGGCGATCACCCTCAGGTTCAGATTGTGCGCCATCTCAATCATGGCTTTGACCAGCACGGCCTTGTCACCATCACGGTCCACCTCAGAGACAAAACCGCGATCAATTTTGAGCCCGTCAAACGGCATTTTTTTCAGGAAGCGCATGGAAGAGAAGCCGGTACCAAAATCAATAAGAAAACTCATACCCATTTTTTTCATGGTATCGAGTTTTTCCTTGATACGCTCAGGCCCCTCGATCATGACGTTTTCGGTGATTTCGATAATCACACTGCCGTCTGACGGCTCGGAGCGATGAATCGCCGCCTGCAACTGCTTTTCCAGATTCGTATGCACAATCTGGATCGGTGAAACATTCAGGCAGATTCGCAAGGGTTCACTCAGCTTGTCACGCCACAGGGCCAACTGATTGTAAACAGCATCGATCACCCAGCCGCCCAGCGGGATAATCAGGCCGGACTCTTCGGCGATGGGAATAAAATCATCCGGCATGATCAGTCCCTTTTCCGGATGATTCCAGCGAATCAGCGCTTCGGCATGGGTGATCCTGTTGCGATGCAGATCGATCACCGGCTGAAAATGCATCACCAGCTGGTTTTCCGTAATCGCCTGCAGCAACTCCTGCTCGATAACGGCCTTTCTTGCAGCTTCCTCATTCATTTTATGATCGAAGAAAAAGTACTGGTTGCGTCCCTTTGCCTTTGCCTTGGCCTTGTACATGGCCATATCGGCATGGGCGAGCAATTGCTCGACACTGTCACCATCACCGGGATACACCGCAATACCGGCAGAAGCCGAGACATAGGCTTTACGTCCGCTGAATTCATAGGCTTTGGAGATGGAATCAATGATCTTCTCAGCCACCCGGCTGGCATCCTCGACATGATGAATCAGCGGCATCAGGGCAATAAACTCATCACCGGAAAGCCTGATCACCGTATCACTCTGCCTGAGCGATGCGGCTATTCTTTTACCCACTTCGATCAGGAGCTCATCACCTGCCGCATGCCCGTAACAGTCGTTGATATGTTTGAAACGATCCAGATCAATAAACAGCAGTGCGAGTGACGTATGTTCGCGTTTGGCCAGATGCATGGCTTCGGATGCGCGATCAACCAGCAGAGCCCGGTTGGGCAGATCGGTGAGCGGATCGAAATTGGCCTGATGCCAGATTCTCTCCGCATCTTTCTTGCGTTCGGTGACATCGGAAAAAGCGCCCACATAACGATAAACCACACCACTGGCATCGCGGATGGCATTGATCACCATCCATGCCAGATATGATTCACCGTCCTTGCGCCGGTTCCACAACTCGCCTTCCCAGCAGTCATGCTCATCCAGCGACTGCCACATGCGTTTATAGAGCTGCTCATCACGCCGGTCCGATTTCAGAAAACCGGGCGTTTGACCCACAGCCTCATCATAAGCATAACCGGTAATGGTGGTGAAGGCAGGATTCACGGCTTCAATCACGGTATCGGCATCAGTCACCATGATGCCCTCCTTAATCACATCAAATACCGTTTCGGCCAGACGCTTGCGATCAAACTGCTTCCTCTGCTTTTTCAGTCGGGATTTCTGCTCCCGAAGCACCCGCTGTATGGCAACACAGAGCTTGTCGACATGCTCGCCTCGCATATCTTTCACCAGATAATCAAGCGCGCCTGCTTTCATTGCTGCAGATGCCACCTCTTCATCGCCCTCACCGGTAAGCATGATCACAGGGGTTTTAATGCCGTTATCTTTAAGCACAGTAATCAGTTGCAGGCCGTTGAGAATTGGCAGGTTATAGTCAACGATAGCGAGGTCATAGTGCTTTTCTTTCAGCTCGGCAAGGCCCCTCTCACCATCGCTGGCGATATCAATGGTAATACTGCCACATCGCTGTTGAAGCTGCAGTTTCAAAAGTCCGGCAAGGCCTGCATCGTCCTCAACATAAAGGATACGTAAAGCATTGTCGGAGAAAATATGTTGCTGCTTCATTCGCGTCAGCCCCCCGGCCCCAATCAACACTTCTGATCTCGCAGCCTGGCTGCATGGATAGCAGAGTTTAAAACATGATACCGCTTTGCGCCAGCTTGCGGCACCTGCCCCGGCCTGAAAAAACTGTCAAGGCAAGCAAGCTCTGAAACGGCAAACGTATTACTGCTGGCGTTGCAAAATCTCCAGAAACTGCTCAGCCGGCATCGGCCTGCCAAGCAGATAGCCCTGCACATAATCACAGTCGTGATCATGTAAAAAGGCCAGCTCAGCCTCTGTTTCCACCCCTTCTGCGACAACTTTCAGATCCAGATTATGTGCCATTTCGATCATGGCTCGGACCAGCACGGCTTTTTCATTGTCCGTATCGACATCGGAGACAAACGAGCGGTCAATCTTCAAACCGTCAAACGGCAGTTTTTTCAGATAACGCATGGAAGAGAAACCGGTGCCGAAATCATCAATAAGAAAACTTAAACCCATAGCTTTCATGGCATCGAGCTTCAGTTTAATTTTATCAGGCCCCTCAATCAGCACATTTTCCGTGATCTCAATAATGATGCTGCCTGCAGGCGCCGCAAAGCGGGTGATCGCCGCTTGCAACTGCCTGTCCAGATTGGCATGCATCATCTGGGTTGGTGACACATTCAGGCTGAGCTGCAGTGACTCATCGACCTGATGCTTCCAGGCCAACAGCTGTTTGCACACGGCATCAATCACCCACTCACCCAACTGGATAATCAGCCCGGATTCCTCGGCGACGGGAATGAAATCATCCGGCATCACCAGCCCTTTCTCCGGATGGTTCCAGCGGATCAGCGCTTCGGCATGGGTAATCCGGTTCAGTTGTAAATTGGTCACCGGCTGGTAATACATCTCCAGCTGACCCTCCCTGATCGCCCGTTGTAACTCATGCTCAATAACGGCTTTTTTCTCAGCCTGTTCATTCATCTGTTGATCATAAAACAGGTGCTGGTTGCGACCGCCCTCCTTGGCCTTATACATCGCCATATCGGCATGACTGAGCAGCACTCCCACATCATCGCCATCGCCGGGGAATACTGCGATACCGACTGATGCCGACACATAGGTTTTATTGTCACTGATCATAAAAGGCTCAGAGATCGCCGCAATGATCTTCTCTGCGACACGGCCCGCATCGACAGCATGCTGGATCACCGGCATCAGCACAATAAACTCGTCACCGGAGAGGCGGATCACCGTATCACTATCGCGCAAGGCAGAGGCGATTCGCCTGCCGACTTCAATGAGCAACTCATCACCTGCGGCATGGCCATAGTGATCATTAATATATTTAAAGCGGTCGAGATCGACAAACAGAATCGCCAACGAGGTCTTTTCGCGTTTGGCCCGATGCAGTGCTTCGCCGGCGCGATCAACCAGCAGTGCACGATTGGGCAGACCAGTCAGGGAATCGTAATTGGCCTGGTGCCATATCTTCTCCTCGTTTGCCTTGCGGATGCTGATATCGGAAAAGATACCGATATACTCGCTGGCCTTGCCATTCTTATCCTGAATCGCATTGATCGCCAGCCACTGCGGGTACACCTCACCTGTTTTTCTGCGATTCCAGATCTCCCCTTCCCAACTGCCGCTCTGGTTGATTGAACTCCACATACGACCATAATACTGATCGTCCTGCCTGTCTGACTTGAGTATCGACGGGTTGTTGCCGACGGCTTCCTCATAGCTGTAACCTGTAATGGTAGTAAAAGCCGGATTCACCGCCTGAATCACACAGTTTGCATCCGTCACGACAATGCCCTCTTCGGTGACATCAAAGACCTTCTCGGCCAGCTTGCGCTTGGCGAACACCAGTTTCTGCTGCCCCTGTTTCTGGCGCTGCTGCCAGACACGCGCAATAGCTTCACAGATTTTCTCGATATGGCCGCCATCGGCATCCTTTACCAGGTAGTCCGCGGCTCCGGCCTTCATCACTGCAGCTGCAATCTCTTCGGTGCCCACACCGGTAAGAATAATAACCGGCACATCAATGCCGTTATCCCTGAGAATGCGCAACAGCTGCAGGCCATTGAGTATGGGAAGGTTGTAGTCAACAATAGCCAGATCAAAGTGCTGCTGCTGCAGTTTACGCAGCCCCTGCTCCCCGTCTATGGCGATACCAACGTTATAACCACCTCTGCGATGCAGTTGTTTCTGCAGCAGGCGCGCCAGTCCCGCATCATCCTCGATATAAATAATCTGAATCTCTTTGCCTTCAGGCTGGTTTATGGTCTTCTGCCCTGTCATCGAGCGATCTCCCTGCCTGTGGTATTTTGTAACATGTATGCGGGCACAATTCAGTTCGTTTCCGATGCCGGATTTTCTTGAAGCAGATGACTCAACTCAATCACCGGGAAAGGCTTCGATTTCACCCGAGGCTTCTCCTGAGCGCACGGATCTATCATAGCTTAGCCGGTTACCACAACACGACATGAGCATCGGTATGTCTGATATCAATCCTTTTCATTCGGCCTCCAGGGCCATCGCCAGCGAGCACAACGGCTACTTCAGTGATGCGAGCAATAATAGTGCCAGCATTCAGGGCTCCGGACTGCTGAACGTTCACCCCAGCTTGTTGGCACCCTATATGCTGCTTTGAGACTATATGCATGCCGGTTACGTCATTCGAATCCGTACCATACGCCTGTTACGAGGTTTTCTCGTACTGTTTGCATGTTTCTGGCTGCTGACCGGCTGCCAAAATCATGACAACGAAGCGATAAAAGTTGGCGTACTGCATTCACTGACAGGCAGCATGGCGATCAGCGAATTGCCGGTGGTCGATGCCACCCTGCTGGCGATTGAAGAGATCAATGCATCAGGCGGCCTGCTGGGCAGAAAGCTGGTTCCGGTGGTTGCAGACGGAAAATCCGATCCGGCTACCTTTGCCAGCGAAGCCGAACGACTGATCAACGATGAAAAAGTAGCCGTGATATTCGGCTGCTGGACTTCTGCAAGTCGAAAAATGGTCCTACCTGTTGCCGAACAACACAAGAGCCTGCTCTTCTATCCCATACAATATGAAGGCATGGAGATGTCTCCCTATATCATCTACACCGGCGCCGTGCCCAACCAGCAGATTTTCCCTGCCATCAGCTGGGCCAAAGCGCATCTGGGCAAACGTCTCTACCTGATCGGCTCCGACTATATCTTCCCGAGAACCGCCAACTGGCTGATCAGGAAACAGGCCGCCATGCTGGACATGCAGATTATCGGCGAGACCTACCAGCCACTGGGCAGCACTGACTTTTCCGCCGCTGTGGCCGATATTGCGCGTCTGAAACCCGATGCCGTGATCAATACCATCAACGGCGACAGCAATATCAGTTTTTACAAAGCCATGTATGAATCCGGGCTGCGGGCAGAAACCACACCGGTCATCTCCTTCAGCATCGGTGAAAACGAACTCACCAATATGCCCCTCGAACAGTTATTGGGTCACTATGCGGCCTGGAGCTACTTCCAGAGTATCGACTCCGGGGAAAATCGCACCTTCATCAAGGCCTTCAAGGCGCGCTTTGGCCAGCAGCGTGTACTCAGCGATCCGATGGAGGCGGCATACTTCGGCATGAAACTCTGGGCTCAGGCTGTTTCGACAGCCCAATCCATAGAGACCTCCGATGTGAAATCCACCCTGAAAAGCCAGAGTTTTGCCGCTCCGGAAGGCATTATCTCCATTGCTCTGAACAGCCAGCATACCTGGAAACGTATGCGTATCGGCAAAGTTACAACATCGGGGCAATTTGAAGTCGTCTGGACATCCCCGGGCATATTGCGTCCGGATCCGTTTCCGCTAAAGATCTTGCGTGAGAATTCAAAAGAGATCATCACCGGCACGCATCAGGAGTGGGGCAAGCAGTGGAGCGCACCTGCAGATGAAGTTCCCGAACCATGATGCCGCTCAGACGTTTGAGTAACCTGCCGATCCGCTACCGGGTGGTAGCCGTACTGGTGTTCATTGTCCTCGCTGCCGAGATCACTACCGCCTACCTGATTTTCAACCAGTATAAAACCAGCATGATCGCCCAATCGATGCAGCATCTGGCAGATATACGCGACAACAGGATTTATGGTATCAGGACAAATCTGCAGAATATCCTTGTGCAGAGTGAACTGTTTTCCAGTATGCCCGGCATCATCGAGGATCTCTCCCACGACCACAGTGATCTGAACAATGCCGGGGCAATACGCCAGTTCGATGAGGCCGTCGCAGGGCCCATGCGCTATGTGAAAGAGACATCCGGCCTGCATAACATCTTCATCATCAGTAAACATGGCGACATCATCCACTCCGCGGCCATAGACCACGATCTCGGGACCGCCCTGTTGACCGGCCCCCTCAGAGACAGTGCACTGGCCACAGTCTTTCGCCAATCCACGCAACTGCTGCAACCGCAAATCTCAAGCATTGGCTACTATGAACCCAGCGGTGAAGCCAGCCTGTTTATTGCCACCCCGGTCATAAAAAACACTCAGCTACTGGGAGCCACCGCCGTCCAGCTCAACTGGGAAGGACTGGCCGATATTCTCAAGTCGATTAGCGGACTGGGCAAAACCGGCGAGGTGGTAGCCGGCATCCAGCGCGATGGGCACGCACATATTGCCCCGCTCAGAAATGTGTCATCAAACGGATTTGACCTGAAGATTCAGGTCGGACTCAACCTGGCCGGACCGGTCCAGATGGCACTGAAGGGCAATATTGGTAGCGGCTTTAGCGCAGATTATCGCAATATCGATGTAGTCGCCGCCTGGGGATATATCCCGGAACTGGAGATGGGCATAGTGGTGAAAATGGATACGGCCGAACTGCTCGAACCGGTCACGCGCATGCAGCGGATCACCGTGCTGCTGGTAGCAGTCATCATGCTGACTACCGGCCTCATCGGCTACCTGCTGGCCCGCACCATTACTGCGCCGCTGGTTCAGTTGACCGCCAGTACTCGGCGTTATGCTGACGGCGATCTTACGGCCCGCAGTAATATCAGCAGTACGGATGAAACCGGCCAGCTGGCCGCATCATTCAACGCCATGGCCGAGCATATTAGCGAGTACACGCAGGAGATTCGCAACAAAAGCCTGGCACTGGAGAAAGCAGGCGCGGTACTGGAGCAAAAGGTAGATGAGAGAACGGTCACGCTTGCTGCCGCCAACGAAGAGATCAAAAGCTTTGCCTACATCGTTTCCCACGATCTGCGCTCACCACTGGTCAACATGAAAGGGTTTACCGGTGAACTGGCTTTTACACTGAACGACATTTCAGAACTTGTTTCCCACATCGAGGAGAAGCTGGGGGATGGTGACCTCCAAACAATGCATCGACTGATTCAGGAGGAGATTCCTGAATCCATGTCATTTATCAACACCTCGGTCGAAAAGATGGATCACATGCTCACAGCCATCCTCACGCTTTCGCGTCTGGGCAGACGCGTGCTGGTGCCTGAACAAGTCGACCTGAAAGTGCTCTGCGATGAGATACTCGCCAGCCTCGCCCACCAGATCAAACAGACAAACACGACAGTAGAGCTCGGCAACCTGCCCGTGATCAACAATGACCGCATTGTTCTGGAGCAGATCATGGGCAACCTGATCGGCAATGCGATCAAATACCTGGACCCGAACCGCCCCGGCAAGCTCAGCATCCAGTCCGAAACGGCAGATAACGGCATTACCATCAGTGTGACCGATAACGGTCGCGGCATCGATGCGGATGAAAAGGAGAAGGTCTTCCAGATTTTCAGACGCGGCAAACACCAGGACGTAGAGGGGGAAGGTATGGGACTGGCCTATGTGCAGACACTGGTTCGCGCCCAGAACGGCAGCATCAGCTTCAAATCAGAAGCAAATACAGGCTCCACTTTCACCGTTTTCCTGCCCATCAAACCCGAGCCGGACAGACAACAGGAGGAATAAATCATGGCAAACATTCATACCACACCGGTGACCATCATCATGGCTGAAGACGAGGAGGGGCATGCCAAACTGACGCAGAAGAATCTGCAGCGAGCAGGTATCCACAATCCCATGCAATGGTGTAAAAATGGTAAGGATGCACTGGATTTCATACTCGGCCGGAATGCCTTTGAAGGCGATCCGCATACACACGATGTACTGCTGCTGCTGGATCTGAATATGCCGCTACTTGATGGTTATCAGGTACTGGAAAAACTGAAATCAGACAGCCAAACCAAACATATCCCGGTCATCATCCTGACCACCACGGATGATGACCGGGAGGTGCGTCGTTGCTATGAAATGGGCTGTAATATCTATATCACCAAGCCGGTTAATTATGCTGAATTCAGCAATGCCATCAAGGAACTGGGTCTGTTTCTCAGCGTAATCGCCATTCCCGACGGTATAACGTAACGCGCCAGTCCTATATCCACCTGCAAAGCAGCAACAAACATGCCTGCTGCCCATTGACACCCCAACTGATTATGACAATGCTTCGCGCCGTCTTCGATACACCTGTGACTTGTTATGCCGGAGTGATGGAATTGGTAGACGTGATGGATTCAAAATCCATTGCCCGCAAGGGCGTGCCGGTTCGAGTCCGGCCTTCGGTACCAGCAAGCCACATAATGATTATTAATCATTATGGGCGCGATAGTCTAAACAAGTCTGATGATTAATAATCATTATGTGCGCGACAGGAAGAAGTGATTCATCGCTTCTATCTCTCTCCATCACATCAGTTCGACTGGAAGAAGCAATTCACCGTTTCTATCTCTCTCCCCACCCAACCATCACCTTTTCAGTTTCATTAAATCAGGCTCGACTGGAAGCAACGATTTTTCGTTTCAATCTACGCCCCTCCCCCTTTCCTTTTGCAATGGCAGCAAATTTGCATATGCCTCTGCAAACAGGCAGCAATGAGCTTGCGGCAACCACTCCGCCCTCTTATGCTCTGCTATACCTGTTCAGGGAGGATTCATGGAAGTATCAGAACTACTGGCATTTACCGTCAAAAATAACGCATCAGACCTGCATCTCTCATCCGGTGAGCCGCCGATGATCCGAATCAATGGCGATATGACACGCATTAAAATGCCCGATATCGATCGCCGCGAAGTGCAATCCATGGTCTATGACATCATGAGTGATACGCAGCGCAAGGCCTTCGAAGAGCATATGGAGCTCGATTTTTCCTTTTCGCTCGGCGACATTGCCCGCTTCCGTGTCAACGTATTCGAGCAACGCCGCGGTATGGGCGCCGTATTCCGCGTCATTCCCAATGAGGTGCTGACGCTGGAGCAGCTCAAATGCCCGGAAATTTTCAAAGACATTGCCATGACCCCGCGCGGCATCTGTCTGGTCACTGGACCGACCGGCTCGGGTAAATCCACCACACTTGCCGCCATGGTGAATCACCGCAATGAAAGCGAGAAGGGTCACATTCTTACCATCGAAGACCCCATCGAGTTTGTGCATAAATCGAAAGCCAGCCTGATTACCCAGCGTGAACTGGGGCCGCACACCCACTCCTTTGCCAATGCCCTGCGCAGCTCCCTGCGTGAAGATCCCGATGTAATCCTGGTCGGTGAGTTGCGCGATCTGGAAACCATCAGGCTTGCCCTGACGGCAGCTGAAACCGGCCATATGGTATTCGGTACCCTGCACACCTCCTCGGCTCCGAAAACCATCGACCGTATCATCGATGTTTTCCCGGCGGCTGAGAAAGAGATGGTGCGCTCCATGCTCTCCGAATCGATTCGGGCGGTGATTTCACAAACACTGCTGAAAACTGCCGACGGCACGAGTCGCGTCGCTGCACATGAAATCATGATCGGCACCCCGGCCATTCGAAACCTGATTCGTGAAAATAAAATTGCCCAGATGGTTTCGGTCATGCAGACCTCACAACGTGAAGGCATGCAGACGCTGGATTCCACCCTGCAGAAAATGGTCACCCAGCGTAAAATAACGCTGCAGGCGGCGCTGGAAAAAGCCAATAACAAGAAGCTGTTTGGCGGCGGCGCGATTTAAGACGTTCACCACCGAAGAGCACGAAGGCCACAGAGAAAATCTTTTATTTTAACGCGCACTTCGTGGTTGATGAAATGAGAGATGGCAGTGCAATTGTGATCACTACAAAACAACTATAAGTGCCATCAGTTGACCCCTGACAGTTTTTCTTCGTGAACTTCGTGTGCTTCGTGGTAAATTGCTGTCTGGCAACGGGAAGTACTGATCTGTTCAACGCTTCCACGCGGCTCATGCAAGGGCCGCCAGAATCAACGCTGCACATCATGGATTTTGTGAACAAAGAGAACGCAGCTACGGGTTTTCAACTTCAGGAGATAACGGCATGAGCGAAACGCCACAGCTTAGTATCAAGCAACTGTTGATGGTGATGGATAAAAAAGAGGCCTCAGACCTGTATATCACCGTTGGTTTGTCACCCTCCTACCGCATCAACAGCGTGGTCTATGCCTCCAACCTGCCCCAGCTTTCCGCCGCACAGTGTGAAAAACTGGCCAACTCCTGCATGAATGAACGCCAGCGCGCCGCCTTTGCCGCCGATTACGAGATGAATCTTGCCCTCTCCTTTGCCGACATCGGTCGTTATCGCGTCAACCTGTTCCGCCAGCGCGGCCATGTCGGCATGGTCATCCGCAAAGTGAAAACTGACGTGCCTACACTGGACGGGCTCGGCTTGCCGCCTGTATTCAAGGATATATCGATGGCTGCTCGCGGTCTGGTATTGATGGTCGGCGCAACCGGATCAGGCAAATCCACATCACTTGCCGCCATGATTGATCACCGCAACAGTAATCAGGCCGGCCATATCATCACCATTGAAGATCCGATTGAGTTTATTCACCAGCATAAAAAATCCGTGATCACCCAGCGCGAAGTCGGTACAGATACACTGCAGTATCAGATGGCTCTGAAAAACACGCTCAGACAGGCTCCCGATGTGATCCTCATCGGTGAAATACGTGACCGTGAAACCATGGAGCATGCACTCTCATTTGCCGAAACCGGACACCTCTGCATGGCCACACTGCATGCCAACAGTGCCAATCAGGCACTGGAGCGCATCATCAACTTCTTCCCTGAAGAAATCCATCCACAGGTCAGCCTGAATCTGGCCCTGAATATCAAAGCCATTCTCTCGCAGCGGCTGGTCAAAACACCGGACGGCAAACGGTGCCCTGCCATAGAAATCCTCATCAACACGCCGCGCATCAGCGACCTGATCGGCAAATGGGACATTTCTGAAATCAAGGAGAGCATGGCAGCCGGTAAAAACTACGGCATGCAGACCTTCGACCAGAGCCTGCTTGAGTTGTGGCTGGCAGGCCACATCACCGAAGACGAAGCGCTGCGCCACGCCGACTCGGTGAATAACCTGCGCCTGCAGATCAAGATGGTGAATTTAAAGGATCATGGCGGCGATGCCCACGATCTGGAGCAGCTTTCCGGCAACATTGATGCCGGAGACCTGCACATCTGATGACAACCAGACATCTGATCGACGAGCTGCTGCTCGTGGCCAACAAAAACAGCGCTTCGGACCTGATTGTGCGCACCGGCGACCGCGTACGCATGCGTATCAACGGCGCCATTGTCACTGTTTCACCCGAACGCATTCCTGAAATTAATCAGGGCCAGGCTGTGGATATGATCAGGCACCTGCTGCGCGAGTTACCCCACAAACCGGATATCGACACATTGAACAGTTTCGACTTCCACTATTCGCTGGCCGATATATCGCATTACCGCATTCATGTGATGCGCACCAACAATAATTTCGGCATCGTGGCCCGATTGATCCCGCAGCAGATTCCGGAATTTGATGAACTGCGCCTGCCGGAAGTATTTAACGATATCATCCAGTACCGCAACGGCATCATTCTGATGGCAGGTGCTGCTGGTTCGGGCAAAAGCACATCTTTGGCCTCGATGCTCAACCACATCATTCAACAGCGGCCAGTGCATGCAGTCACGCTGGAAGATCCGATCGAATTCCGCTACAGCACGACACATAAAGGCACGGTGAGTCAGCGCGAAATCGGCATGGATGTGGACAGTTACAAACAGGGGCTAATTGATGCCATGCGCGAAACCCCCAACATCATTGTCGCCGGTGAAGCGCGCGGCCGCGAAGAGATCCAGCTGGCCATTGAAGCCAGTGAAACCGGCCACCTTGTTATGGCGACCGTGCATGCCACCACTGCCATCGGCACCATGCAGCGCATCATGGCCTCATTCGGCAAGGATGAGCAGGCCGGTATCCGCGAACGGCTGGCTGAAAACCTGCGCGCCATCATAGTGCAGAAACTGCTGCCTCTGAAAAACGGTAAAGGGCGCATCGTGGCACTGGAGATCATGATCAAGAATTCGGTCATTAAGCATTTTATTCTCGATCAGGGCCACTGGAGTGAAATCCCGCGCGCCATGGAAGAGGGACATAACCTGTATGGCTCGCAGAGCTTTGATCAGCATCTGCAGACGCTGGTTGAAAACGATCTGATCTCCTACGAGGAAGCCGTTGTGAATGCCGTATTCCCTGAGGATTTTGCCATTCGCCTGGGGCATGACTGATCAGATGGCCTGAGATCACTGTGGCCTGACATCAAAACGGCTCAAGTTGCGGATGGCATGGCGAATCAACTGTGTATCATCACGAATCGCTTCCCTGCCCTCTTTTCCCTGTGGCATCACCATGACTTCCCCGAGTACAACCCTGGCACGACTGCGCCGGTAAAACGGCCGCCACAGATGGATATGATCAAACGGCCATACGCCTGAAATACGGAACGGAATGATCGGTGCCGCTGTTGCACGCGCAATCATCGCAGCACCGGGCAGAATCTTGTGCAACGGTATCGGCGGATTAGCCGCCCCTTCCGGAAAAATACACAGCACATTGCCCTGCTGCACTGCCTCAATAGCTTTCTGCAATGCCTGCCTGTTGGCGCCGCCCGGATTCACCGGAATGACGCCAACCATGTCGAGACCCCAGCGCACATACCACATGCTGCGGTAATACTCGCGTGACATAAGAAAGCACAATGGCCGATTTACAGTTGCCTGAATGAGCAAAGGATCGAGACCACAGATATGGTTACCGACCAGAATCAGCGGCCCGTCCGGCAGCTTCACCACCTCTCTGGACAAACGGTGCCAGCTCCGGCAAATCAGCCGATCAACAGCACGCAAAAAGGCATTTGGCCCTCTCGGATCAGTCACATATTCCCCTTATGCACTTCATGACTAACAGAGTGCCGTAGCACACTAATCTTTTCAATAATGATTGCCCATCAAATGACGAACGACTACGCATTACTGACTTCAATCACCGGGCTGAGCCCGATTCAGTCGCGCAAAACCTTGCAAAAATTTGATTTACGTCTATAAACCTATATTCAATGTGTGTATATCCTGCTGCAGGAAGGTTGAAATATAGTGAGTGACCCCCAAAATCATATCAACGAGCGCTCAGACTCGAAGTTTGATCTACCTCAAACAGTGCCGAATGAGCGGATTGATGAATTACTGGAACTCAACAGGAAACTGCAAGATGAAATAGTTGAACGTGAAAGCAGCGAATCGCAACTAAGGAAATTGTCCCTGGCAGTTGAACATGCCGGTGATGTTATTCTCATCACCGATGATCAGGCCAACATCGAATATGTAAATCCGGCATTCACGCAGATCACCGGTTATCAGGTTGCAGAAGTAATCGGGAAAAACCCGCGTATTCTCAAAAGCCATGCACAGGATGCATCTGTGTATGCAGAGCTGTGGCAGACAATAAGCAGCGGGAATACGTGGCGCGGATCAATGATTGAACGCCGCAAGGACGGATCCTTCTACCCGGCCAATATCTCAATTGCACCGATTAAAAACAGCGCTGGAACCATCACCCATTATGTCTCCATTCAACATGACGCCTCCGAGCGCCAGGAGCTTGAAGAGCGCATGCGTGAATCGCAGAAGATGGAGGCGTTAGGTGTACTGGTTGGCGGAATCGCCCACGATTTCAATAACATGCTGGCCGGACTGATCGGCAATCTGTTTATCGCCAGACGGAAACTGGCGGCCAACTCACCGGCGCTGGACAATCTTGCCAATGCCGAGCAGATCACCAAAGCGGCATCCGAAATGGTCATCCAACTATTAAGGTATGCCCGCAGGGATGAAATTCAAATGCAGCCGTTCGCTTTCATCCCTTTTATCAGCGAGGCAGCAAAACTGGCAAAAATCAGTGTCCCGGAAGATATTGAGGTGATATCAAAACTCTGCAACGACGAACTGATTGTGCAGGCAGATGCCACCCAGATGCAGCAGATCATCATGAACCTGTTCAACAATGCGCGCGATGCCCTGATTGACAAGGGTGGCGCAGAGAAAACCATCACACTGGAGATAGCCACCTACACTCCGGACATCGGATTCAAACAACGCTTCCCCACCATCACTGCGGAAAAAATGATACATATGTCGGTCAGCGATAATGGTTGCGGTATCCCTGCTGAGCAAATTGACCGGGTCATGGAGCCCTTTTTCACCACCAAGGGCGTGGGCAAAGGCACCGGACTGGGCCTGTCCATGGTCAATGGGTCAATTCGTGCTCACGGTGGCTTGCTGGACATCTCCAGCCAACCGGGTGTTGGAACCACGGTTCATATTTACCTGCCACTAAGCAGATCATTCATATCAGGCGATCAACAACCGCATGATGCCAAAGTTTATTATGGCACGGGTGAATGTATCCTGATTGTAGATGATGACCCGGTCGTGCGTATGTCCGGACGCAGCGTGCTTGAAAATCTCGGTTACAAGGTTCTGGAGGCCAGCGACGGGTATGAGGCGGTACAAACCTATATGCGCCACCGCCATGATATTCATCTGGTGATTCTCGATCTGGTGATGCCTCGTCTGGGCGGTGTACAGGCAGCAGCACGCATGCAGGAGGTCAATCCGCATCTGCACACTATCTTCATCACCAGCTACGAAGAAACATCACTGCAGCAGCACCGGCCAAAAGCAGGTGCAATTACACTATCCAAGCCCTACTCGATTCATCACCTGAGTCAGGTCGTACATAACCAGCTAGGAGCCTGTCGGACTTAGGGTGATCGTAGCGAGCAGGTGGGGGGGCGAGTCAAAAATAGCATGATTTTGAGGCACATAGTGGTAACTATGTAACGATAAATCAGGATGTTTTTGGCCGCTATCCCTGCCGCGCAGTAGATTTCTCATAAGTCCGACAGACTCCTAGATAACTACAAATGTACCATAAACGTTGGGAATTCAGGCCTACTTTATTGATGCAATATCCTTAACCGGACAGCAATGTCCCCCGCCATATGCCTTCACACAATAATTGTGGTTCAGGTC
>MNWZ01000050.1 GCA_001871925.1 Zetaproteobacteria bacterium CG1_02_53_45
TTGGAGCGGTTGAGAGATTATGAGAATGATGCGCTACGTTTCATGGATCGACCAGATGTCCCCTTTACCAACAATCAGGGCGAAAACGATCTGCGCATGACCAAGGTGCAGCAGAAAATATCCGGCTGCTTTCGATCAATCGATGGTGCTGAGGCATTTTGTCGATGCAGAAGCTACATTTCCACATGCCGAAAGCAGGGGCTTTCTTCCAGCCAGGCTCTGAGTCTGTTGTTTGACGGCAAGAACCCTGACTTTATGATCGGTGCTGAATAGTTACAATCCAGCTTGCTATGCAGCCTGCAATGGCTGAGGGATGCTTGCGATCTGAATCGGGATCATTTCATGTTAAAGATAAAAGCCGGATGCCTGCTGCTGGTTTTCCGTATTTAATCATGTAAAATAGAATTATGCGCCTTGTTCGCCGGCTGGCCGTAGCCCTTTTGTTTACACTTGTCATTGCCGCTACGGCCTGGTTTAGCGCGCCCTGGTGGCTGGCACAAATAGTCCGCCATGAACTGGAGACTGCAGGGTTTCAGCAGGTTATTCTGGTTATCGATTCTATTGGCCTGCAGCAGAGCCGCATATCCCGTCTGCATCTGAGGCAACAGGAATCCGGGCTGGAGATCAATAGCGTTAATGCGACACTCTCTTACAGCATAACCGGCCTGCTCGGGCAACAACTCGACAGCCTGAGTCTTGAGAGCGTTGAGGTATTACTGCATCCCGCACCACAAGTGCAGCCGAAAAGCGCTCTGATTCTAGCCTCACCGGCCGTGCTTTTCTCACGATTCCCCATCGGAAAAATGAATATCGCTCATATTTCGCTACGCCGGCTTGATGCGAACGGAGATGCTCTGCAAGAGCTGATCGGCCATGCCGGCTACCAGAATCAGGCTCTGGTCATGAGCATGAGTGAGACCGGCAACGACCAGGGCTTGCAGGCAGCGCTGTCACTGAATGCGCAGGGGCAATGCAGTTTCAACATTGGCCGCGGCAATCTCGAAATCGTGCGCGCCGAATGTCTGATCACTGAACAGGAATCAATGATGGCAATGCAGGGCACTATGCATGCCAATCTTGCAGCAGTGGATGAACTGCTGGGCAGCTGGGTGGAAATGCCAAAACACAGCGTAACGGGCGACATGCAGCTGATCTGGACAGCCTCGCTGCCGACAACATCGGACAGCGAGGGCTTACTGCAGGCGTTAAAACTCAATGCAGAGCTGGCTCTGGATACAACGCTGGAGAGCAACAATCAGGCGTACGCTGTTTTACTGAACAGCAGTGTCGGATATGAACAAGGCAGAGGAATATGGAAAATTGCCGACAAATCGCTGCTGCGTTTTGGCGAGCGCCTGCGCTCCCGGCTCTCGTTCGCTGATCTGTCGGGCACATTTAACGGGCTGGAGCCACTGAGCCTGTCACTGGACAAAGGAAGCGGACTGCAACTGCAGAACTTCCTCAGCAAGGATCTGACTATGCCAAACCTGATCATCAGGTTGCTGCGTCCGCTTCAACTCACTGTGGCAGAGGCATCAGGCCTGCTGCTGGCCCAGCCTGCGGAAATCGCTGTAAATACAGGCACATTACAATGGCAGGACAAGAGATTAGGTAGCCAGAGCATCAACATCAGAGTGAAACCCGGCAAACTAACCTCCCCTGCCGGCAGCATACAGGTCAACGCATTCGAGCTTCGTACAGAAAAAATGCATAAATCACCTGCGCTCGATCTGACAGCCGAGTTCGACTTGAGCCGCGAGCCGGTTACGGCAAAAGGTAGTCTGGCTAGCACCGATGATATCCTGCATCTGGATTGGAGCCTGAGTCATAACCTCGCAAAACAGTCAGGCAAGCTGAACTTTACCCTCAGGCCCGTACAACTCACCGCAGCAGCCCCCCTGTTGGCACGCATGCTGGCCGACAGCAGCACAGTCGGCATGCAGGCAGGCACGCTCAACAGCAAAGGGCAGCTGCAATGGAACATCAGACAAACGATTGCCGGAAAAATCAACCTGGTACTGGAAAACGCACAGGGCTTTTACCAGACCACGACCTTTGCCGGTCTTAATACAAACATGGATCTCGCCCTGAATGATCAGGCCATTCATATCACCACGAACAAACTCAATGTAGACAGGCTTGATGCCGGTGGTCTGCCACTGTCGCATGTCAGTATGGATGCAGTCGCAAACTATCCGTTTGATGGCCCTGTCAACACACAGATCACCGCACTGAAAGCGCAAGCCCTGGGAGGCCTGATCAGCAGCGATCGCATCAACATAGACCTGGGCCGCAAGAGCAACCCGTTCCTGATCAGGCTTGAGCACATCGATGCAGGTCAGCTTGCCGAATTCAGGAAACAGGAGGGTTTAACAGCCGAAGGCAAACTGGATGGCATGCTGCCGTTCGACTGGACTGACAGCGGCCTGAAAATGACTGCCGGCAAGCTTGAGTCGAGAGATCCCGGCGGCTTGATCCGCTATCTTGGCACGGCTTCTGTGCAGCAGTTTGCAGCGACCGACACCGCCACACGCATGGCGATGCAGATCCTCAGCGACTTCCGCTTCAAGCTGTTGCATATTCAGGCCGATTATCAACCAGATGGTCAACTGGCCCTGAAGATCGGCATCAAGGGTCATAACCCCGATTATGAAAACGGCAGGCCGATCGAGTTCAACTTCAATATCGAGGAGAATGTACTTAAGCTGCTCCGGAGCCTGCGCATGGCTGATGAAATCAGCGACCGCCTTGAAAAAAAGGTGCAGAAAAAGATGCAGAAGTAGGAATCTGTACGGCTGGACGGACGAGCGAGCTGCGTCTATGCTGCAATATGAAGACGGTCAGAGGTATGAATTATGCGAAATGGAATCAGGAACTCTGTGATGTTGCTGGCAACGCTGGCTTCACTGTCGGCCTGCAATCCGACGGTAAAGGTGGAAGCACCGGATAAACCCATCACAATCAACATGAATATCAAAATCGAACATGAGATCCGGGTAAAAGTTGAGAAGGATCTCGAAAATGTCCTGTCTGAAGACAGCGGCCTGTTCTAGGTGAGGGGTTCAATATGAAAACAAAATCTACTCTATTCTCTCTGCTGGCCATCATGACGATGATGTTCTCTATGGTCGGCAATGCCTGGTCGGCTGATCTGCAGCAGGCCAAAGCAGCCGGACAGATCGGTGAGCAGTCCAATGGTTATCTCGCCGTTGTTGGCAGTGCACCGGGTGACGTGCAGGCACTGGTGAACAACATCAATGGGCAGCGGCGTGCGGCCTATCAGAAGATCGCGCAAAGCAATGGTACCAGTTTACAGGCTGTGGAAGTGCTCGCAGGCAGAAAGGCGATCGATAAAACACCTTCCGGGCAATATGTCCGCTCAGCTTCCGGACAGTGGGTCAGAAAGTAGATTCGCTGAATCGTCGCCTGCAGGCGGCTTATTCAGCAGGCGCCTGATGCAACAGTGAAGCAACCATATCGACAACACCGACAGCTGGTTTGCCCTGCCCCAGTAATTCCCGCAAGCGGGCAAACTCCCTGCGCTGCAGTTCGGCGGCATCTCCGTTGCCGATCAAAGGGATGAGGCTGGAGAGGATGTTTTCCAGCGTGCACTCCTGCTGAAGCAGTTCAGGCATGACCGGTCGATCACCCAATATAATATTGGCCAATCCTGCGCAATTGAGCTTTACCAGCCTGCGGGCAAGAAAGAACATCAGCGGTGAAGCGCGATAAATCAGTAACGTTGGCACATTCCACAGCGCCAGCTCCAGCGTCGCTGTACCCGATACGGCTACAGCGGCATCTGCCCTGAGCGCATATCCGTCCTCTGTTCGCGAAATCGGTACGGCACCCTGCTCCCACAACGGCTGCAAAGTTTCCATTTTCACGCCCGGAGCCAGCGGAACCACGCATGCGATATCCGGGATTTCATTTCGTACAGCCGCCAGTGTCCGGGCCAGAATGTCTACATGCGCCTTTAACTCCTGCGGACGACTGCCCGGCAGCAGCGCCAGCAGTGGTTGCTCTACACCCACACCGAGCCGCTGTTTCAACTCTGCACCGGACCAGCCGTTTTGACAGGCAATGGCACTGGGATTGCCCACATAGCTCGCTTCAATGCCATGTCGGGCAAACCATCGGGTTTCAAAGGGCAGAATGGAGGCCAGCCGGTCCTGCGACTGTTTCAGTTTATTCACACGCCATGCACCCCAGGCCCAGAGTTTCGGTGCGATAAAATGCACAACAGGAATGCCCAAAGTCCTGAGTTTGCGGCCAAGGCGCATATGAAAGCTGGAAAAATCGACCAGCACAACCGCATCAGGCCTGTTACTGCCACACCAGCTGAGAATCGATTGTTCTATCTTGCGAATACGTGAAAGCGAGCGCAGCACATCACCGATACCCATCACATTGAGCTCATACATATGATGCAGTGGTTCACACCCCTGCCCGATCATCTGGCTGCCGGCAACGCCGGTCACTTTTGCTTCGGGAAAACGCTGTTTTAATTCTTCCACTATGGTTGCAGCATGAAAATCGCCGGACGTTTCACCGGCGCTGACAAAGAAATGTCTCACCTGCTCAGAACCGAAGCAGAGAGCGTGGATTCAATCCGGTGAGTAGCCATAAACCGAGATACCATATTGACTTGCCATGGCAAAAAAACGTTCGCGTTCAATCATCAGTGTTTTTCCGGCTTCTACGGCCAGCAGATTACAACCTGACGCCTTCATGGTTTCCAGTGTGTCAGGGCCAACTGCCGGCACATCGAAGCGCAGATCCTGATTCGGCTTGGCCACCTTGATCACCGCAGCCTTGCCACTGCCAAGCGAGCCGCCCCGCTTGATCGCTTCATCAGTGCCTTCAATGGCTTCGACAGCCAGCACAGCCTGATCCTGAACCACTATAGTCTGGCCAATATCGAGACCGGCGACCCCTTTGGCCTGGGTATATCCGAATACGATATCGCCATGACGTTTCTTTGCTGCAGGCCCTGCCAGGTGGCCGGCACCGGCAAGCATCTCACCGGCATACAGCGTCTGATCAATCAGGGTGAGGCCCGCTTCAGCCAGCAGATCGGCAATGGTGTTGAGTATTGAGTCATCACGCCGGTCTTTCATACGTAACAGACCTTTTACAGCCGTCAGATCCGGTCTGAAGTTGCGGAACAGGTGTAACTTGCGCACTTTACCCGCCATCACCACCTGCTCTACGCCGGCTCTTTTGAAAGCCTTGATCATGCCGCCGATCTGGCCCACATGCAGCCAGCAGGTCGAGGCAGTCAGCTTTTCAATTTCAGGGTAGGTTTCTTCGCGCGCAGCAACGGTATGAACTTCAAAACCAACGGCCGCGAGTGTTGTAGCCAATTCCAGCGGAAAGTGCCCGTAGCCGGCAATAAGGCCGATTTTCTTCATGTGATAATAGGAATCAGGCGTCGCGGCGATGCGTGGTCAAACCGCGTTTGGCGCTGCGAATAAACTCAACCATACTGCGCCCTACTTCATCGTCTTCGCTAAGCAACGCTTCGGCCTGCGCAAGTTGCTCGTCACGCTTGCCCTTTTCCTGCAACAGAATGCGATACACTTCCTTGAGATGGCTGATCTGCTCCAGATTGTATCCTTTGCGCTTGAGTCCTACGAGATTCAAACCGCTTAAACCTGAACGATAACCACCGACAACCAGACAGTATGGCGGCACATCTTTGGTCACGCCGGACATGCCGCCAATCATGGCGAGGCTGCCAATGCGGACAAACTGCTGAATAGCGGAGAGCCCGCCGATAATAGCCTGATCATCAACCTCTACATGACCGGCCAGAGTGGAACAATTGGCCAGTACGATGTGATTACCGAGTATACAGTCGTGCGCGATATGCGTATAGGCCATCAACAGGTTATGATCGCCCAGTCGGGTGACCATGCCGCCACCTTCCGTGCCCGCGTTAATTGTCACATTCTCGCGAATCTGATTGTTGTTGCCGATAATGACCTGAGACTTTTCACCGTGGTATTTCAAGTCCTGAGGAATCTGACCGATGGATGAAAATGGAAAAACCCTGTTACCGGAGCCCATCGTAGTATGGCCGGTAACCACCACATGGGACATCAATTCGCAGCGGTCACCAATCACCACATCCGGGCCTATCACACAGTAAGGACCAATGGTGACGCCTATGCCGATCTCCGCCTCACTATCAATAATGGCTGTGGGATGGATAAGCGTACTCATGCGGCTTCTTGCGGCACCAGGGTTGCCATCAGAATGCCTTCACAGACAAGTTTGCCGTCAACATACGCCTGACCCTGCAGCTTCCACATCATGCCACGGCGACGCAGGCAGGTAAGCTCAAAAATAACCTGATCGCCCGGACGAACAGGCTTGCGGAAACGCACGCCATCAATGCCGGTAAAATAGACCAGATACTCACGATCATCCTCAACGGACTGGAAGGCAAGCATGCCGCCGGCCTGTGCCATGGCCTCAACCAGCAGCACACCCGGCATCACCGGATGGTTTGGAAAGTGGCCGGTAAACTGCGGCTCATTGATGGTCACATTCTTCAGTGCCCGAATCGATTTTTCTTTCTCGAAATCAAGGATCCGGTCAATCAGCAGAAATGGATAACGATGTGGCAAGAACTCCATAATCTGATCAATATTTAATTCCGGCATTTGATTCTCCCCTGATGTTATATCTTTAGTATTGTGTTAACGCTCGCGCAGTGCTTTCCAGATCTCTGGCAACTTCATCGTCAAAGCCGAAACTTTCAACCACATACGGTGCGGCATAGCCGGTACACCGGCATAGGTGCCTCCTGCTTCAAGGTCAGATATCACACCGCTTTTGGCGGCAAGCTTCACACCATCACCAACATTCAGATGACCGGCCAAACCGGCCTGACCACCGAACTGGCAGCCTTTACCGATAACAGTCGAACCTGAAATGCCAACCTGACTGGCCATAACTGAATACGCACCGATACGGACATTGTGGGCAACCTGAATCTGGTTATCAAGTTTGACGCCACGCCCGATGACGGTATCACCGATAGCGCCGCGATCGATACAGGTATTGGCGCCAATTTCAACATCATCTTCGAGGATAACGCGGCCAACCTGAGGAATCTTCAAATGCTTTTGCCCACTCCAGGCGTAACCGAAGCCATCCGAACCGATCACCGCTCCGGATTGCAGGTACACCTCATTACCCAGCACACAGTCATGAGCAACAACAGCTTTTGCATGTAGCAGGCAACCCTTACCGATCGTGACGCGATCACCGATAATGCAGCCTGCACCGATTCTGCAGCCTTCGCCAATGCTGACCTGTTCACCGATCACGGCATTGGCCCCGACATCTACATCATCAGCAAGGTTAGCTGTTGCATGAATAACAGCCGAGTCATGTCTGTTACCACTGCTCTGCAGTTCGGGGTGAAACAAGCGTTGAATTTGGGCAAAAGCCAGATACGGATCCTGTACCCGGATAACACAGCGCTGGATATGATTGGCATCATCTGCCGACATCAGTACTACAGCGGCAGCAGTTTCGGCTACCGCTCCGCTGTAGCGCTTGTTGGCCAGAAAGGAAATCTCCTCTGCACCAGCACAATCAAGCGTGTTTACACCTTTAATAAGCAGTTGATTCGCATCACCATCAAACCCTTCAACAGTACCGCCGACATATTCGGCAATGGCATGAAGAGATACGGATTTCACAATAGTACCTGACGCTTACTTCTGAGCGTCCAGAAGCTTGGTGATGTCTGCTGTGATATCATGCTTCGGATCAACATAGAGAAACATTGGCCTGGGCATGATCATGTCATATTTACCCTGTTTCCCATAACTGGTGATGACCTTTTCAAACTTGGATCCGATACTGATATCCAGACGATTCTTTTCAGCACCCAAGGCTTCCTGAGCATCCTGCTGTTTGCGCTGGAAGTCTGTACGCAAGGATTTCAACTCCTGCTGCCTTTCCGCCAAACGATCCTGAGACATCGCCATGGACTGTCCCAGCAGGTCTTTTTCAGCGCTGCTGATTTTCTCACCCAGAGCCTGAAGTTCTTTCACTTTCTGATCCTGCAGACTTTTCAGACGTTTCATGCCCTGTTGGTAATCGGCTGTGTTTTCCACAGCACTTTTCATATCAACATAACCGAATTTCATCTCTGCGGCATGAGCCACTGTTACACCACAAATCATCATCGCGCCAAGCGTTGCAATGATTGATCGAACATGAATCCTTTTCTGCATTGAGGAACTCCTTGCTATTTCTATTCAAATTCAAAGAAGCGCTGATTGATTCAGTGCTTCTGCGCCACTCTAACATGAGCAACCAAAATCAAGTGCCTGATTTTGTATGCAAAGCTAAAAAAATACTACCTTTGCGAAACCGAATAAGCGCATAGGCTCACCTATCCGGACTTTTCTAAAATGCCCCGCCCAGCATCACTTCTAAACTGCGTTGCAAATCACCTTTCACGCTTCGAATAGGCAGCGCCCAGATCAGACCGATAGGTCCAACCGGGGACATCCATTCAACGCCCAATCCTGCCGAAGAACGCATGCGTGTTAAAGAGAATGGTTCGGTTACGTTCAAAGTATTCCCGGCAACTGTGGCTGTAACGCTGCCCCACACCGTACCCGCATCGACAAAAGCTACGCCACGCACCCCGGATGTGGCGACAAATGGTAATGGAAAAAACAGATTCAACGAAGCAGTGAACTTTTTGTCACCTCCGACGGGCTCCAATGTGATCGGATCGCGTATGGATATTCCCATGGAATCAAAGCCGCGCACACTTCCGGAACCACCTAGAGAGTAACGTCGATAGAGTGGCACATCTTTGTTGCCATAACCCCGGATATAACCCACTTCAAAGCCCGGATTCAGTACAATGTTCTTTTTCTCATTTAACGGAAAGTAAACCTTACTGGAGAATGAAGCGTCATAAAATTTATTTTTTCCGCCCAGACCCGCCACACCAAAACGAAGCTGGTGCATCTGCCCTTCCGCAGCAGCCATTAACGTATCTCTGCTGTCCCACGTCAAACTCTGAGTCAATTCTCCGGTGGTTTGCTTGCCAATCTGGGATAAAGTAAACAGCGATGTTGTCGGTATAATCAACGTTAAATCTGTGCTGTTATACTGATACGATGCGCTGTAGCTGAATTCATCGAAAATTGGAATACCAAAACCCAGCCCGCCACCGACACTGTTCATCTGATAGTTGGATGTAGATATAGGATCGGTCTTGTTCTTGAAGCCGTTCACCGTCGCGCTCATATTCATCCCCATAAAATAGGGGTCAGTCAAACTACTTGTGATATTCTGGGTGACCTTACCGTAGGTACCATTAAGGTTGGCCTGATAGCCCTTACCAAACAGGTTGTTTTCAGAAATCTTTGCCTGGAACGTCACCTGTTCAACCTGTGAATAGCCAATACCGCCGGAAATGGAACCCGTTTTTTTCTCGGTCAGATCGACCATCATATTCACTTTGTCAGCGGATGCAGCTTTTTGCAGCGACACCCTGACATCCTCTACATAAGGGGCACGCCTGAGATCTTTTTTACTTCGATCAAGCTGAGTACCTGAATAGCGGGCCCCTTCAGACTGTCTCAACTCCCTGCGGACCACCTGATCTTCAGTTTTTACGTTGCCCGAAATTTCTATGCGCTCCACATAGACCTCGTCACCCTTTTCAACATCGAATGAAACAGCAACAGTCCTGTCATCTGTATTACGATTCATCAGAGGTGTCACAGAGGCAAAGGCATAACCTTCATCACCAACTCTGGCAGTAATAGCATCCAGACTGTCTCTCATCGTCGCCAACGAATATATGCTATTATCTTTCAGAGTAATCAGCGCCTTCAGGGTCTCCTTGTCAGGAACCATATCACCCTGCACATCTGTGCTCGATACGGTGTACTGCTCCCCTTCGTGAATACTGAAAGAGAGATCAAAACTCTTTTTATCCGAAGACATGGCCAGATGCACAGACTCGATCTGCATATCAATATAACCGTTGTTCAGATAATACTGCTGCAACAACTGGGCATCAGCTGCAAATCGATTCTGATCGAACACATCTTTATCCGAGATCCATGAAGGCAGATCCATCTGCCTGGATAAAATCTCGTTACGCAGTGTATTACTGCTGAAGACCTTGTTGCCTATAAAACGAATACGACTGATGTGCGTGACCTGGCCTTCATTGATTTTCACCAGCAGGTCTACCCGGCCATCAGCTCTCGGTGTTGCGAAGTAGTCTACTGTAACCTGATAAAATCCGTCTTTCAGGTAACCTTTAAGCAGGGTATTCCGGTCTGACTCCTGATTATGTGGGTTGAAAATCCGACCGGGCTTCAGACTCATGCGCAACTGCAGGTCCTTGGTCTTATGCTCGTCGTTGCCCTCAATCTCCACACTGGCGATGACAGGATACTCTTTGACATGGCAGACCAGATGTATGCCCCGACTGGTTCTCGTTCCGGTAAATCTGACATCGGAAAAGAAGTCTGTCTGATGCAGTGTGCGAACATCCTTGCTTAACTGACGCCGGTTCAGAATGTCGCCAACCTTGACGCCCATTTTAGCCAGTATCGTTTCCTTTTCGGCATAGCGATTGCCTTCCACTTCAATAGAAAGAATCCGGGATGAAACGTCCTGATTCTCTTCTGCGGCTGAAGCAGCAGTAATCGACAACAATCCTGCCAACAGGATCCCACAAGTAATAATCCAATACTTTAACGAGCCAACCATCTTATCCCCTGAATAATCGAGACAGGTCATTATAAAACGCATAAACCATCAGCGTCACAATCAATGCCAGACCCATGAACTGTGTAATTTCCAGAAACCTCGGTGAAAGCGCTTTTCCCCGCAACTTCTCCAACCCCAGATAAACCAGAAGTCCGCCATCAAGCACCGGAATTGGCAACAGGTTTAATACGCCGAGATTCACTGAAATCAAAGCCAGAAAACTGAGGAAATAAACCAGCCCCATTTCTGCTGTTTTTCCTGCCAATTGCGCAATGGCAATTGGGCCACCGAGATTATCCGGTGATATAGCCGATGTCACCATTTTAGCGAACACACCCAGGGTCAGTGTCGTCATCTCCCACGTGCGGACAAAACCGTACTGCACGCCATCCCAGACGCCCATCCTGTACAATTCAGTACCGTTTGCCGCCCGACTTGAAAGTTTTACACCTATCCTGCCCTGCTGATTCTGGTCCACCACGGGAATAACATCGAGCTCCAGTAAAGTCTGTTCCCGCTTCACAACAATTTTCACAACCCTGTCGGCATGATCCTTGACCTGATCAATAAACTGATTGACGTTACTGACAGTTCTACCGTTGATCTGCTGAATGACATCACCCTTAAGCAGGCCTGCCTGATTAGCCGGCGAGGATTCAACCACATCTTCCACACTCACCAGTAAGCCGGGGGTGAAGCCGAGTACCTGTCCGGCCACATCCATCAGCAAGGGGCCTTTCTCCTGCTGCGGCAGCCCGAGTGTTAAATCAATAGCCTTGTCATCACGGTTGAGTGTGAGTTCAGCCTGACCTCCGACCCGTTGTTTCAACAGCTCTTCCATTTGCTGCCAGGAGTGCACTTCACGACCCTGTACGGCAACAATACGGTCACCTATCTGCAGACCGGACATCTCGGCAACAGATGCCGGTGCCACATGGCCGATAACCGTTGGCAATACAGCCTGCCCCAACCAGGCAACCACCATGTAGGCAAAAACAGCAAAAACGAAATTAAAGGCCGGCCCTGCCGCAGCGACTGCAGCACGCTTCCACACCGGTTGCAGGTTGAATGCCCGCTTTCTGTCTGCTTCGGAGAGCGTCGACTGGACGTTATCTTCCTGCTCTTCAGGATTCTCGCCCAGCATTTTCACATATCCGCCGAGAGGAATGGCGGCAATCACATACAACACCTCACCATCCTGACTGCGCCATGAAAACAGTGCCGGGCCAAAGCCGATAGAAAACTTCTCAACCTTGATACCCAGTCTGCGGGCAACTGAAAAGTGGCCGTACTCATGCACCGCAATCAGTAGCGCAATAGCCACGATGAATGCCAGTGTCGTATGTAATATTTCAGTCATGCTGAAATCACCTCGTTTGCCAGCCTTCTGGCCTGCTCGTCATGCAACCATACTTCATCGAGTGTACCCACGGGGACATTATCCACGTGAGAGAGCACCTTCTCTACCGTACTGACAATATCGGTAAAACGAATTATTCTCTGCCTGAAAGCAGCATTTGCCACTTCATTGGCAGCGTTCAGTGCGATGGAAAGAGAATCTTCGCCTCGCATAACATGCTGCACGAGAGCCATGGCCGGGAAGCGTTCGACATTCACAGCCTGAAAATTCAATGAACCTGTTTTGGCAAGATCCAGCCAGGCAATGCCACTGTCCAGCCTCGGCTCGGACTGCATGGCATAGGCAATCGGCATACGCATATCCGGCATAGCCAGTTGCGCCAGCACCGAACCGTCACTGTATTCCACCATAGCATGCACAATACTTTCCGGATGAATCACAGCAGAAAGTTTTTCTGGCGTAAGACCGAACAGCCAGCGCGCCTCAATCAGCTCCAGCGCCTTGTTCATCATGGTAGCTGAATCCACACTGATCTTGGCCCCCATGTCCCAGTTCGGGTGCGCTACAGCCTCTTCCGGTGTCACAGCATGCAGTGTTGACGGATCGCGGTCCCGGAACGGCCCACCGGATGCAGTAAGAATCACCTGTCTGATTGAATCGTAGTCATGCCCATGCATGCACTGGTGTACAGCGGCATGTTCAGAGTCTACCGGCACAACCTCTGCGCCCGATTCCCTGGCTGCCTGCATAAAAATTTTACCGGCTGTAACCAGGCACTCTTTATTAGCCAACCCCACCCGCTTACCGGCCCTGACTGCTGACAGCGTTGCCGGCAAACCTGCCGAACCGACCATGGCAGCCATGACCATATCTGTTTCAGCTGCTGCAGAGAGCTCAATAGCCGCCTCCATACCGCTTTCCAGGCGCGTACCTGCCGGCAATTTACCCTGCAACCGCATAGCCGCAGCACTGTCGGTCATCACCACCCATTGTGGGTGCAAGCGGTTGGCCAACTCCAGCATCTTGTCATCATTGCGGTGTCCTACCAGGGCAAAGGCTGAAAATTTATCCGGATGCCGCTGCATCACATCGGCCGTACTACAACCAATCGATCCGGTAGCTCCCAACACTGTCATTCGCATCAAATCAAACCCCACAACAGCCAGGTTACCGGCACAGCCATGATAATGGCATCAATGCGGTCAAGGATGCCACCATGGCCTGGCAACCACGAACCGCTGTCCTTGGCACCTGCCAGCCGCTTGACGGCTGACTCGGACAAATCACCCAGCACACCGGCAATCACCGTCACCAGCGCCAGCAGCAGTGCCAGTCCGACCGGCAATACAGCCCAGATCGTCCAGCAAATCACCGCAACGGGCACGGCAAACAGCAATGCCCCCAGCAAGCCTTCGATGGACTTAGCCGGACTGATAGCGGGGCAAAGCTTGCTTTTACCCCACTGTTTTCCAACAAAATAAGCGGCTATATCTGAGGCCCAAACGGCCAGGCAGGTACCGATAATCAACGACTGGCCCAAAACTGTTACATGGGTTTCGGCAATCGCCAGAGCAAACACATAGACCCAGGACAACAGCCAGATGGCGGCAAAAAAATCAGCAAACGACACCTGTTGCTGACGCGAAAGCAGTACAAAAGAGAAGAACCAGACAAAACCACCGAGCAGCAACCATGTGATATCGGCAGACCAGGCGAACAGTCCCCACATCGCAGCTGCTGAAAGCATATAAACAAGCGGTTGGCGCAGTTTCATCATCAACACAACTTCGCAACTGGCAACCAGGCCTATAATTGCCAGAACAGACTCAAACCAGGGAGAAGGCAGATGAAAATACCAGACCCAGACCAGCACAAACAGGATGGATGCTGTAATAATTCGTTTGGAGAGTTCACCCATCAGCTGACCTGCTCGCTGGTCAATCCGTAACGCCGCTCACGGGATGCGTAATCGGTTAAAGCATCCTGCAGGTCCTGCCTGGAAAAATCAGGCCAGTATCTGTCTGTGAAATAGAGTTCAGCATATGCAGCATCCCAGAGATGGAAGTTGGAAATACGCTGCTCGCCACCTGTGCGGATTAACAGATCCAGCGGTGCGGTATCGTGGCGCCACATCATGGATCGGAAACGCTCAGGCGTCAGTGATGCCCAGGCTGACTGGTTATCACCCTGCAACTGAACCCACTCACATGCCTTGCGTGCAGCAGCCAGAATTTCCTGCTGACCGCCATAGTTCAAACAGAGAATCAGATCGATACCTGTATTGGCTTCAGTCTGCTGCATGGCTTTCTCAACCGCCCTGCGGGCTGAGCCGGGCAGCGGCGAAATATCTCCCAGCACACGGAAACGAACACCGTTTTTCATCATTTCCGGCAATGTTTTCGGCAACAGGATGGAAAGCAGGCTCATCAGGCCGCGCACTTCCAGCTTGGGGCGATCCCAGTTTTCAGTAGAAAAGGCATAAAGGGAGAGCTGGCGAATACCGAGATCTTTGGCCCACGCCACCACATTGCGCGCGACTTCAGCGCCCTGCTTATGACCTTCCAGGCGTCCCTTGCCACGGGCTTTGGCCCAGCGACCATTGCCATCCATGATAATGCCGACATGGCAGGGAAGAGTATGAGATTGATCCATCGGTGTGGATGGCGACATCAAACAGTCAGGATATCGCTTTCTTTATGCTCGACAACTTTATCAACCTCGGCAATAAACCGATCGGTGATTTTCTGAATATGATCCTGCAGACGTTTGCTCTCGTCTTCCGGCAGGGCTTCATCTTTAACCTGTTTTTTCACAGCATCATTGGCATCACGGCGAATATTGCGCACCGATACTTTAGCCTTCTCGCCAACAGTTTTGACCTGTTTGACCAGATCCCGGCGACGATCCTCCGTCAACTCGGGCAATATGATGCGTACCACTGCGCCATCGTTGGAGGGGTTCAGACCCAGATCGGATTTAAGGATAGCCTTTTCCAGATCAGCAATAATGGTTTTTTCCCACGGTGCAATAACCAACATACGCGGCTCAGGAACCGAAATACTGCCAATCTGGGAAACAGGCACTTCCGAACCGTAATAAGAGATTCTGACATGATCCAGCAGTGCAGCATTGGCTCGCCCTGTACGGATTGTGGCCAACTCGGATTTCAGTGACGCAATGGATTTCTCCATTCTGGATTCCATATCTTTAAACATGCTTACCCCTCCTGAACCAGTGTACCGACAGGTTCACCGGATACTGCTTTAAGCATCTGTCCCGGCGTAGTCACATCAAACACCACGATCGGCATCTGATTGTCGCGACACAGGGACATGGCAGTCGCATCCATCACACCGAGGCGTTTGGTCAGGGCTTCGGTAAATGTCAGTGTATCATAACGTACAGCGTCCGGATTCTTGGCAGGATCGGATGTATAAACACCGTCCACCTTGGTACCTTTGAGTACCGCATCAGCCTGAATTTCCATGGCACGCAGGCTTGCTGCTGTATCCGTTGTAAAATAGGGATTCCCGGTTCCGGCCGCAAAAATAAGAATGCGGCCCTTTTCCAGATGCCGTACTGCGCGACGGCGGATATAAGGCTCGGCCACCTCACGAATATGCAGGGCGGAAATCACACGTACCGTAGCACCGTGACGTTCAATGGCATCCTGCAACGCAATGGAGTTCATCATGGTTGCCAGCATACCCATGTAATCGGCACTGGCACGATCCATACCCGATGCTGTACCGCTCATGCCGCGGAAGATATTGCCGCCACCAATCACAATGGCCAGCTCCACTCCGGATGACTGTACTTCGATCAGCTCTTTAGCCAGTCGGTTTATGGTTTCAGAATCAATACCAAAGGCAGTCTGACCCATCAGGACTTCACCGGAGAGCTTAAGCAGCACCCGTTTGTATGGGCGCTGCTCAAGACTCTCGCGGCTTGAATCACTCATCAGAGATCAACTGCCCTGAAGCTGTGCAGCTACTTCTGCAGCGAAGTCTTCTTCTTTCTTCTCAATGCCTTCACCGAGTGCAAAACGCGCCATGGATACGACGTTGGCTTTACCCAATGCCTTGCCGACCTTCTGGTCGGTATCCATCACAAAATCCTGCTCCAGCAGACAGATGTCGGAATAGAATTTGTTCAGCTGACCTTCAACGATTTTATCCACAATCGCTGCCGGCTTGCCACTGGCAATCGCACGTTCGGACAATACTGCGCGCTCACGTTCAACAGACTCTGCATCAACAGCGTCACGGGAGATAAACAGCGGATTTGCTGCTGCAACATGCATGGCAACACCACGGGCAAGCCCCGCATCAACATCACCTTCGATGCCAAGCAGCACACCGATCTTGCCGATACCATGAACATATGCAGCTGCAGTACCGTTTACTTCAACACGTTCAAAGCGGCGGATACTCATGTTTTCACCAATAGTTGCGATCAGCTGTGACAGAGCCTGTTCGACAGTAAGTTCACCATCAAAGTCTGTCGCCAGCAGTGCAGCCAGATCAGCTGGTTTCTGTTCCAGAATCAGCTTGGCAACAGCATTCACAAAACCGACAAACTGGTCATTTTTACTAACGAAGTCGGTCTCGGCATTTACTTCCAGCACCACACCCACATTGCCTTCGGAAATTGCAAGCACAACGCCCTCAGCAGCAATACGGCCAGCTTTTTTGGAAGCGGCAGACAAGCCTTTCTTGCGCAGAAAATCGACTGCAGCATCGATGTCACCATCGGTTTCGTTCAATGCTTTTTTGCAGTCCATCATACCTGCGCCACTGATTTCACGCAGCTTTTTTACATCTGCAGCGGTAATAGCCATTGTATAATAATCCTCGTATCTTTTAGTAATTAAGCTTCAGACGCTGCGTCTTCAGCAACTTCTTCAGTAGCCATAGTCATAGCTTCCACAAGGTCAGCGCCGTCTTCAGCGTTTTCCAGGTGCCATGACTCACTGCCTTCGAGCAGTGCATCGGCAATCTTGCTGCAGAACAGGCGAACAGCGCGAATCGCGTCATCGTTACCTGGAATGATGTAATCAATACCTGCAGGACTGCAGTTGGTATCTACAACAGCAACAACCGGGATACCCAGCTTCTGTGCTTCTTTTACAGCCAGTTCTTCTTTACGAACGTCAACAACGAACAGGCAGTCAGGTAGCTCGACCATGTCCTTGATACCGCCCAGAGAGCGCTCAAGCTTGTCCAGTTCACGCTGCAGCTGCAGTGCTTCTTTCTTGGTCAGCAGTTCAAACACGCCTTCTTCTTTCTGGCGCTGCAGATCTTTCATCTTGCGAACAGACTGCTGAACGGTGGTGAAGTTGGTCAGTGTGCCGCCCAACCAGCGGTGATTAACAAAGAACTGGCCTGCACGTGCTGACTCTTCCTTTACAGCTTCGCGAGCCTGACGCTTGGTGCCGACGAACAGGACGCGACCGCCGGCTGCTGCCAGAGCCTGCATGAATGAATAACTTTCGTTAGCCATACGCAGTGTTTTCTGCAGATCGATAATATGGATGCCATTACGCTGACCGAAAATATATGGAGCCATTTTCGGGTTCCAGCGACGGGTCTGGTGACCAAAGTGAACACCTGCTTCGAGCAGCTGTTTCATAGTAAATTGAGACATTGAAGTCCTCCGATTGTTTTTTTCCCTCCACCGTCCACCACCCTTACGGGCACAATTGGTTTGGACAGTGTGCGAATTCCACTCTTTCGAGTGGGCGCGCTTTCTAGCGAAAAGGAGTCGAAATAGCAAGCTTCCATTCAACCGGTTTTGTTGCATTCACAATTAAAACTGCCTACTTACAAGGCAGCTATTTCCTGCTTCCCCGCAGCGCCGGACGTCACTGTTTAGCAATGGATGCATTCAGAAACACATACTCAAAACTTTGGCGCTTCACGAAGTTGTGTGGGTAAAACCTAAGAATCAGCTATATTTAGCTGATGAGAGACAAGCATTTATACCAACAGATACTTGGCATTGATGACCCTTGGCAGGTTTTTGATGTCGAATTGAATCCAGCAGAGCAAGAAGTTCGAGTTTACATTCAGCAAAAGTCAGCACGACATTTGGCCTGTCCACAGTGCCACAAGGTTTGCTCTTGCTATGACCATCGCCGCAAAGAGTGGCGGCACCTGGATACCTGTCAGTTCAAGACAATATTGGTAGCGGAGATCCCACGCGTTAAGTGCTCCGAGCATGGCGTACGCCAAATTTCCGTACCATGGGCAGAGCCGGGGTCTGGTTTCACGGCTCTGTTTGAAGGGCTTGTCATCGACTGGCTCAAGGAGGCTAATATCAAGGCTGTAGCAGAGCTTATGGGGCTGGGCTGGAGTGCGGTTGACGGCATCATGCAGCGGGCGGTCAAACGAGGCCTTGCCAGACGTGATGATACGGTATTGTTCAAGCATATTGGCGTAGATGAGGTATCCTTCCAGAAGAGGCATGAGTACATCACTGTCGTGAGCGACCTCGAACACAATCGCGTCCTGTATCTGGCTGATGATCGTAAAACAACAAGCCTGGATGGCTTTTATAAATCGATAACCGACAAGCAAAAAGCAGCCGTTGCCTCAGTATCCATGGATATGTGGCCTGCGTTTATCAATGCGACAAGGAAACACGTTCCTGATGCCGACAAAAAGATTGCCTTTGACCGTTTTCATGTTGCCAAAATGTTCAATGACTGCGTCGACCAGGTTCGCAGGGCTGAAAATAAAACACTGCTTGCCGATGGGGATCACTGCATGGCAAGAAGTCGGTATAACTGGTTACGGCACTTGGGCGATGTCTCTCGCAAGCATTGGCCGGACTTCAAAGCATTGCGAGCTGTCGCCATCAAAACCGCACGCGCATGGGCCATCAAGGAATATGCTTCTACACTTTGGAATTACATCAGTCGAACCTGGGCAGAAAAGGGTTGGAAGAAGTTACTGGGCTGGATGTCTCGCAGTCGCTTGACCGCCATGGTCAAGTTGGCCAGGACCATTCGCAAGCATCTTTGGGGAATTATTAACGCCATTGTACTGAGTGCCAGTAACGGAAAATCAGAGAGCATGAATAGTAGAATTCAAAAGCTGAAATCTCGCAGTAATGGCTTTCGAAACAGAGAACGGTTTCGCAATGCGATCTACTTTCACTTGGGGGCGTTGGATCTATATCCGGAATCCAATCAGGCAGCTTTGACGCGCGCTACCCACACAACTTCGTGAAGCGCCAAAACTTTAAGCTGCACCTATCTTACACACTGCCGACGTAAAGCCGGCAGTTGAACATTCACCCCTGTTATCAGTTCCGTTACAAATTGATATCGATGGGGCCGATCACAATCCGGTCCGGCGACCTGAACAGGATACGTACCCCTTTAATCGGGCCAACTGACCTCAACGCCTCGCTTATGGCGACGGATTGCCTTACATCCTTACCGGATCGTTCAAAGACGCTGACCCACTTCCCCTTGACCGGCTGCACTTCAAGCCTGATCCAGCCCTCTTTAATCGATTTATCTTCCACACTGGCCTTGTGCAACACGATGGATCTGATCCGCACCGGCCAGTCCAGATACAGGCGAGACCACCCTTCCTGATAGGCATCATGCCCGCCGGTCTCCTCTATCCATTGAACCACCCTGTTCGGTTCATCAATGGTATCGAAAAAGCTGATGCTGCCGCCATTGAACTCATTTTTTCAGCGGCAGTGAGTGTACTTCCATCACTGCGCACCACCTTATATGTTACCGAACCGAGCCCAGCTTCAGCCATCCCGGCAGTAACCATCTCCATTCCCAGAGTAAAAAGGCAGAACAGCAATATTGAAATTATTTTAGTTCTCATAACAACCTCCTTAACATTCACTTGTTTATAGCACGTTCAATCAGGAGGCGCGAACTGCAGCTCAACGCGCAATCAGTAACGGATAATGAAACCGCGGCAAGTGCTGCTTTGTTTTGATACGCTGAACGGATGCGAGTAATACGGTGCGTTCGCCATATTTTTTATTGATGCGATTCACCGCCAGCATCAACCCGGCCTGACGACTGTCCTCACGCGAAAACCCGAACAGGTCGCCGGTAGACGAAGCTTCCTTGCTGATATGGGTCGCCACAATGCCGCAACCACGGTACTGCTCTCCAGCCCTGTAGAGCGCCAGAAAACCGGCTTTCACCACCGTCGTAATCCGTTTCAGACTATTGGTCGACAGATCAAGCCTGATATCGGTGCCACAGCGTTCAAAGCTGGCAAGGGTCAGAAATACATGCAGATGACGGGTCAGCAGATGTTTGGCCACCAGATCCGATACCAGACGCATGGCATGGTAACTCAGGTGTGCCGTGATTATCTCTGCATCCTGACTCAGCCCTCCCATCGAAGCGGTTCTGGCAACACTCTTCGGCAGCTGCGGATTAAGCTGCAGCGGCAACACCGTTCGCCCCGACAACTCCTGTTTTAACAGCAGACCATGGCGTCCGAGCAAGCGCTGCATCAAGCCGTCTTCGACCTGGGCAAACTGCAACGCCGTATGGATTTTGAATTTATACAGCAGTGCAGCCCGATTGCGTCCGATGCCCGGAATCGCGGCCACCGGCAGTTCAGACAGAAATCGGGCGATGTGTTTACCGGGCAGGATAGTCGTGCCATTCGGCTTGTTCGATTCGGAAGCCATTTTGGCCAGCGTACGCGTATTACTGATACCGACGGACACAGTAATCCCTGTTTCGCGATCAACCGTCCGGCGGATATCATCAGCCAGTTGCTGAAATGATTTACGCCACAGCATGCGGATGCCGTTCATATCCATGAATGCCTCATCAATCGAGTATATTTCGATGTCGGGACTATAGCGCCGCAGTATGGAAAACAGTTTGTCGGACATCTGGCCGTAATAGCGAAAGTCGGCAGCCAGAAAAGCCGCCTGTGGCGCCAGCTTTCTGGCTTCCCATACCGGCATGCCGGTGGTGACGCCAAGCGCCTTGGCTGCATAGGATTTGGCTACGACAATGGCATTCTGGCTGGAGAGCACACAGATCGGCCTGCCTGTCAGCTCCGGATGGCGCACCGCCTCGCAGGAGGCGTAAAAAGCGTCGCAATCCACATGTCCAATCGCATTGGCCCAGTCACTGGTCATTTTCATAAAGGTGATTCACCGCAGAGTACGCAAAGTTTCGCAAAGGTAAAAAAACAGGGATAGATGACGTGATGAATACGGTAAGCATAGAGATGGTTGATGCGGTGCTCTTCATGTTGATCAGGTTTTCCTTTGCGAAACTTTGCGTCCTTCGCGGTTCAAACCATTCTCAAAAAATTAAAACTTACGGAACTGGCCGACAACTTCGCCATAGATATCAAGCGACTCTTCCGGGTAAATATCGGGATAATCGGGATTGGCGGGCTCCAGATACATGCCCCTGCTGCCGCTGCGCAGATATTTGATAGTGAAATCGCCATCAACAATGGCCACGACAATCTTGCCAAGATTCGGATTGGTGTTGCGCTCGACAATCAGGAAGTCGCCGTCATGAATACCGGCATTGATCATGGAATCACCCTGCACACCAACGAGTACCGTACTGGAGGGGTGTTCAACCAGATAATCATCAATGGTAATCGCATCACCGAGAATTTCGGTCGCCGGACTTGCAAAACCGGCCGGAGCGAAGCCCACATGCGGACGGGCAAAAAACATATTGGCGGGACTTAAACGACCGCTGGGGGCCTTGCTGATATAACCGGCAAAGATCATGCGGTCGATAAACTTGACCGCCCCCTGCTTGCTGACGCCAACCAGCGTAGCGATCTCCGCATAAGAGGGAATCAGCCTGTGCAGCGCGTAATAGTCCTGCAGTCTTCCGAGATAAAAAGGATCTTTATTCACCATCTGCGCAGTATGGTGTACGATCGTACACTACGCAATCATTTTCACTCACCACGTAATAATTCACACCCGCCCAGACCCGACCATACACTTGCAGCCTATAAAAAGGTTCTTCGCGGAAGTCCGGAAATGCTAGAAAAAGACGACTGTGATGTGATAGAAAAACCAGCCATTAGGTAAAGAGTATCACCTGGGGGACGAATCCACAGAAGGTGAATTGCGTAGCAAGAGAGGCTCCCCTGGGGGACGACAACCACGAATAACAAGACTATTCCTTCATTTTAAGCGCCATGACAAACATCAGCTGTCAGATGAAATAGTAAAACCGGCATGAGTACCCTGAGGCAATGATTTCAGAAATATTCACTGATTTTTATTCGTGTTCATTCGTGTAATTCGTGGCTGGATTTTTTCACTTGAATAACGCTGAACAGTTGCCATAAGTTGATGTTTCCCGCCAATGTGTGATGAACATAAAAAAAGCCCGGCGATTGCCGGGCTTTCAAATCATGCGAAACAGAACAATCAGTCGCGCAGATTCAGGACATCCTGCATGTCATACCAGCCGCCGGATTGATCCGACAACCATCTGGCTGCACGCACCGCACCGCGGGCAAAGACCATGCGATCCGAGGCATTGTGGTTGATCTCGATGCGCTCTTCATCGGCAATAAACATCGCCTGATGTTCGCCGACAATATTGCCACCGCGCACAACTGAAAAACCGATAGTGCCGGCCTTGCGGGCTCCGGTAATCCCTTCACGCGAGTAGACAGCCACATCGTCGAGATTAACGCCGCGCCCGGCCGCCAGGGACCTGCCCATAGCCAGAGCCGTACCGCTCGGAGCATCCACCTTGTGCTTGTGATGGGCTTCAAAGATTTCGGCATCGTAATCCTCACCGAGCACTGCCGCAGCGCGCTCAATCAGACTCAGCGCCAGGTTCACACCCACCGAATAGTTGGCCGCCATCACGACCGGTGCGTTAACCAGAATATCCGTTAACTGTTGCGACTTCTCCGCATCAAAACCGGTTGTGCCGATCACCATGCCCATGCCGCGTTCGGCCACGAATGCCGCGTGATGCAGGGTTGCTGCGGGGGCTGTAAAATCAATCACCACATCGGCATCGGCACAGCTGTGAATATCATCAACCAGAGCCACACCAAGTGTTTCAACACCGGCCATCTCTCCTGCATCGCGACCCAGAAACGGGGAGCCGGCACGTTCGGTTGCGCCGGCCAGCACAGTGCCTCTGGCTTCAGTCACCGCACGCACCAGCATGCGCCCCATACGGCCGGAAGCACCGACAACGATCACTCTTAATTCACTCATGGCTTGTTCTCATTGGAAATCTCACCCCAGAAATCCTTTACCTTGCCCAGAAAGGAGGAGCGTTCCGGATAAACATCATCACCGGCTTCATTGGCAAATTCACGCAACAGCTGCTCCTGCCTGGAGCTCATCTTCTTCGGCACGGCAATCTGCACGCGCACATACAGATCACCCTTCTGGCTGCCGGCACGCACATCCGGCACACCATGGCCGCGCAGGCGGAACACACGACCACCCTCAGTACCGGCCGGAATCTTGATCTTCACCCTGCCGTGCAGCGTCGGTGCATCCACTTCAGCACCCAGTGTCGCCTGCGGGAATGTTACCGGCATGGTGCAGTAGAGGTCTGCGCCTTCCCGTTCAAAAATAGAATGGGCCTTCAACGCGATCACCACATAGAGATCGCCGGCAGGACTGCCATGCTGGCCGGATTCACCTTCACCGGAGACGCGCACCTGAGCGCCGTCATACACACCGGCAGGCACCTTGATTTTCAGTTTCTTGGTTACTTTCACACGACCGGCGCCACCGCAATCCAGACATGGCGAGTCAATACGCGTACCCGCACCCTGACAGGTCGGGCAGGTGCGACGCACGGCAAAGAAGCCCTGCTGCATCTGCACCTGGCCATGGCCGCCACAGGTATTACAGGGTACCGGATTGGAGCCCGGACGGGCCCCGCTGCCCTTACAGGTGGTGCATGATTCATGTTTAGGAATTTTCAGTTCAACTTCGCGGCCACTGGCAGCCTCTTCCAGCGTCAGGGTAAGATTATAGCGCAGGTCGGCGCCACGGGCAGTGCGGGCACCGCCGCGACCACCGAACATGTCGCCGAACACATCACCGAACATATCGCCGAAATCGCGGAAGGCATGCGAATCCTGCGCACCGCCTCGACCCCAGAAATCCTGCATCTGCTCATCCACGCCGGCATGGCCGTACTGATCGTAACGCGCACGTTTGCCACTATCGGTCAGCACTTCGTAGGCTTCCGTCACTTCACGGAACTTTTCAGATGAACTGTCATCGCCCGGATTACGGTCCGGATGATATTTCATCGCCAGCTTGCGGTAGGCCCGTTTGATGGCATTTTCATCGGCATCTTTAGCCACGCCCAGCACTTCATAATAATCGCGATTCGACACTGTCACTCCCTGACTTCAAACTTTTACCGCAAAGGACGCAAAGGCTCGCAAAGTTATTACGATTTATTACCGAGCCTCACTGAATCGCTTTACCGATACATTGAATCAACCCGCACGCAGACAATACACAGATTTTCCTTTGCGATACTTTGCGTCCTCTGCGGTTCAATCTCTATTAACGTGAAAAGGAGCGGCAGGCCAAAAGCCCCCCGCTCCTCTCACTTCAGGCTTTACGCCTCATTTTTTATCGTTCTCATCCACGACTTCGGCATCAACCACATCATCATTCTTGTTTGATGATGAAGAACCGGCATCCTGGGATTCACCGCCTTCAGCCTGTGCCTGTTCCGCCTGCATATGCTGATAAACCGCTTCACCGAGTTTCTGCGCCTTTTCAGACAGCTTCGCTTCAGCCGCCGCGATGCTGTCAGCGTTGCCGCCTTCAATGGCCTTCTTCAGCTCTTCCAGAGCAGCCGTGATCTCTTCACGTGTGGCTTCATCAACCTTGTCACCATGTTCTTTCAGTGACTTCTCGGTGGAGTAGACCAGTGCATCGGCACGGTTCTTCGTTTCGATCTGCTCTTTGTGCTTTTTGTCTTCATCAGCATGCGCCTCGGCATCCTTCTGCATGCGCTCGATCTCTTCCTTGGACAGGCCGGAACCGGACTCGATGCGGATTGAGGTTTCCTTGCCGGTACCCTTGTCCTTGGCATGCACATGCATAATGCCGTTGGCATCGATATCGAAAGTCACTTCAATCTGAGGCATGCCGCGTGGTGCCGGCGCAATGCCTTCGAGATTAAACAGACCCAGCTGCTTGTTGGCGGAGAAGATATCACGATCGCCCTGCGCCACCTTGATGGTTACCGCAGTCTGGCTATCGGCCGCTGTGGTATAAGTCTGGCTCTTCTTGGTCGGGATGGTGGTGTTCTTCTCGATGATGCGATTGAATAAACCGCCTTCGACTTCAATACCGAGCGAGAGTGGCGTCACGTCGAGCAGCAGTACGTCGGTCACATCACCGGTCAGTACAGCGCCCTGAATAGCAGCACCGATGGCAACCACTTCATCCGGATTCACACCCTTGTGCGGTTCGCGGCCGAAGAATTCCTGCACCTTCTGCTGTACCAGCGGCATACGGGTCATACCACCGACCAGTACCACTTCATGAATATCGCCTGCTTTGACACCGGCATCTTTCAATGCCTGGGCACAAGGCTTGAGTGAACGTTCAACCAGATCACCAACCAGGCTTTCGAACTTGGCACGGCTGAGTTTGATCAGCAGATGTTTCGGGCCTGATGCATCAGCGGTAATGAACGGCAGGTTCACTTCCGTCTGCTGGCTGGAGGAGAGTTCCATCTTGGCCTTTTCCGCCGCCTCTTTCAGACGCTGCAGAGCCAGCTTGTCGGCCATCAGGTCAACGCCGTGCTCTTTCTTGAATTCTGCAGCCAGATATTTGATCAGTACCTGATCGAAATCCTCACCACCGAGGAAGGTATCGCCGTTGGTCGCTTTCACTTCGAATACGCCGTCGCCGATCTCCAGCACGGAGATGTCGAAAGTGCCGCCGCCCAGATCGTATACGGCGATCAGGTGGTTCTCTTCAGTCTTGTCCAGACCGTAAGCCAGTGCAGAGGCAGTCGGCTCATTGATAATACGCAGCACATTCAGACCGGCAATAGCGCCCGCATCCTTGGTTGCCTGACGCTGTGAGTCGTTGAAGTAGGCCGGTACGGTAATGACCGCATCTTTGACTTCTTCGCCCAGATAATCTTCGGCTGTCTTTTTCATCTTCTGCAGTGTGATCGCGGAGATCTCCTGCGGGCTCATCTTCTTGCCGTCGGCCTCTAACCATGCATCGCCGTTATCGGCAGCCACGATCGGATAGGAAACCAGCTCATGATGATGTTTGGCTTCAGGTGAGCCGAATTTACGACCGATCAGGCGTTTAACCGCATAAAAAGTGTTAGACGGATTGGTGACCATCTGACGTTTGGCCGATGCACCCACCAGACGCTCGCCATTGGCAAATGCCACAATTGACGGTGTGGTGTTATCACCTTCCGAGTTAGGGATCACTTTCGCCTTGCCGCCTTCCATTACAGCTACACACGAGTTGGTAGTGCCCAGATCTATTCCAATTACTTTAGCCATGTTTTTTGTTCTCCTGCTTGAACTTTTAAATGCTCTTGAATTTATTTATGGGGGGCGCTTTTTTCGTTTTCAACCCCTGCATGGATTATTTTTTTTCACCGCAGAGTACGCAAAGGACGCAAAGGAAAAACAAACAATCCCATATAACGACTGTCTGCCGCATATCTATGCCGTCTTGCCATCCCTTCTGTGGTGAAAAATTTTATATTCAGGCTGCCGGGCCGCTGGAAACCAGCACTCTGGCCGGACGAATCAGGCGACCGTGTAACGTGTAACCGGCGACATGCTGGGCAATCACCGTGCCTTCCGGCGCTTCGTTCGGCATCTGGGTCAGCGCTTCATGCAGATGCGGATCAAAAATCTCGCCCACGGCATCGATACGTTTGACTTCAAAACGTTTCATCATGTCGTGCCAGCTGTTAAGTGTAAGCTGCACGCCTTCGCGGATACCGGCTTCATTGCCCTGTTCTGTATCCAGCGCCCGCTCAAGGTTATCCACCACATCCAGCAGTGAGGTAGCAAACTTCTCAATACCGTACTTGTGTGCATCGGCGACTTCGCGCTGGGTGCGCCTGCGCATGTTTTCCATCTCGGCAAAGGTGCGCAGCAGCTTGTCTTTCAGCTCGGCGATTTCCGCTTGTGCCGCAGCCAGCGGATCGGTTTCCACAGTCACTTCATCACCGTTCTCGTCCAGTTCAATGGCCTCGTCGGCTACGATTTCAGCTTCCTTACTCTTCTTTTCAGTCAATGTAAGCTCCTACTCTGTTTATTACTTTGATTCTATTTGGCTTCGATTCTTTTTGAGGCTTTGATTCTATTTCAGGCCGCCGGAGAGCATGCTGCTCACCCACCTGGCCGTACAATCCACAATCGGCATGACGCGCTCATAATGCATACGCCTCGGTCCGATCACGCCGAGTGTTCCGACAATATTCGAAGGTCCCTGATAACGCGACAACACCACCGAAACCTGCTCCATGTTCACCAGCGCATGTTCGCTGCCGATAAACACTTTGACGCCGCTCTCCTCAGCCTCCACCTGTTCAACCAGATGCAACAGCTGCTCCTTCTCCTCGATTGCCGTCATCAGTGAGCGGATCGTATCCACCACAGCGAATTCAGGCATCTCAAGCAGCTGGCGCTGGCCGCTGACAAACATTTCCGTCTGACCCTCTGTGGGGGCATCGGCCCATCGTTTCAAGTCCTCAAGCAGATGACGGATTTTCAGACGATCCGAATCCATCTCATGCTGCAGGCGCAGGCGTGCCTGTTCTAGATTGCAGCCACTGAGCAGCTCATTCAGACGTTGGGAAATCTGATACAGCTGCACATCACTGCATTTTTCAGGGCGCGCAATCAGCCGGTTCTGCACTTCGCCCGAATCGGTCACGATTACCACCAGCACCTTTTCGGACGACACCGGCACCAGCTCAATTCTGTCGATGCAATTAAACCCCTGCTCACGCACCCAGACCATGCCGGCAAAATGAGTCAGGCTGGCCAACTCATCGGTCGCTCGCTTGAGCATACGGTTGCGCTCACTTGCATTGGTAAAATGATCACCGGCCGCCGGCGCCAGATGTACAAGCATGTTTGTATCAACAGCCATCAGCGTATCGACAAAATAGCGCAGACCGTGATCGGTCGGAATGCGCCCGGCCGAGGTATGTGGCGAAGCCAGCATGCCCTTTCGCTCCAGCTCCGCCATCACATTGCGGATCGATGCAGAACTAAGACCCAGCTCGCCCTGATCGGCAAGCATGCGCGAGCCGACAGGCAGGCCTGTGTTCAGATAGGCCCGCACCACCTCAGCGAGGATATGTTCGTGCCGGTCTTTCATGGATATGTGGCGATGATTCGATTCATTAAGGTCTGGCACTCTAACGTCACGACTGCCACTGACAACTTGAGAAAAGCGATTGCCAATCGTGAACTCTGCACCGCTTCGGGCTACACTGGCGCCATGATCGTCGTTTCCGTTTCCGGGCAAATGCTCTACCACCGCCGCAAAACCGGCGTCTGGCATGCCTACCCTGTTTCCACCGCCGCCAAAGGCACCGGCAACAGAGAAGGCAGCTTCCAAACCCCGCTCGGCAAACACCGCATCGCCAACAAGATCGGAGAGGGTCAGCCGCTGCTCACAGCATTCAGGGGGCGCGAACCGTTCTGCATTTATGATCCTGCAACCGATGACCCGAAGCGCGACTGGATTCTCACCCGTATTCTCTGGCTGACCGGTAGCGAAACCGGCAAAAACCGGCGCGGCAAAGTCGATACGCATGCGCGTTATATCTATATCCACGGCACCCACGAAGAAGACAAAATCGGCACCCCCGCCTCGCACGGCTGTATCCGCATGAAAAACGAAGATATGCTGGAGCTGTTCGAAAACGTTGCTGTCGGTGAATCCGTCCGAATTAAAAGCTAGTGCACTTGATGATACAAAGGTAGACCTAACCCCGAAGGCCTGCGCAACCTTCCACGCCGGAGTTATAGGCACTTTATATAGACCAAGATGGTCGTAGATATAGCGCCTTGGAAAACGTGTGTAAGCTGCCCCTCGGTTATTGAGCTTATGCCGATACCTCAGATGTAACCGCAAACTTTCTTCCATATAGTATTTGATCTTTTTCATCTTTTGATGACCGTGACCATAGTAGAAGTAA
>MNWZ01000110.1 GCA_001871925.1 Zetaproteobacteria bacterium CG1_02_53_45
ATGAACTACTCGAGCGGATTAAATATCTGCTGAACCTGCCCGAGCTTGCGACCCCTGAAGAGATCCTGGCTGAGCTGGAGAAGGCGGTTGCCCGTCTGAGTGCCGCAATCAGCTCGGAAGGCTCGGAAGAGGCCAATGCTCAGGCCAACAATGACAACAACCTGATCGATCTGCTGTCACATCTCGAATCGCATGTCGCTACGCTGGCGGCCAATAGCCAGCAGGATCTGACCGGCTATGTGCCGCGCGGTGAGTTCGACCGCCTCCGCATCGAACTGAAAACCATCACTACCGAGCGAGAAAGCAATCGTGTTGAACTGGCTGTGAACTCCGCCCTGGATGCTGGCCTGATTGCGCCGAAGTCGAAGGCATGGGCCGAGGGCTACTGCCGCCGTGACCCGCAGGGTTTCGCCGACTTCTGCGCCAATGCTCAGAAGGTGGTGCCGCTCGGCGAAGATCCGGCCCCGGCCACAGCCGGCGCACAGGCGCTCTCCGAAGAGGAGCTGGCGATCTGCTCACAGCTGGGTATTTCCCAGGATGAGTTTCTCAAAACAAAACAGGCCCAGGAGGTATAACCGATGGCTTTAACCAAAGATGCAAACACACCCGAGCGCGATGGCGCTCTGGTCAGCGCCCCGGTGGCTGCTGCCACCATTATCTATGCCGGATCGATGGTAGCCCTTAATGCCGCCGGAAATGCCGTTCCTGCTGCCGATACAGCAGCCCTGAAGGTGCTTGGCCGAGCCGAGTCGCAGGTGAATAACGCTGCTGGCGCTGCCGGCGACCTGAAGGTCACCGTCAAACGTGGCACATTCCGCTTTAAGAACAGCGGTACCGCTGCACTGGCTGCCGGTGATGAGCTCACCAATGCCCTGGTCGAGGATGACGGCACCGTCGCCAAGACATCAACCAATTCCATCGTCGCAGGCAAGATCATCGAAATCGATGCATCCGGTGTCTGGGTCGAAATCAAGTAACGGAGGATATGAACCGATGAAATCAACTATCAAAACTATCAGCGCCTGGTCGTTCGCCTTTCTGGTGTGTGCCCTGGCATCCACGCTGGGTGGTGATCCCGCCTATGCCGGCGAAGCGATCGGCTTCGATATCGGCACTGCCGGCCTGATCGGTATCGGCGGCATCATGGTCAACGCGCAAACGCTGCAGGCGGCGCAGACCAGCTTTAAGACGCTGTTCCAGAATGCATTCAGTGCAGTGAAACAGTTCTGGACCTCCGTTGCCATGAAGGTTCCGAGCAACACCTCGGCCAATGACTACAAGTGGCTCGGTGAACTGCCCGGCATCCGCAAATGGCTGGGCGATAAGGTCGTTCACAATCTGGTGGCTCATGGCTATTTCCTGCCCAATGAAGACTTCGAACTGACTGTCGGCGTTGATCGGAACGACTTCGAGGATGATCAGCTGGGCATCTACAACCCGCTGATGTCCAACCTTGGCGATGCCAGCGCCCGTCATCCCGACGAGCTGGTCTGGCCTGCCCTGATTGCCGGCTTCACGACTGGCAAGGGCTTCGATGGCGTGACCTTCTTCAATACGGCGCACCCTGTAAACGGTGTTGATGATGCCGATGGCTCCTATGCCAACCGTCCTGTCACACTCGGCGCCGGTGAGCCGTGGTTTCTGGTAGACGATTCACGTCCCGTGCAGCCGATGATCCTGCAGGAGCGTAAGCCCTACACCTTCGTGAGCATGAGCGATGCATCGCATCCGAATGTCTTCATGCAGAAGAAGTTCCTGTTCGGCGTCGAGGCGCGCGGTGCAGTCGGCTATGGCCTGCCGCAGCTGATCTACGGCTCTCGTGCCACCCTTGATGCAGCCGCATACAAGGCAGCCCGCCTGGCCATGTCCGGCCTCAAGCGCATCGATGGCACACCGCTGGGCGTGAAGGGGCTGAAGCTGGTGGTCGGTGAAGGCAACTTTGAGGCGGCCAACGTGCTGCTGACCAATGACCGCGACACCGCTGGTGCAACCAACACATGGAAAGGTACCGCCAGGCTTGAACTTGTCGATTACCTGACCGGCGCATAAGGGAGGATGAATCATGGCTAAATCGAAGATCACTATTCCACAGGTCAATGGCCTCAGTCTCGGCGGCGATATCGGCCACCTTGGCAAAGGCCACCATGAGCTGGAGCTGACTGCAGCGCAGATCAAGGATCTGAAGGCCGCAGGCGTGAAGGTCGAATCAACCGCTGCAATCAAGGGCTGATGGAGATCGGGCGGGGCCAGCGCCACGCCCGTCTCTAAACTAACGCACAAGCTCAGCCGAGGAGGCGCGTCAGCGCCGATGTCGGCTGAAGCGCCGGGTTATACGGCGACTCGAACGGAGGAACGAATGGAACAGACAAGACTTGGCTCTCTGATTGAGTCACTGATGAACATTGCCATTGGCTACGGCGTTGCCCTGCTCTCACAGATTGCGATCTTCCCGCTGTTCGGCATCCATGTACCGCTTACCACAAACCTGTGGATCGGGGCATGGTTCACGCTGATAAGCCTGGTGCGCAGCTACGTGATCCGGCGGTGGTTCAACGCTCGCCTACATCGCGCGGCGCAGGCGATGGCGCGAGCCGTATAACAGGAGGAATCATCGGTGGCTTATTCAACGTATGCAGATCTGATCAAGAAGCATGATGAGCAATATCTGATTCAGCTCTCGGATGATGATGGTGATGGTATTGCCGACGCTGTCGTGATCGATGAGGCCATAGCTCAGGCCGATGCCGAGATCAATGCCAGGATCTCGATGCGCTACAGCGTGCCGATGAATCCGGTACCGGCACTGGCCACCAGCATTTCGGCCACACTGGCCATCGGCAACCTCTACAGCCATCGCGGCATGGATAAGCCGGATACAGTTAAAGACGATGTGAAGGCGGCGATCGCGCTGCTCGATCGCATCGGAGAAGGCAGAGCCACCTGGGGCGAGGCTACAGAGCCAGCAGCCGATACAGCGCAGCTCGATGTGCGAATCAGCAGTCAAACCCGTGTTTTCAATCGCAACAACATGAGCGGGTTCTGAAATGGCGTTTCAGATTCTGCCCCTGCAGTCGATCGTTACCAGGCTGGAAGATCAGGCCGTCGGCTTCAAATCACTGGCTGGTGCTGCCGAGCTTGAGCAGGCAATCGCGGGTGGTGTCCGGGTCGCACCGGCCGGGTTCGTTGTTCCGCTTAAGGAGGATGCCGGCGCGAATACCACCGGCACCATGATCGTCACACAGGATGTGACAACCCGGTTCGCGATTGTATTCGCGGTCAAGGATCTCTCTGACCGCAGCGGGAAGTCGGCGATCGATGGCGGCCTTCGTGATCTGCGCATTGCGGTCGGCAATGCTCTGGTCGGCTGGGCTCCGGCTGGATTCAACATCTGTGAATGGGATGGTGGCTCCATCGTCCGCATCGGCGGCGGAACAGTCTATTGGCGCGATCGATATCGCACCTCACACATCAACGAATTGTAACACGGAGGCAACTATGGGACGCGCAGGCGGCAGCTATAAACTTGATGAATCAGGCAAGAAAACACGCCAGGAGGTGGTGACGCCTCCGAAGTCGGCGCAAAAGCCGATCAAACCGACCAAAGCGGCACAGACCGCGAAGGAGGCATAAATGTATAACGCGAAACAGATGGCCATCGCCGCAGCTGTGGAAGCGGCCTATGGCACCGACCCGGTGCCGACGGCAGCAGCCAATGCCATGCTGGCCGAAAATGTGAAATGGACAGAGCTGGATGGTGAGGAGATCACCCTCGAACATGTGCGGCCGGGGGGATTCGGCGGCTACGAAAAGGAGCTGCTAAACAAGCGCTCAGCCATCGATTTCGATGTGCGCCTGCGCGGGGCCGGAGCGGCAGGCGGCGTGCCAGCCATCGATCCACTGCTGCGCGCAACAGGCTTTGCTGCAACCAACACCCCCGGTGTTTCGCAGGTCTACAACCTGGTCAGTCAGGGGTTCGAGTCTGCATCGATCTATGCGTTTCGCGGCAACAGCAGCAACGCGGTTCGCCAGCGCCTGCTGGGTGTGCGCGGTTCATCCAAGCTCTCGATCGGCACCAAGGATCATACCAAGATGTCATTCACCATGCAGTCGCTCTACGATGCTCCGGCTGCATCGACTATGCCTGTTGATTTCGATTTCTCCGGCTTCACGAACGTGGCGATTGCCGCCGTCAACAAAATCAACACCACGTTTACGCTCGGTGGTCTGGCGCTGCAGCTGGAGAAGCTCGATATCGATCTGGGCTTTACCGTTGGCCACACCGCGCTGGTTAATTTTGAACAGATTGAAATCACCGGGCGCACCGTGACCGGCAGCATCACCATACGCGAACCTGATATCGCCACGATCAATATGTTTGAAACTGCCTATGGCAAGGGCGCTGCGCTGGAGCCGCTGGTGTTCGAAAACGGCGTGACAGTCGGGCAGATTTTCCGCATCGATGCCGCCCGTGTGCAGCGCGGCAAGCCGAGCCGTGGCGATTCGAACGGCGTCTCAACACTCACCATCCCGCTGGAGTTCCTGCCATCCGATGCCGGCGACGATAACGACCTTATTCTCACATTCAAGTAACCTTCAAGTAAAGGAGCATAACTATGTCATACACCCTCACAGAAGATCGCCGCGTTATGTGGCCAGTGACCATCAATGAGCCGGCCGATGGCGGCAAGATCACGCGCCGGAAAATCGATATCGAGTTTCGCATTGATGATATAGCGAAGTGGGAAGAGACAGGCGAATCTGTAAAGGATGTGCTGACGCGCAACATCGTTGGCTGGAGTGGCTTGCAGAATTCGAAGAAAGAGCCGGTCCCGTTTAACGATGAGACGCTTGAGCAGCTGTTGACAGATCCGTATGCACTGCCGGCGATCTGGAATGCGTATCTTAATGAAGTGCTCGCCGGGGCCGAAGCAAAAAACTAGCGGACGCCGCAAAATTCTGGGTTGAGCAGAGCCGGGGCGGCGCCGGCGGAGATGAGACGGTACTGGCGGGGCTTGGTGCGATGGGCGCTCCGGCCGAGGTGATCGAGCAGTACCAGGCACAGAAGGCCAGTGAAGAGACCTTCGCCATCTGGCCGGAGAATGCACGGGCACTGGAACTGTTTCTGGCGCTCGGTACGCAGTGGCGCACAAGCCTTGTGCCTGTCCAGGGCGGCTTCTTCCGCCATGTCGATGGACTCGATTATCAGGCCGCAGAGGCGGTGATGCGGATAGATTGCGATCGCAATCGGAAAGACCTGTTTAGCCGGCTCCGGATTATGGAATCGGCAGCACTGGAGGAGTTGAACAGCTAATGAGCAGTGGCGGCGATATCAAACTTGGCATTACGCTATCAGGCGACGGATCGCAGCTGGTCGGCGAGATTAAGCTATCGGCGGCTGAATTCGACAAGATGAAGAAATCCGCCGAGGAGATGGGCAATACCTCGGCCGCTCAGCACCGCAAGATGACCGCCGCTCAGTCCGACTTCTCGCGCAAGCAATCGGCCTACAGCGCCCTGCAGATCCGCAGCAATCAATCCATCTCGCGCGAGATCGACAAGGTGCAGGGCGCATATGAACGGCTGGCGGCCTCCGGAACCGTATCACAGCAGGAGCTGGCTCGGGCCAGCCGGGCAGCCGAGAGCAGCGTTGCCGCACTGCGCGAAGAGCTCAATGGTGCCGCCGAAACCACATCGAACTTCAGCAATACCATCGGCGAGCTCGGTAAAGCCGCCGCCGCGCTCTACGTGCTGCGCAATGCCATCAACGCCAGCCAAAAAGCGGCGGTCGAGAAGGAAGCTGCGCTCACCGGTCTGGCCAGTCAGGCGCGCTATGCCGGAGAAAGCGTCCGGGGATCGATGGTAGCTGCATTGCAACTCAATGATGATGCGATGATGAAGAATGCGCAGTCGGCCAAGGCGCTGCAGAATCTTCTTTCACGCGGCTTCTCTCTGCAGGAGTCGATCAACCTGATCAATCGATTTAAGGATTCAGCGGCATTTGGCCGACAGGCGTCGCTCGGCTTCGGCGAAGCTGTGGTGTCGGCCACCGAAGGTCTGAAGAACGAAAACTCGATCCTTGTTGATAATGCCGGCGTCACCAAAAACGTCAGCGTGATGTGGGAGGAGTATGCGGCTGAGATCGGCAAGTCGGTCAATGATCTCTCGATGGCCGAGAAGCGTCAGGCTGAATACAACGGCATCATGCGCGAGACCGAAGCGCAGCTCGGCAATGCGGCAAGAGCGGCATCCGGTTTGCAGGGGGCGCAAGCCCGCATGGTGCAGGCGCAGGATGATGCGGCAGCATCGCTTGGTGAAGCGCTGACGCCGGCATTGACCGGCTTCTATCAGATCGCTGCCCGGGGCGTGAATAACGTTGTCAAGCCGCTGATCTTCGAGATTGGATCGTTCGGTACCGCCGCCGGCGCCGCTGCTACCGAGGCCGGCATCCTCTGGGATGCACTGATGAATCCGGTCGATACGGTCAAAAACTTCGGCGCCTTCAAACAACGTCTTGCCGATGCTGAGAAGCTGGCGCATGACATGCGGGCAAATCTGGCTGCAGAGCTTGCTGGCGATCAGATCAAGCTGCCGGAAATCGGCAAGGATAACGGCAAGCGCCGTGTTGATACGACTACCAAGAGTGGCGACAATGATGCTGGCAAGGATAACGGCAAGCGCCGTGTTGATACGACTACCAAGAGCGGCACTACCAAGAGTGGCGACAATGATGCTCTCAAGAAGCTGGCTGATGAATCCGGGCGTTTTGCTGCGCAGTTGCTGGCCGCCAACGATGACGCTTACACCAGAACCTCCAATAAATATGTGGAGATGTGGCAGAAGCTGGTGGCTGCGCATGGCGAAGGGTCTGCCAGGGTCAAGGGCCTTGAATCTGCCTATCAGGCCTGGGTGAATGAATCTGCAGCTGCCGCGCTGGCTAAAGAGAAGGAGAAGACCGACAGGGTTGTCTCGCTGCAACAGGCAAAATACACCCGCCTGAATCAATCTGCAGCAGAGGCGATGGCCAGCGATGATGAGCGAGCTCAAATCCGGCTTGATCGCGATCTGCAGGCGATGGCCGATGAGCGGCAGCGGCTGATCGATCAGAAGACATGGACCGCCGATCTGGACGATCAATATACACAGGCACGCATCGATCGCGCCCAGATTACGGCGCTCGAGATCGAACGGATCAACGACGAAAGCCGCCTGCGCCAGGTGCAGAAGGTGGATGAGTCCGAGCAGGCGGCGAGCGGGCTGAAGCTGCAGTTCCAGCAGCTGGCTCAGGAGAACCAGCTTGTTCATCTCGGATCCCTGGCCAGCAATCTGATCACATTCAGTGACGCATTTGTCGAGATCGACAAAGAGACCGGCAAGAAGCAGCTCGCTATCGATAAGCTGACCGCTGATCAGAAGCTGAGCCTGACCGCATCGGCGCTGGGGGCTATTTCCGGGCTGATGCACAGCAAGGGCCGTGCGATGTTCGAGGTCGGCAAGGCGGCCGCGCAGGGCGAGAATGCGATCAGCACAGCCCGGGCCGCAATGAACGCCTACGCTTCGGCTTCTGCCATCCCATACATCGGTTTTATATTAGGCCCTGTGGCCGCCGCCGCCGCTGTCGCAGCCGGCATTTCCAATGCGCAGAAGATTAACAGCGCGCAATTTGGAGCATCCGCATCCGGCGGTGCATCCGTGCCATCCATCTCAGCCGGCGCAAGCAATGTGGTGCCGATCAATCCGGGCACCGGCGCGCCGGCGACATTCGGCCAGGGCGGCAGCAATCAGTCGGCGCCGCGCAAGATGGATATCGATTTCCGGATATCCGGAGCCGATCCGGGATCGCTGGATGCCATCTCCAACAATCCGGATGCGCTGCGCAAGATTGCCGACGGCATAACGCCGATGATTCAGCAGAATATGGATGCGCAGCTGAACTTGCGCCTGACGGCCTGAGATGATCGAGAATACCGACTGGCCGCTGATCTGCTGGGACAACCAGTTGAGCCTGGTGAGCAGCTACAGCGTTACCCTGGGGCAGGACGGCTCCTCGGCACCGCTCAACAACGCCTGGACATGGGATGCGCTGCGCCTGGCGATTCCGCGCGCCGATGCCGGCGGCCAATGGCAGGTGGAGCTGGATATCACACCACAACAGATGCTCGACTCCACGTCGTTCGGCGCCTGGTATTTCGGCGGGTTCGGTGTTCCGGATGTTCTGGTTCTCGGCGCGCACCAGCATGATGAGGCGGGATTCCGCTTTGCAGAGGGACAGGTGCAACTCGAATACTGGAACGGCGCAGCCTGGGTGGAGCTGATCGAGCAGCAGGACATTATCGCCGCACCCCATCAATCGATGATCTGTAAAATGGCCTACCATGAGCCGGAGCTGGTCGGGAGCGCCTACCGCTATCGGCTGACCTTCTATGGCCTGGATGCATCGGGTGACTTCGTTGTGCCAGAGCTGTTTCTCGGGCCGGCGCTGGAGATGCCGCCGCTCGATCTCGGCTATGATCCGGAGAATGAGATCTGGACCGGATCGAAATTCCGCGCATCGTCCGGCCGGCTGGTGCGCAGGACCAGCGCCAGGCAGATGATGGGACGAGCCAGCTGGGACGGCGATGCCCGAATCACGGCGGACAAGATGATCGAGATCAACATGTTTCGCGAGGCGCAGCTGGAGGAGGCGCTGCCTTTCTGGTGGTTCTGGATGCCGGACTCGGCGCCATTCCACGGCTACCTGATGCTCAACCCGGCAGAAGAGGTGCCGGCCCCCATTCGATCGGGCAACTACCGTACCTGGCAGTTGCCGATGGAAGAGTCGGTCTAGATGCTGCCGATGAGCCAGGAGCTGATCGAGGCGGCCAGCCAGCTGGGCGCTGTGCCGAAATGGTGGCTGGATATCTATGGTCGTCCGGGGCCATCGAGCCGCATCGTCTCACAATCGCAATGGATCGCGTCATCCGGCGCTCAGAAGGCACGCGACAGCAATGTCGATTTCGACCGCCACCCAGGCAGCGTGGTACTGGCACCAGGCGCGCCTGTAGCCTCGGCTTATGCCGGACCGGATCATCTGGTCGGATCGTTCACCTACATCATCAATCGCACAGATGGCTATCATTACGGCGGATTCTGGAATCCGAACCACATCTACGACTGGACGCGCTTCACTGTGAAGCGGCGCGACCCGGGCATGGCGATTCCATTCGTTGCCGGCGCCACCCAAATCGTCGACGAACTGAATATCCGCGCCGACTACGACGGCCATCAGTCGATGATCTGCATCGCCCGCATCGTGGACGCCAACGGCAACCAGATCGGCAGGGCGGCCAGCTTTATGCCGGCCGCCGGTATTACCACCTACACGCTCACCTATCTCGCCGCCGGCCTGATCTTCAACCGGCAGTATACCCTGATCATCGATTACACACCGCCGGCTAACGGCACCATTCCTGGCCCGTTCGGTTTTTCGACTTCGTATGACTACACTCACACGATCAACATCCGTTCGTTCAGCGTGACGGCATCGCAGTGGACCATTGAGGCGGGAGGCGGACGTTTCAGCATGGGAGGGCGTCCCGGTTATATCGGGAGCGGCGAGCTGTGGCGCATCATCGACGTGGGCAGCATCCCCGCCGGCAGCGGCAACGTCACATTCTCCGACCGGGTGCCGAACGGCACCTCGATGACGATCCTGGCATGGTACACCGACTCGGCCGTTATTGCCGCCGAGGCGGATGAAACAAACTGGATATTTTATGGCCAGGTGGCATCCGGTGACGAAGTGCCGGCGCACCGCTGCTGGCTGTTCCACATCTCGATGACATCAGACGCATCGCAATCGCTGACGCCGGAGCTGATCGAGCTGGCGGTCAAATATGCCGGTGATCCGATTCGCTTCGGCATGGCCGCCAAGCTGGCGCGCACCAGCGAAGCCGGGCAGATGCGACTGTCGCAGATCGCCTTCCCTCTGCTGCATTCGGCAATCTCGTTCTCGGCTGGACTGAATCCTGCGCTACCCGTGGCCATGCGCAGCAGAACCAAGTTCGACCTGTTGCCGGGAGATGAATCGGATGCGTTACTGGCGCTGCCGCTCAAGGGCAAGCCGGTGGTTGGACGGGTTGGTTTCGCCGGCACTGAGGATACGGTGGAGGTCTCCTCCTACCTGGTTGACGATATACGCTATACAGGCGGACACTACGAGATTGAGGTAATGGACGATTTCCGCCTCGCCGATGCCTCTGTCCCGGCCGAGAACGCCGGCGATTCCTGGAACGACGTTACGGATTACGCCATCAACGACATCGCGGTGCACGGCTCCGGCTCCTGGCTGGCGCTGGTCGCTTCCGGGCCCGGCGCCGCCGTTGAGCCGGGCACCGACCCGGCCGTGTGGCAGGACAACGGCACCGTCTGGGCCGACGTCATCTATACTGCAGCCACCAACAGCGGCGTGGATTGGCATCTGGCAGATATCGCAATCGACCTGTTGACCAATCATGTCAACCTGCCGACCGAGCGCATCGATATCGAATCCATCCTGGCGCTGAAGACCAAATTCCCGAACCGAAGCGGCAGCCGGATTCTCTCCAAGCCGCAAAAGGCGGCCACACTGCTGGCCGAAGTCGCTTGGTTGCTCGAGGCGCAGTTTTTGCGTGTCGGCAATCAGCTTTCGATGGTGCCTGAGCCGGCCGCCGGGGAGCAGGCTGTCGAATGGATCTCCGACAGCGACATCAAGCACGGCTCGCTCACCTACCGGCGCGGCTGGCGTGAGTTGGTGAACGTCGGCGTGATGTTGGCAGGCTACGGCGGCGAGGGCGACGACGGCAATGCCTATTTCTCGCAAGGGAGCGGTTACATCAATGCCGCCAGCGTGGCCGAATACGATGCCTCGATATCCGGCAAGCCGCTGGAAGATCGCTGGAGCATGCCTGTCGCCGAGCGCGAGGCGCGGCTGGCCACTGCTATTGATGTCTATGCCGACGGCCGTCGCGTCGTGACCTTGACGGCGGATAACAACTACCGGCTGATGCGCCTGGCCGCCGGCAATGTCGTCATGCTGCAAAGCGTGGAGCTGCCGGCCGGAGACCCCGGGCCGCTGCGCATGATGGCGGCAAATATCGATGAGGCAGCAAACAACGAATTAAAAATAACACTTTTGGAGGTCAACTGATGGCTGATCAAACAACGAACTTCGGCTGGCTCAAGCCGCTCATTGGCCAAGTGAGCCAATGGGGCAAATGGCTACGCAGCTTCATGGACGATCTCGACGCGAAGCTCGGCGCCGAGCACAACACCGATGGCACGCATGGAAACATTACCGCCGTTGATCTGGCCATCACAGGCAACGCAGATATCGCTGGAAACATTACCGCCGTTGATCTGGCCATCACAGGCAACGCAGATATCGGTGGGGCCGCAGATATAGGCGGCCCGCTCACTGTTGCCGGGTCTATCACGTCTGCGGGCATGCTGATCGACACTGTAACGATTCAGAATGCCCTGGCAGCTGCGGAGGCGGCAGCAGCGGCGGCAGCACAGGATGCGCTGAATGCGGATGAGGACAGGATCGCGGCGGAGGCCGCGTGGACAGCGGCGCTGGCCGCGAATCCGGACCTGAACCCAGCACTGCGCATGAACCCCTCCGCGATCACCGCGGACATCACCGTACCGGCCGGATACAACGGCTATTCAGCCGGGCCGCTCGAAATCAGCGAGGGCATTGACGTAACAGTGGCCGACACGGCCAACTGGACAATCATCTAAGAAATGAGGAGGATTAAATGAGTAATTTGAATGTGCGCAGCATCACCGGCAAGGACGGCCAGCCCGTCGCATTCCCGACCGGCATATCGATCGGCAGCGGTGCCGCCGGATCGACAAATAGCATCGGCATTCCCGGTCAGCAAGGATTCGGCGTCGGCATCTGTCCCGGCCCGTTGCCCTCCGGCATGGTCGAGCTCTCAGGCACACGCGATCCGGCGTCGGACAACTACGGCAACTATCAGTATTCCGATGGCTCGATCATGTGCTGGATACCGGCGTATTTTTACAAGTGGGGCACCGGTGCCAACGGACTGGCGCTCAACGACATCGACATTCAGCCGTTCAGTGCCTACAGCTCTGTAGCCGAGGCCAATGCTGCCGGCTACGCACTGCACCGGGCATTCTACGACGGCGGCGCCGTGCAGTCCGGCGTGTTCACGGATAAATACCTCTGCTCGAACAACGGCGGCATCGCATCATCGATTAAAAACGGCAAACCGCTCTCCAGTCACGTGGATCATAACCCGTTCGCGAACCTGACAGGCTCCCCGGCCAATGCATATTATGGCGCGATTGATGCGGCAAAAACGCGCGGTGCGTCGTTTTTCTGCAATACGCGCTTCCTGTTCGCCGCATGCGCCATGCTCGCCTATGCGCACGCCCGCGCAGCAACGGCCGCGACATGGTGCGCATGGTATGATGCTGATGGCGTCACGAACTTCCCGAAGGGCTGCAACAATAATGCGCTCGGTGACCAGCAGGACGGCGGTATTCTGTATATCTCGGATGGTTATATAAATGCCGCAAAAACCGGCTCGGCGAACCTGTTCGCGCGCACAACGCACAATGGGCAGAACTGCGGCATAGCGGACCTGAACGGCAACATGTGGGAGATTACTCCCGGCCTGACATCGAACGGCGCCAATCTGTATATTCTCGACACGGCTGTGGCGATGAAGGATTTCACCAGCGGCAACACACTGGCGACCGACCTCTGGGGCGCGACCGGACTGGCCGCGATGTATACCAGTCTCGGCGCTACCTACGAGGCACTATGGGCGACCGGAGCCAATCGCATGATCAAGTACGGCAACGCGGCAGCGCAGGTGTTCAGCGCTGCGGTATCCGGTAATGCCTGGAACTATGCCGGGCTCGGTGGCCCGCTCGCCGCCGGCATTGGCGGAACCAACGGCTTCGGCAATGATAAGATATGGGACTATAAGCTAAACGATATGTGCCCGCTCTCCGGCGGCGGCTGGTCCGGTGCGTCGGATGCGGGGCTGTGGGCGCTGTATCTCAGCAGTACGCGGATCACCTCGACCACTGGCGGGGGTATGCGCGCGGCCTTGTATCTTTGAGACCATGAGCGATAGCGATGGGGTCCATGCATAAATTCCGCGCGGCAGTCCGGCGCGGCAATGCGGCTGCCGTGGTCTCCATCCTTGGACACGCGGGCAAAACACACTCTCTGCAGCACATGCTGCACTACGCAAAGGAGCACTATCATGACTATACACGCATACCGGAAATATACCGACGCAAACATCAGCCGCGAGCTGCACCTGCCGGACGGAGCCACCGAGCTGGCGACGCTGGACGGCATTACATATGTCCACCTGCCAGCCAACACCACCCTGCCTGCAGAACAGCCGGCGGAGATCGAAATGGTGGCGGCGGCAATAGACGCCGCGCTGCTGGCAGCCATTGCCGCCGCCAGCCCGCATGTGCGGCTCATCAATGCCCGTGTGTGCGCCATGATCGCCGAGCGCTACAGCATCGGAGATGAAATCAAAATGCTGCAACTCGCGCCCAGCGTTGAAAGCACGGCCTACAACGATTATGTCAAAAGCTGCCGCGCCTGGGGCCGCGCCAAAAAAGAGGCAATCGGGCTGTGAGGTACATTATCTTAATGGTCTGAATATGAAATAGTATTACGCATGGTGTAATATCGGCGATCTGTAATTATCGCACGTTTGGCCTGTTTTTTTTCACGCGCGGCATCATGATGCAGGCTCATTTCATTAAAGAAATATTCTACCTGGCTAAACACGACTATCACCTGCACACCGCACTGGATACACAGGGCTTTCTGGCTGCTCATCTGGAGGATGAATGGTTTGATGATATCGATCTGGTGCTGCTCGATATCAAACACATCGATGCAGCCAAACATCAGGCATTAACTTCACAGCCGTTGCAACCGATACTGGATTTTGCCCGGCGCCTCTCTGCCATGGGTAAAAAAATGTGGATTCGCTATGTGCTGCTGCCGGGTTACACCGATGGCCTTGAAGATGTCGAAAAGCTGGCTGACTTTATCGTTACACTCAACGGCGTTGAGCGAGTTGAAGTGTTGCCGTTCCATAAAATGGGGGAACATAAATGGCAGGAGCTGGGATTCAAATATCAATTACACGACGTTTTACCACCCTCCCCTGAACTGGTGAAACGGGTGATTCATCAATTCAGGAAACGTGGGTTGTTCAGTTGTTAGGGATCCTCATTTTCTCTTAAAACGATAACCAACCGGAACAACCGTAATGCCGGAATCGGTCACTTTGAAATGACGCGAATCTTTTTCCCGATCAACACCAATGGTTTCACCCTCGGGAATATGAACATGCTTATCGACAATACAACGTCGTAAGATTGCCCCTTTACCGATGCTCACTTGTCCGAAAAAGATCGAGTCTTCGATGTCGGCTTCCGGTTCGATATAGACCTGCCGTCCCAGAATGGAATGCTTCACTGATGCACCGATAACTGATGATCCCCCATTGATGATGACATTATTCAATCTCTCACATTTGCCCGACGGTGATGGCCCGGTACGGCACGGTGGTTGCTGCGGATTATAGGTGCGGATCGGCCAGTCTTCCTGATACAGATTTAGCGGCGGAACAGCTTTGAGTAAATCCATATTGGCATCAAAAAAGGAATCCAGGGTTCCCACATCACGCCAGTATTTATCTGAAGACACACGCCCGGAAATGCCACCGAACGGATAGGCATTCACCTTTCCCTTCTCGATCCATGCGGGAATAATGTCATGGCCGAAATCGTGTCGGGAGTGTGGCTGTTGACGATCCTCCTCCAGCATTTGAATAAGTTTCTTTTTGTTAAATATATAAATACCCATTGAAATCAGCGATTGATCAGGGGCATCCGACAGTGCGGACGGTTGTTCCGGTTTTTCTGTAAAGCCGGTGATCCGCATCGTAGCATCGACTTCAATGACACCAAATTCACTGGCCTGATTACGTGGAATTGTCATGCAGGCAATCGTGGCATCTGCATCATGCTCGATGTGGTGGCAAAGCATAGAGGCATAATCCATGCGATAAATATGATCGCCGGAAAGTACTACGATATACTTGCAATTACTCCAGCGTAGCAGATCAATGTTTTGATACACGGCATCGGCCGTACCCTGATACCAGTGATTTCCATCTTTCATCTGGGCAGGAATCGCAGTGATGTATTCTCCCAATTCCGGCGTCAAAACACCCCAGCCATCGCGTAAATGTTTGAGCATTGAATGCGAGCGATATTGCGTCAGTACAAAAATATGCCTTATGTCCGAATGCAGGCAATTGGACAGTGTGAAATCAATAATGCGATATTTCCCACCGAAATGAACGGCCGGTTTGGCCCGGTGATGTGTCAAAGGCGCCAGTCGGGTTCCGACACCACCGGCAAGAATAATCGCAAGCGTTCTTTTCATCGTGTTAGCCATCATTATTTATGTATCCTCCGAACCTCCGCAAAACCAGATAATGGCCCGGCAAACTGTTAAAAGTCAACTGGCAGAAGAGGTTATACCATTTACTTCACGGACCTTCTAAACGATTTAAGCGATAGACCCCCATCATCACAGGCTATGAGCTACAGGAAAGCATTGAGCAAGAAGCACGATTTTTAGCCCATTCCGGCCGTTTGGCCGCATAACGATCAAACGCTGCCTGCTCATCATAAGGATGTTCCAATAAAGCATACAGTTGATGAATTTCGCTGTAGTCACCTGCTACAGCCTGATCTATCGCCACCTGCGCCATGTAGTTTCTCAATACATACTTGGGATTGACCCGGTGCATCGAAACCCGGCGCTGCGTATTGCTGCGGCCATCCTGCTGCAATCGTTGCACATACTGACGCAACCAGCCGCTGATCTGTTGAAGAATCAAGCCCCTGACATCGCCCGCTTGATAATAAGCCTCCATTAAAGGTTGAATCAGCTCTTTATCTGACACGGTGCTGATCTCCATATCAACATCCAGATCAGCCAGCTTGCGATAAAACAGGGTCATGTCCGTCTCGGTCAGCATGAGCACCTGTTGTAACCCGTCCAGCAAATCGACATCCGTTTCCGCCTGAAACGATGTCAGGCCCAGCTTATCTGCCATCATCGATTGCCATTTTTCTTTGTAGCTGGAGAAATACGTATCCAGAACTTCCTGCAAAGCCTGAGTATCATCAACAAGAGGAAGTATCGCTTCCGCCAGACGGGCCAGATTCCAGCCAGCGATGCGCGGTTGCTTGCCAAAACAATATCGGTGCAACTCACGGTCTGTCGTATTCGGCGTCCAGTCCGGATCATAATCTTCCAACCATCCATAGGGGCCATAATCGAGAGTTAAACCCAGCACAGACATATTGTCGGTATTCATCACCCCATGCACAAAACCGACGCGCATCCAGTGCACCATCAATTCAGCCGTGCGTTGACAAACCTCATTAAACCATCGCAGATAACATGCGCCATCCGGCTCGCCCAGATGCGGGAAATCATGGCGAATGGTGTGATCCAGTAACTGTTGCAGGGTTTTCACATCATTTCGTGCCGAAAAAATCTGTAAGCTGCCAAAGCGGGTAAACGACGGCGCAACCCGGCAAACAATCGCGCCAGGCTCAAGTTCCGCATGGCCATCATAAAACATATCCCTGAGCACGGGCTCACCACTTAACATTAAACTCAGCGCCCGTGTTGTTGGCACGCCAAGGTGAAACATAGCCTCACTGCACAGAAACTCACGCACCGAGGAGCGCAGTACAGCAAGGCCATCGGCACCACGCGAATATGGCGTGGCTCCGGCGCCTTTGAGTTGCAGCATCCAGCGCTCACCGGATGCTGTTCTTAATTCCCCCAGATTGATGGCACGCCCATCGCCCAATTGTCCGGCCCAGCTGCCGAATTGATGGCCGCCATAACAAGTCGCATGCGGGTCCATGTCAGGCAGCACTTTGTTACCGGAGAAGATATCGACAAAAGTTTCCGACTGACAAAATGCTTCCGACAAATGTAATCGCTGTGCCACTTCCGGGGCATAAGCAATCAGTTTCGGAGCGGTAACCGGTGTGGGCTGTACGCGTGAATAACAGGAACCGAACACCTGACGGCGAAAGTTTTGTGCTTCCGGATCGGCAGGGAGCTGGCGTGTAAAGGTATTATCGAAACACAACTCTTCCGCTGCTTGGCATAAAAGGTCGGTTTCATTGCGACGCATCAAAACGAATGGCCTGTGCAGGGAGCACAGTTCTTTTGCATATGAGCGGATTCAGGTTGCAAGGTGGCATGGTCAATCCCCTGCTTGTGCAAAGTCTGCAGCAAAAGCTTGAGTGTTGAATCCCAATCAGCCATGGCTTCAACATCGATATGTGCCGAAATGGCTTTTCTGCTATCGGGAAGTGTCCACAGGTGGGCATGATGCACATCTACAACGCCGGCAGTTTCTTTTAAAACAGCGATAATATGCTTGATGTCGATATCGGCCGGCACAGCTGCCATCAACTCCGAGGTGGTTTCACGAACCAGTCGCCAGCCACCCCAGGCAAGAATACCGGCCACCAGAAATGAAAGTATCGGATCAATCAGCATCCAGCCGGTCAAATAAATAACCGCACCGGCAACAATGGCGGCCACCGAGCCGATCGCGTCACCGACCACATGCCAGTATGCAGCACGCGTATTGATATCATGATCACCATGCAGCCATTTCAAAATAATCAGATTCACCAGCAAGCCCAGCAGCGCCACGCCTATCACCAGGCCACCCTGCACGTCCGGCACGGATGAAAGACGTCCCACGGCTTCCCAGGCAATCCAGCCGCTTAAAAACCACAGTGCAAAGCCGTTCAGCTGTGCCGCCAGCACACGCGCCCGACCATAGCCATAAGTCATACCAAGATGCGCCGGTTTGCGTGCCAGACGTCCGGCCAAAGCAGCCAGTGCAAGTGCCACAACATCGGATGTCATATGCGCCGCATCGGCCAGTAATGCCAGAGAATTAGACATCCAGCCACCGATGAGCTCAACAATGGCAAACAGCAGCGTCAATATCAGCGCTGCATCCAGCTTATGATGGTGGCTGTGACCACAGTGGTGGGCATGTCCCATTACAGAGTAACCTCAAATATCATCCGGTGATTATTGGTGCTGCGCGCATGATTTCAACCACTTCTAAATGACGGGCTTTTATCTTTTTTTATTCGATGATTCCCTTTTATTGTTTCAGGTAGGCTCGATACTTCTCCGCGCCAATGCGTGCAGCCAGCGCCTGATAGCACCAGACGCAGGAAACCCTGAAAGCACTTGCCAGTATCTGATCATGATTCCAGTTCGACAGCTCGTAAACATGCCCGTCCCATTTGAATACATCATCCTTTCCGGCAATTGTCTTTTCTTCGACAGCAATTAACGTATTCATGACTTTGAACGTGGATGCCGGAGAAAAGCGCTGTTTGGCGCGGGCATCATTGTGAATAAAGGTCTGGCCGCTTTTCAGTGATGAAATAACCAAAGCCCCTCGACACCCCTCTCGGCAAAGAGCCCGGAAATCGTCAACTCCTCAGCGATGGCAAAGAGCGGCAGAGGAACGGTAATCATTGTGATGACATATTCAATCATGCTTCAATGCGGTTATGCTGAATTGATTTTACTTTCCTGATGCTGCTTTGATCAGCTGTCATCACCCCTCCCCTGTCTTACACAAAGCTTGAGCGTAATATCCTACTTATCTCAAACCAATCGACACCACTTGTGCGATGAAACCATGACAAATTCCCGGCAATATAATCATACACACATCCTGTGGATAACTTTGTGGATTGTTTTTCGCCAACGCTTTAAATCAACAGACTTACGGTCATATTTTTCACATGATTAAATTTTATGCAGTGAAATCAATATTATATTTATCAATCACTTATATATAAATGCAAATGTAAAACATGAGCATGTCACATCATCGTCATATATCATTAGCCGACTGTGGAAAAGGATTGACTTAACAGGGAAAATATCACTGGAAAGTCGGGGATATCGCTATCCTGAATTTTTCAGCCGTTGCAGCTCATCGCGATATTTCGCTGCATCCTCAAAACGAAGATCGGCCGAGGCTTCCAGCATTAAGCGCTCCAGCTCTTTCTGGCGTACCAGCTTCAATTCAGGCGTTGAATAATCCGCAATATCTTCTGCTACTTCAGGAATACTCGCATAGTCCATAGCGTATACATTGGACATCGCATCCATGATTTTCTTGATCACTGTTTCAGGTTCAATTCCATGTTGAAGATTGTAAGCCATCTGCTTTTCACGGCGACGATTCGTTTCATCTATCGCTCGCTGCATCGATTTGGTCATGCGATCAGCAAACAAAATCACTCTGCCCTCGACATTACGTGCCGCTCGCCCGATGGTTTGTATCAATGAACGGTCGGAACGAAGGAAACCCTCTTTGTCAGCATCAAAAATTGCCACCAGTGCCACCTCAGGCAGATCAAGCCCCTCACGCAAGAGGTTAATGCCAATCAGAATATCGAATTCACCCAGACGCAAATCACGCAGAATTTCTGTTCGCTCCAGCGTATCAATATCGGAATGCAGATAACGCACACGCAGATGCAGATTATTAAGATATTCGGTTAAATCCTCAGCCATGCGCTTGGTCAGACAGGTCGCCAGAACACGAAAACCCTTTTCAATCACGGCACCGACCTCAGAGACAAAACTTTCCACCTGATGCACAGCAGGCAAAATATCAATCACCGGATCAAGCAAACCGGTTGGCCGGATAATCTGTTCGGCGAACTCACCACCCGTTTGTTGCATTTCATAAGTACCGGGCGTAGCCGAAACATAAATAGTCTGAGGCACAGCTTTTTCAAATTCGTGAAACTGTAATGGCCGGTTATCCAGTGCCGAGGGTAAGCGGAAGCCAAAATCCACCAGCGTTTGTTTGCGGGAGCGGTCGCCTTTAAACATCGCCCCGATCTGCGGCACCGTGGCATGCGATTCATCAAGAATCACCAGTGCATTATTCGGCAGATAGTCCAGCAGAGTCGGCGGCGGATCACCGGGCTGCTGACCGGTTAAATGTCGCGAATAGTTTTCAATGCCCGAGCAATAGCCAATTTCCTGAATCATCTCCAGATCGAACAAGGTGCGCTGCTCAAGCCGCTGAGCTTCAACCAGCTTGTTCTGATCATGCAGATCCGCCAGTCGTTCACTTAATTCATCACGAATAGCATCCATCGCTTTGACCAGTAAATTACGCGGTGTAACAAAGTGAGATTTGGGAAACACGGTGAATTTATGTAGCGATTGCAGTCGCTTCCCTGTCAGAGGATCAAAGCGGGAAATGGCATCCACCTCATCCCCGAACAATTCGATACGGATGGCATAACTTTCGGCATCGGCAGGAAAAATTTCAATCACGTCGCCACGCACACGAAATGTTCCGCGATGAAAATCCATGTCATTGCGCTCATATTGCAATTCCACCAGCTTTTTCATCGCCGTACGTTGGTCAATCTCTCTACCCACCTCGAAATATTGCAGCATATTGGCATAGGCTTCCGGGCTACCCAGACCATAAATACACGATACTGATGCAATGATAATCACATCCTGCCGCTCCATCAGAGCACGCGTAGCCGAATGCCGCATACGATCAATTTGCTCATTAATCGAGGAGTCTTTCTCAATATAGGTATCCGACTGCGGCACATAGGCTTCCGGCTGGTAATAGTCGTAATACGAAACGAAATATTCGACCGCATTGTTTGGGAAGAATTGTTTAAATTCGCTGTAAAGCTGCGCTGCCAACGTTTTATTGTGCGCCATGATCAGGGTTGGCTTTTGCACTTTTTTGATCACATTGGCCATGGTGAAGGTTTTTCCGGAGCCGGTGACACCCAGCAGCACCTGATGTTTTTTACCCTCAACAACGCCTTCAACCAACGTCTCAATCGCCTGCGGCTGATCTCCTTTGGGGGTAAATTCACCATCAAGCTGGAATATTTGATTCATATTGTCGGACATTTGCGAATTCTACGAAGCCCTGATGAAATTGACAGGAACCATGTTGATCATCAATGCAATTTGAGAAAAGGAAACCCATCGAGAGTAACACTATTGATTCGCATGCACCCAACCTCTCCTATGAAAAAGGAGGGTCGAGTGGTCCGAGAGACCTTCCCCCTCAGGCTCTCACAGAACCGTACGTGAGACTCTCACCTCATACGGCTCTTCATGCCCACTTGAACTTACCAGGTTTCCATATCGTTCCAGTTCCTCCCATTGCTGGTTGACCGGAAATCCACTTCCGGACATGTCAGCCCCTTCGCACCATCTCCGTTTAACGGTGGAAGTGCCATGATTACACATATAAGATGATCCATAGCTCTGGCATCTCCGGTTTTCGATCATCATCCGTCTCTGCTGATTGTGTCTTCCTGTCGATTTCAATGCTTCAGTGAATTTCTTCGTGTCATCATTCATATGAGTAAAAGCCTGCATGAGCTGAAACTTGCCGTCACCATCAATATAGATGATATACAACACTTATTTTCATCAAATTTCATATCTTTTTAGCACCGCAAGTGGAATCGGTGAAACAACATTGATCATCCCGACAATTTGAGTAAGGTCCACGAAGGAAAAACATCATGCAGATAAGGATAAGATATGAGCCTGACAACCAATAAAAACCAACTGGTGATGACTGCTGTGCAAGGCAGCGTTGCGCCAGCCCATCAATGGGCGCCGTTTGAAGTCGGCAGCGCTGGCGAGATTTTTTCGTGGCCATCCACCGGTGGCATTACGTATAACGTCAAAATCGGCGATTCAGTGTTTGGCTGGGCCGGTGAACATATTGAGTCCGGCGTATCGACGACGCTTGATCACAAAAACAGCAAATGCGCAGCGGGATATCAGTTTCTTTCCTGCTGTGGCAATCAGGCCCGTGTGATTTCCGGCGAAGCCAAGGGTGCAATCGGTACCGTGCTGGGGCACCATGGTGGTGTGGAGCATCTGATGCTCGACTTCCCCGATGCCACGCTGGAAAAGCTGACTTGTGATGACAAATTTCTGATCAAAGGTTACGGGCAGGGTTTGAAATTCATCGACCATGATGATGTGTTCATTTACAACATCGATCCGAACTTACTGGAAAAATGGGGACTCAATGAACGGGATGACGGCAAAATTGAAGTTCCGGTCCATGTGATTGTTCCCTGTTATGCTATGGGTAGCGGCATTGGTGCACTGTCGATGACCACGGGCGATTACGACATTCTTTGTCACGATGCATCCGTGGTGAAGGAATTCAGCCTGGATAAACTGCGCTTCGGTGATTTTGTCGCCGTACTGGACCACGACAACCGTTATGGCCGCACTTATCGCAAAGGTGCCATCACTATTGGTGTGATTATTCATTCGGATTCACCACTGGGCGGGCATGGGCCGGGCTTGATGACGCTGATGAGCTGCACCATCGACAAGCTGGTTCCTGTACTCAGTGAAAAGGCTAATGTCGGAGCAATTCTCGGCATCGGACGTTATGCAGTCTAAGCTTCTGCTGACAGCACTGGCGCTGATACTGATTTCAATATCGGCGCAAGCTGAAGTTTATAAATGGACCGATAAAAAAGGAAAATTGCACTTTTCCGATCATCCTGTTCAAGGTGCTGAAGTTCAACAGGGTGGCAATGTCAGTCGCGTCAAAAATCAAACCTATAACCTTGCCAGCCTGCGGACGGAAATCCCCTACAGTCTGCAACATGGCTCCATGCTGGTGGAAGCTCTGGTTAACGGGAAAACACAGACTTTTGTTGTTGATACCGGTGCATCTTTTGTCACTATCCCGCCGCAACTGGCGGAGCGGGCTAATATTTCCACCGAGCGTGCAAAGCTTATCCAGCTGCAAACTGCCAATGGCGTGATTACAGCGCCGATGGTTGATATTCAACACATGAGCATTCTCAGTGCCGAACGCCAACAGGTTAAAGCGGTGATTGCTCCGATTGATGCACAGGGGAAGCTGGGTTTGCTCGGCATGAGTTTTCTCGGCGCATTCCGCATGAATATCGACCATGACCGACGCATGATTATTCTGGAGCCACGTTCTTGAGCGATACCGACACTACGATTCAAGCGGCTTGTATTCAGATGTGCTCCGGCGAACACGTTGCTGATAATCTTGAGAAAGCGGCCACGCTGTTGCAGCAAGCGGTGAAGCAACAGGCCAGGCTTGTTCTGTTGCCGGAAACCTTTGCCTGCGTCACACAAAACACTGAAAAGCGCCGTATCGCAACCGATATGATGCCTCAGATTGTCAGTTGGTTACAAGATCAGGCCAGGGTGCATCAAATCTGGCTTATCGGAGGCTCGATTCTTGCCCTCTCTGATCAGCATGAAAAGCTTCACAATCGCTCCCTGATGATTTCTCCAAATGGCGAAATTATCGCCCGGTACAATAAAATGCACCTCTTTGATATCGACCTCGCAAAGGAAAGCTGGCATGAGTCGGCCCATGTTCAGGCGGGTGAAAAACCGGTCAGCATCGATATTGAAACCGGCTGGAAGCTGGGGCTGTCCATTTGTTACGATCTTCGCTTTCCCGAGCTGTATCGAACATACAGCGCCAATGCCTGCAATATTCTCAGTATCCCTGCGGCATTCATCGTCTCCACCGGCAAAGCTCACTGGCAGGCACTGTTGCAGGCACGCGCCATCGAAAATCAGTGCTATGTGCTGGCGGCCGGACAAAGTGGCACACACGAGGATGGGCGCAATACCTGGGGCCATTCGATGATCATCGATGCATGGGGAAACATTCTGCAGCAGCTTGATGCCGGAGAAGGTGTGATCACTGCCCCACTCAGCCTCGCTAATCTCAACCGGGTCAGGCAGCATCTACCGGCATTACAACATCGGAGACTGTTATGACTCAACCCTCACGGGAAACGTTGCGTGCCCATCGACAAGTGTTTTGGGACGCATGGCAGAAGGCTCAGGCTGACTTACCCCTGAATGCGATGGAGGTCCGTATTGCCCGCGTCATCAAAATGCATCCTGAATATCATCATTTCTTTAACGACATGGAAGATTTTCTGGATCGCGACTTTCAGGATGACGGTGGCATGAACCCCTACCTGCACCTCTCGCTGCATCTGGCGCTGGAGGAGCAAATTGCCACCCACCAACCGCCGCAAGTCGCCACAACGCTGGAACATCTGATGCAGATAAAAGGCAAAACCCGGCATGAGGCGCTGCACACCATATTGGAGATTCTGACAGAAACCCTGCATGCCTCGCACCGTCAGGGCATGGAACCGGATGTGATGGCCTATGCCGAGCGCGTCAAAGGCTTAACCGGCTGATGATCCGTAATATTTTCATCTCCCTGATTTTTTTCTTCGGGCCTGCCCTGTTGATGTTTGTCATTCGCTACTTTTTCCTGCTGGTCAAAGTGTGGCTGATGATTCGCAGACAGCAGCCGCAAAACGTCATCATCGACATTACACCGCACCCGGCCCACACCAGCCCCGGCAAAATATTTATCACCGCGTCGTTGCTGTTCGGCCTGGTCTGTGCCATATGGATCTGGAGTGAAATGACTGACGAATCCACACAGACAGAAATGCAGTATATTCCCGCCCATACCGATGCCACAGGCAAGGTCATCCCCGGCCATCATGTACCGATGAAGGATAACGGCACATCCCCTTGAGTGAATTCCCATCACTGGCAACTGAGCATGCTCTAACGGCGCTGCAAGACAAACATAGCATCCTGCTGACAGCGACTGGCGCACTGGCGGCTGACTGGAAACGCCGCTTCGCTCTTAGCAACCCGTCAGACATTTGCCAGACACCCGACATTCTGCACTGGCAGAGCTGGCTGGAAACGCTGCACCAGAAACACTGCGAAACGGTTCCCCTGCTCAATATGCAGGAGTTGCTGCTCTGGCAGCAGGTCATTGGCAACGATTTACTGACTCACGACACTCATCTGCAAACAAGAAACAGTGCGGAAACAAAAGCCGCTGCACGGGAGCTGGCCACTCATGCCCGGCAGGCTTATGCCGTGATGCAGGATTATCGCATCGCCACCGATGCACTGGCCTGGCAAGGTGAGGAAGCTGAAGCACTGGCGCGCTGGATTGAGGCGATACATGTCCAATTGCAGCAGCCCGGCTTGCAACAGCGTACATTGCAGGCGCATATCACCGATGAAGTGCTGGCAAAGCTCGCAGTTTCGCCCGGACATCGACATGAAACACTGTTGCTCGATGGTTTTGAAACGCTCAGCCCCAGCCGAACGCGGCTGCTGAACAAGCTGGCGCAAGCAGGCTGCCGCATTTTCACGCTAAAACATGATGATTTACCACCTGCCCCCCTCTCACATACAACTCTGTCACATACAGCGCTGTCGCATACAGCTTTGCCATTTACAGATTGGTCACAAGCTGAGCCTGCCGTGCAGTTCACCGCCCTGAACGATGGGCGTGAAGAAATTCACTTTCTGGCGCATCGCTGTCAGCAAATTCTGCATCAACAGCCCGAAGCGTTTATCGGCATTGTGATCGACGACGCTTTTTCAACGGAGACACTGGCCGAAGTGATGAATGAATCATTGATGCCTCAGGCAGGCGCTGCACTGCGCCCCGATATGCAGGCGATATCGATGCAGGGGCCGCCGTTATCGCGCTGGCCGATGATCAGTCAGGCTCTGCATATTATGGGGCTGAACAGTGGTCAGGCCGTTGCCTTTGAAGATTTCAGTATGCTGCTGTTCTGCCCGTGGCTAAAAGATTATAGCGGGGAGCGCATAGCCCGCAGTACACTCGATGCCACTTTACGCCAGCAGCAGCAACATGAGTTGCAGCTTGATCGTCTGCATCAGTTCAATGCGGCACGCAGCGTGCCCGGCTTGCTCATGGTCATCGACAGTATCCGTCAGTTTTCAACGCTCAAATCAAAGCATTATCCGGTCGATCAGTGGGTGCAGCATATTCAGGCCTTTCTCAACGAGCTCGGGCTTAGCCAATACCTTCTCAACGAAGATCAGAAACCATGCAATCACGAAATCATGCAGATCAATGCGCTGCGCGATGCGCTGCTGTCGCTGGTGGCTGCCGATAGCATTGAAAGCACGCTGGACTGGTCATCCCTCTTTTCGCTGCTGCAATCGGCATGCAGCCGTATTCGCCTGACGCCAACACCATTACATCCGAATGTGGCAGTGATCTCACGCCAGCAAAGTGCCGGTATCCATTTTGATTATCTGCTGTTGCCGGGCATGCATGAGCAGTCATTTCCGTCAGCCGCCAAAGCGCTGACCTTGCTGCCGCTGTCACTGCAACGAAAGCTGGATATTCCGTTCACGCATAGCCACACATGCTATGCCCATGCCCGCTGGTTGTGGCAGCAATGGCTCAGCAGCGGCGCGTTTATCGATCTCAGCTATGCCAGACAGGTGGAAAATCAGGACGTACTGCCCTCACCTCTGCTCGGAGACATCACACCGACAGCGTGGACTTCTACTGCAATATCCGGAGTACTCAGCATGCCGATTGAAACTTTTGATGATGCACCGGATGTGCCACTGCTGGATGAAAACATTCGCGGTGGCACCGGCATTCTGACGGCACAATCGGCCTGTCCGTTTCGCGCTTTTGCCAGCTACCGGCTGAAACTGAAACCGCTGGAGCAACCGGAACCCGGCATCGATGCCAGAATCAAGGGCGAACTGATCCATGCCGCGCTTGAACATATCTGGATGCAATTACGCACACAGGCCGCACTGGCGGCGCTTTCTGAAACTGAGCGAAGCACGCTGATTACGCAGGCCGTGCAGCAGGCATGGTTACGCTGTAAGGCATGGGTACAGCCGCCATCGCGCCAGCTTGAGTCGCAACGCCTGCAAAGCCTGCTGGAGCAGTGGCTGAACATAGAACTGGCACGGGCACCGTTTCGCGTTGAAAGCATCGAATCGCTTCACAGCGTGGAACTGCCATTTGATCCACTGCCGTTTGACCCTATCAGCGGTAGCCATGGTGCGACTGCCCGCACATTTCCCGTCAGCTATAAAATTGACCGCATCGATCGTGACGAGCAAAATCGGCGTATCCTGATCGATTACAAAAGCGGCCAGAAACAAAGTTTGAGCCACTGGCTGGGTGAGCGCCCGAAAGAGCCGCAATTGCCGTTTTACGCCACCGCCAGTGCTCTTGCCGATGATGATGCGGTCAGTTTTGCGCATGTACAAAGCGGTGAGCAGATGGGATTTAACGGACTGGCGCGTGAAAACGTCGGCATTTCCGGCATAAAAACCTGCGATGGCAAGCGTAATAACCCGGAAGACTGGCCGTTGGTACTTGAGCAATGGCGACAAAGCCTGCAACAACTGGCCGAAGAATTTGTCACCGGCCATTGCACGGTGACACCACGTGATGCGCAGGCATGCAACCACTGCGGGCTGGAGGCGGTATGCCGCGTTGGAGAAACGGGCGCACTAAACTTCGCTGCCAGTGATGATGCCAACCGTGACAGCACGGAGAATCAGGCATGAGTGAACACGTCCGCCAGTTGGTCATCGATCCGAGCGCATCGTTTCTGGTGCAGGCACCGGCCGGGTCGGGTAAAACCGAACTGCTGACCCAGCGGATTTTGAACCTGCTGGCCTGCGTCGATACGCCGGAAGAAATCCTCGCCCTTACCTTCACGCGCAAGGCGGCGGCGGAAATGCGCAACCGCGTACTGGCCGCGCTCAAACTGGGCCAGCCCGAAGCGGCAGAAAAGCACCGTTTCCTCACCTGGCAGTTGGCGCAAAAGGCACTGGCCCGTGATGCCGCGCAGGGCTGGAATTTGCAGCAGAACCCGAATCGCCTGCGCATTGTCACCCTCGACAGTCTGAGCAGCGCACTGGCGCGGCAATTACCATTGTTATCCGGGCTGGGACGCATGCCGGAAACGCAGGATTATATACAACCGCTGTACCGACAGGCCGCCGAACGTGCCCTGCAACAGGGGCAGCGGCAATATCCCAAAGCCGTGGCCACGCTGCTGCTGCATCAGGATCATAATACCGCAGCGGTGATCCGCATGATGGCCGGTATGCTGGAAAATCGTGAACAATGGCTGGCTCCGGTGATTGCGCATGCCCGCGATATTCAGGGCTTGCGCCAGCACCTTGAAAGCAATCTTGCCGCCTACATCAGCCACCACTTGCTGCAATGTGATCTGCGCCTGCCGGTGGAGGTTAAGGCATCGTTGCCGCCGCTGCTGCGCTTTGCCGCTGAACATGGCGGTGACTCACAACTGGCCGAATTATCCGCCTGGCCGGAGGCCGACGTGGCACACATGCAGGCATGGCAGGCGATCTGTCGTGCGGTGCTTACAAGCAGTGGCGATATTAGAAAAACCGTCAATAAAAACAATGGATTTCCGGCTGATGCTAAAGTAGAGAAACAAGCAATTATTGGGCTTCTCGGCATGCTTTCTGACGATCAGAGCTTACTTGAATTGTTACAGGGTATCGGTGAAATGCCGGACTCACCGCTGTTTGATGAAAGCCAGTGGCAGGTGCTGGAAGCGCTGTTTTATCTGCTGCCAACAGCCGCTTTTTCCCTGCATCAAATCTTCCAGCAATCCGGCAAAAGTGATTTTACCGAAATCGCCATCCGCGCCATCGATGCCCTGAGCGACGCAGAGGAGCGGCCAACAGATTTGCTGCTCAGGCTGGATTATCGCATTCGTCATATTCTGGTGGATGAGTTTCAGGACACATCCGAATTACAAATTCGGTTGCTGCAATGTCTGACTTCCGGCTGGCAACCGGACGACGCCGATCGCACCCTGTTCATGGTCGGTGATCCAATGCAGTCCATTTATCGCTTCCGCAAAGCGGAGGTCGGCCTGTTTCTGAAAACCAAGGCCAACCTGAGTGGTTTACCACATGTGCAAGCGCAGACGCTGGAGCGCAATTTCCGCTCCGATCCGGCCGTTATCGACTGGGTGAATCAGGCTTTCCGCAATATGTTTCCGCGTCACGAAGATATGCTCGAAGGCGCTATACCCTACAGCCAGGCCAAGGCGATGCGGACTGATGGCGGCAGTGTGCATCTGCATCTGCAAGCCCGGCGCGATGATGAAGCCGAGGCCAGTGCCGTTATCGCCATGGTACAGCAGGCGCTGCAACAGGGGCACAGCACCGGCATTCTGGCGCGTTCGCGCAAGCATCTGCATCACATCATGGATGCCCTGCAACAGGCGAATATCCCCTTCCGCGCCATCAAAATTCTGCCGCTGCATGAGCAGCCGGAAATTCGCGCGCTGGTCGCACTGACGCGTGCGCTGCTGCATCCGCAGGACAGAGTCGCCTGGGCAGGCGTGCTGCGCTCGCCCTGCTGCGGCCTGTCTACGCAGGATTTATTCAGCCTGCCTGGCGACAGCGAAACATCGCCCTGGCAGCAGTTGAAACAATCGCAGCAAATGCAACTAACCACCGGCCATGCACAACAGGCACGCATTGCACATGTGGTGCAAGCCCTTGACCCGTGCATCGGACTGGCCGGAAAAATTGCTGTGCGCACCCTGGTTAAAACGGCATGGCAGCGTCTGGGTATGCCGGGCACGTTGCTGCCAGAGCAGCAAACCAATGTCGGCAATGTGCTGGATTTACTGGATCAGCTGGATGGGCAACCCGTCCACGGAGAGATCGATTTCGCTCTGCTCGATGAGCATCTGGCCAAACGTTTCACCGAACCGGACAGCTCGCCGCAGGCGAATATGGTTGAATTGCTGACCATGCACGGAGCCAAAGGTCTGGAATGGGATACGGTGATTTTACCCGGCCTCGGTAAAGATCCGGGCAATTCAGCATCGCCACTATTGGCATTCACCGAAGCCTCAGCGCAAACGCAATCGCTGTTTCTGATGTCACCCAAATCGCAAACCCGCAGCAACGATACCTTGTACAACTTTATCCGGCGCATCGAAAAAGCCCGCGACACGCACGAAACCCGTCGCCTGCTGTATGTGGCATGCACCCGTGCGCGCAAAACGCTACACCTGTGCGGGCACCTCAACAAAGCCGAAGAAGCCGCCAGATCATCGCTGCTGCACCTGCTGTTATCGCAGGATGAAACCGCCTTCGGCGCAACGCTGCACAATATCGAAGCCACCGCCGCATCCGCCACAAACATCCGGCCGCTGACGCGCATGGCCGAGCTGCCCGCCTGCCTTGAAGCAACCACTGCACCTGCATCCACAGCATCCGAAATCGAATACATCTGGTCCGGCCCCACCGCTACTGCTGTTGGCCATGCCGTGCATGCTTGTTTGCAGCAAATCGGCGAGCAAGGCATTGAGCAATGGCAATCAAGCGATAGCGATGCCGCCATCAACCACATGCACCGGTCACTGATGCGTGAGGGCCTTTCCGGCACCCTGCTGGAGCAAGCCATGCAACGCTGCACCCGTGCCATCAACAACACCCTTAGCAGCAGCCACGGCCAGTGGATTCTTTCCGGCCAGCATCAGCATGCCCGCTGCGAGTGGCCATTGAGCAAACGGCAGCATCAGCAGATCAGGCATTTCATTCTCGACCGCAGCTTTATCGATGAACACGGCACCCGCTGGATTATCGATTACAAAGTCAGCGACCACGAAGGCGGCAATCTCGAAAGCTTCATCGCCAGCGAAGCCGACCGTTACAGCCCGCAAATCCGCGCCTATGGCGCATTGCTGGGTGATCTGGAGCCAGGAAGAGACATCAAGCAGGCGATCTATTTTCCGCTGATGGATTATTTGTATGTGTATCCGGCATTGGGTTGACGTGAAACCGAAACAGGCGCATTTTCGCAATGTTGTGTTTATTTATAGGCAAAAAAAAGAATGAATTACTTGTATAAGCACTATTAACTACACAAGGAGGAATTGTGGAGTCATTTGCAAAATTAGTATCTGCTTTGTCGTCTTTAGCATGGCCAGCCATAATTGGAATTCTATTGTTTAAGTTTTACCAACCCATAAAAACTCTTATTGAATCGGCACAAGGAAGAAAATTCAGTATTAAAGTAGCCGGTAATGAATTAACAATGGAAGAAGCTTCGGAGCAACAAAGGCAAATAATTAATGACCTGCAATCCAAATTAGCTGAAATAGAGAAAAGGCTTGAGTCTGATCAAACGGTCTCGATATGGGGCGTCCCGAAGATAATCGAGCAGGACTTACATTGGTTAAGAAAATTAGAGCGCTAGGTTCAAAGGTTCCATTTTATATTTTTTGTGGAGGCTGGGCGGCTAGAAACTTAAGGGATGAAGCAATCAATAATGGTGTTACCGAAATCACTTCTTCTGGCACGACTTTATTAAGTCGACTTCCATTAGAAAATAGCAGCTGCTCTTAACAGAATCGACAGACCAGACTGAGTTAAATTAATAAAATGAAATCTACCCTTGAAATAAGCAAATTCCTCCAATTCATCTCCCTCATCCTTGCAGTGTTACTGCTGTATGGATGTAGTAACTCCAAGCTTGAGCCTGTGCATCCCGGCGGGACTATTCTGGCTTTTGGCGACAGTTTGACGGCTGGCGTCGGCGTCTCGGCTGAGCATAGCTACCCTTCTGTGCTGGCTGAACTGACAGGGCTGAATGTAATCAATGCCGGTATCTCGGGTGAAATCAGCGCAGAGGGTTTGGCGCGCCTGCCGGAGGTGCTTGAGCAAACGCAGCCGGAGCTGCTGATTCTGATTGAAGGCGCCAATGATATTCTGCGCAACCAGAGCTTTGCCGAAGCCAAACGTAATCTGGCTGCCATGATCACACTGGCAAAAGCGCGTGGTATTCAGGTGGTGCTCGTGGGCGTGCCGCAAAAGGCGCTGTTTTCTGATTCTGCGCCTTTTTACGCGGAACTGGCCGAGCAATTTGATGTACCCTTCGAGGCTTCGGTGATTGGTGATCTGGAGCGGAGCCCTTCGAGCAAATCCGATCAGATACATTTCAATCAAAAAGGTTACCGCAAAATGGCCGAGGCTATCCGCGATCTGTTAGCTGACCATGGCGCTATTTGAAAGTTGACCCCCTACTTCTACCGGAAATGGCGAGAGAGCTTACAGACTCAGGCCGACTGCCGGGTTCTCGCCTTCTACCGCCGGGAGAAGGCCTGGATGAAGGGATGCTGTGAATCTCTGCGAACCGCTGGCTAAACAATCTTATGCTTGCCCCCCTTTGTTGGGCCAAACCGTTGAATCAAGCTTGCAAATTCAGCATGAAACCTGCAACTTGTACCACGCTCGCTGCACCCACAAGGAAGAAATCTTATGAGCTCTGAAAATCGCCGACGCCATCAACGTCACTCCGTCAACTTCGAAATTATAGTTGCTGTGGAATCCATGCAAAGTGAGATGCTTTATGAGACACGGCAAATTTGCCCTTAGGTTCAACCCTTAGATTCTAAAGATGTAAACCAGCATGTCTGGACATTCTTTGGGCCCTCACTATCATTCGCTTCATGCATAAGACTCATGAAGGAGAATTTCAGCTTGATCGGATCGCGGTTCGTCCGGTTCATGTGAATGAAGAAGAGCGATTTCAACGGCTGATGCAGATGCATCATTACCTTGGCTCGTTGC
>MNWZ01000106.1 GCA_001871925.1 Zetaproteobacteria bacterium CG1_02_53_45
CGGTGGACACCCTTGCATAGACGGTTGCTTCCCATCGACTGGGCGCAAAGAGGGACTTCCACCCTCCTGAACGTGCGCCATGCCCGGCGCACAAAAAACCGTGTCCCCCAAATGGAGGACACGCGAAGCAAGTTCATGTTATTGAAACATTCGAAATAGTGGCGTTTTCAGGTAACTTGCGGCCATGAATAAGCCAATGGAACAGATTTATGCAAACGCAGATGAGTGGCGAGCTTCAGCCATGGCGAGGGCTGATTGTGTTTCTCAACAGGAAGCAGAGATACGTCAAAATGCTGCCGAGCTTCACAACAGGCAGAACGACGTAAGCGATCCGGACACCCTGCTTGACCAAAAGCTCTATATCCTCGGTAAAATGGATATCACGGAATATCAGCGTTATCTGCTATTCAAACACGCGACACCCGGCGCTGACAGACTTGGCTGAATTTGATATCTCACTCTTGCTCTACGGCCTTGCGGTGGGCTTGGGCGCCGGTGTTATAGGCGGAACGCTCGCAGGTCTTGCCGGCGTGGGGGGCGGCCTGGTGTATGTGCCCCTGTTTTATGCGCTGATGCCCCATGCCGGTGAAGGCATCGGCATCCATGTGTTTGCCAGTATGGTGGCGATTATCATCACCGGCTTTTTTTCGGCCCGGGCCCACTGGCGACTGCAACATGTGGACAAAAGCAGGTTTATACAACTGCTGCCCGGTCTGATGATCGGCGCAGGCCTGGGGCTGTGGAGTACGCTGCAGATCGCGGAAATCTGGGTGCTGCTGGGGCTGGCTCTGCTCAATGCATGGGTCGCCTACGATTATGGCAATGATGTTCGACGTACAACATCAGCACCGCCATCGCTGTACATGTTATCCGGCCCCATCGGTTATATCTCCGGTCTGCTCGGGATCGGCGGCGGCACCATGCTCGTACCACTGCTCAGGCGTCATACCAGCCTGCGCCATGCCGTAGGCACATCCGCAGTCTGCGGGTTTGTTATGAGCACAGCTGCAGTGGCTATCAATGTAACGATGGAGGCAAACTGGCATGAGCTGGTGCTCTCGCACTGGCAGTTTCTGCTGCCGGCCTGGCTGGGCATCTTGCTGGTGATGCCTGTAAGCAGCGCATGGGCCGCCGGTTTACACGCTTCGGTTACAGATCACACATTGCGCCTGATCCTGAAATCCGTATTTATTTTCTTATCTGCAGGGCTTTTTTGCGCAGCCTTTGTGGCCGGCTGATCAGCGACCTCAGCTTCTCTATGCCAGCGAACTGCCCGGTCGCTGCCACGGAATCCTGTCTCTGGATTCGATGCTGACCCGCATCACCAGCCCCAGTGCAGCCAGCATGGTCACCATGGCCGAGCCACCATAACTGATGAAGGGTAGCGGCAGCCCGACAACCGGGAAAATACCGGAAACCATGCCGATATTGACCGTGATATAGAGCATAAAGATCGATGCAACACCGATACAGAGCAGCGAACCAAAGCGACTGTGGGCGCGATTACTGATCACCAGCATACGCGTTATCAGAACAGTGTATAACAGCAGTAATATTACTACCGCGATAAACCCTCCCTCTTCGGCCAGTACCGCAAAGATAAAGTCGGTATGCTGCTCAGGCAGAAAATGCAGCCTGCCCTGGGTTCCCTGCAGAAACCCCTTGCCCATCAGGCCACCGGAGCCAATGGCAATGGTCGACTGAATCACATGGTAACCCGCACCCAAAGGGTCGGACTGAGGGTCCAGCAGGGTTAGGACACGCTGCTTCTGGTAATCATGCATAAAATGCCAGAGCACCGGCAGTGATCCGATCGCTGCAATAACGGCCAGACCAAACCAGCGCCAGGGCAGTCCTGCTGCAATGAGCAGGGAAGTAGCTGCAAACAACAATACCAGCGTTGTACCCAGATCCGGCTGGTTGACGATCAATGCCGCCGGAACCACGGCAAGCAACAGGGCAACGCCAATATCCTGCATGGAGCGCGCCTCTCTGGTGGCAAACCAGCTGGCCAGAATCAACATCAGCGCCCATTTCATCAGCTCCGAGGGTTGCAGGTTCACAATACCAAGGTTCAACCAGCGTCGGGCCCCCATCTGCACATCTCCGACCAGCGGCACAAGTATCAGCAGCAGCAGTGCCAGAGCATAAAACGGCCAGCTGATCAGGCCGAGCAGGCGTAGCTGCACAAAACACAAAACCAGAAATGCAGCAAACCCGATTCCCCAGAATGTAAACTGCTTCTGCCACAGCCCTGTATCCCCCTGATGCACCGCCGCATACAGCATAACCAGACCGAGGGCGGCGAGACTGATAATGGCCAGCAACAGGATCCAGTCCATGCCCCGTAAAACACGTATCACTGGCTACTCTCCTGCTGCCTGTCCTGCTGGGCAGCCAGCACTTTTATCACTGCTGCAGCAACCGGCGCGGCATCACTGCCACCGTGACCGCCATGTTCAACAAAAACGGCTATGGCAACCTGCGGATTTTCGTACGGTGCGTACCCAATAAACCAGGCATGATCCTTGTGGCGTCGGGAAATGTCATCGGCCGTATAACCTGCTTTCTCATCGTCCTGGGACATTTTGATGACCTGCGCCGTGCCGGTTTTCCCGGCCACAGTCCAGGCTGCATCCGCCAGCGCGCGATGGGCTGTGCCATATGGCTTTTCAACCACGCCACGCATGGCCGCCTGTATCATTTTAAGATGTTTGGGATCCACCTCTGCCTGATGCATCAATACGGGCTCATCACCGGCCAGTAGCAACGGCTTGAGCACACGACCGCCATTGGCAACAGATGCCGCCAGACGGGCCATCTGCAGCGGCGTAGCCGTCAGGGTTCCCTGACCGATTGCAGTAATCATGGTTTCACCACGGAACCATTTATCGCGTTTGCTGGAATTGTTTTTCATCGCGGCCATCATATAGGGGCGCTGTGTCGGAATCGTTCCACGCGCTTCAGGCGGCAGATCTATACCCGTCTTCTCGCCCAGGCCCCACTCCAGCGCTGCATCCGAGATCGCGGCCATACCGATCTGGTCTGCCAGTTTATAAAAATAGACGTCACAGGATTGAATCACTGCATATTCCAGCGAAACCTGACCATGGCCTGTTCGTTTCCAGCAGCGCAGATTGCGGTCGGCCAGTTCAAGGTAGCCCGGACAGGTTGTATGCCCGTTAGCCAGATGCGAACCCACTTTCAAACCGGCAAGACCGGTAACCACCTTAAAGGTGGAGGCGGGAGGATAGGCAGCCTGCGTGGCGCGATTGAGCAGCGGTTTCTCGATGTTGTTCAACCACTCCTGCCACTGCTCCGATTCCAGACCGGTAATAAAACGATTGGTATCATAGCCGGGTTTACTCAGCAGGGTGATCACTTCACCGCTATGCACATCCAGCACCACCACAGAACCGGTTCGATTACCCAGTGCATCGGATGCGGCCTGCTGCACCTCTACATCAAGTGCCAGTCGAAGCTGCTGCCCCATTGCCGGCGGCGTACGTTTACTGACCGAAATGCGGCGACCGTGTGCATCAACCTCTTCCTGCTGATAGCCAAGACTGCCGTGTAGCAGACTTTCATAGGATCGTTCCACACCGGTCCTGCCGATAAACTCATTGGCAAGATAGCCATCATCCGTATCCGTTTTTCTGGCCAGTGACAGATAACCCACCAGATGCGAAGTCAAACCGGCATAGGGGTACTGACGGTAGCTGCCCGCCTCCACATCAACACCGGGCATATGGTGCAATCTGGCTGCAATCGGGGAGACCTGCAGCCACTGCAGTTTATCATCGAGCAGTACCGGTCTGTCCGGACGCGAGTGTTTGATACGCTTGTCGATATAAGCCAGTTTAGCCGGGTTCCAGTGCAGCATGCCGGAGAGCATGGTGAGCGTGGCATCCAGGTCCTTGACGCGCTCGGGAATCAACTGCACCTGATAGGCGATCCTGTTCACCGCAAGGCCTTTGCCCTGACGATCAACAATCTCTCCGCGCACAGGCAGGACAGGAACAATATTCAGCCGGTTATGATCTGCCTGCAACGCCAGTTTCTCATGCTCGAGCCACTGCAACTGCAACACATGCATGGCCAGCAAACCGAGCAGAATCGGTGCGGCAGCGTAAAAGAACAGCATGCGCATATCAAAACGCTGACGACTCTCAAGCTCTTTCATGTGCATACAATCCCGTTAACAGATACCACACCGGCACACACAGACAGAGTGTCAGTATCAAAGCCGGCATCGCCCATCCCCAGCCGGCGAGCGATAAAATGGCCGCCAGCATAATCACCACACGCTGAGGAATGCCCGCCCCCAGATGCTGGTCAAGATAGATCATGGCCAGTGGAATCAGTGCCATGACAATAAAGCTGCTGCCGAAAGACCAGTGCAGAACCAGGTCATGCAGAAAAGTGCATGGCAACACCCACAACCAGTTATGGCGATGGGCCAGCAGTGCCGCCAGCAGCACCGCCAGTGCCCAGTCCGGTTGTGTAAACGAGGCGGAAAAAGCCAGGTTCAGGCACATGCCCAGCAAGGCAACCAGAGACACGCTTACGGCAATCATGGTGTCAGGTGCAACTGTGAAGCCACCGCCAGCCAGTTATCGCGTTGCCAGTGCGCTACAGGTTCAGCCGATACTTTAACAAACAGCTGCCCGAGAATGGGGCTAACCTCGGTAATGCGGGCGACTGCAATGCCCGGCGGAAACAGACCGCCTGCCCCGCTGGTATAGAGAATTTCACCGACCTTCAGTGTGATATCGATTGGCACAAAGTCGATAGACAGACTTTCACCCTGACCGCGCGCCAGCGCTGCCAGCGCTGTACCCGGAATAGTCACCGGAACGGAGATGGAGGCATCGAACACCGTACGTACGGTGGCATGATTGTCTGAAGTGCTGTCGACAACCCCGACGAGCCCCTCGCTCGATACAATCACATCATCGATGGAGACGCCGTAAACCTGCAGCAAAATGCGCTGACTCATCTTTTCCGGACTGCGGCCGCGAACCTTGGCTGCGTGCCAGCGGTAACCTGTAATGCCGGAGATATCGAGGATGCTGCGCAGCTGGCGGTTTTCTTCACGCAGCGCGTTGGATTCCTGAATCAATGCAGCCTGTTGCTGTGCTTTTTTGTGAAAGGAGAGAAACTGTTCATGCAGTTTTTGACTATCGACAAACCAGAGGCTCAGTGAGTCCCACCACTGTACAGGCTTGTGCAAAGCTTCCAGCGCAGGCCAGGTCAGCAGCATGGGCCACGAACCGACTGACACTCTGGATATCGAGAACAGGGCTATAACAATGAGCGATCCAATCAGCCACGGCTTAAAGCGGCGTCTGACAAGAGCCATGCGTTACTCCTCGAAGAGCACGCCCCGCATGCGATCCAGTTCATCGAGCACACGGCCACTGCCCAGCACCACACAATCCAGAGGATTCTCGGCAATCGTTACAGGCAGCCCGGTCTCTTCGCGCATCAACTGATCAAGACCGACCAGCAAAGCACCGCCACCGGTCAGCACGATGCCTTTATCGACAATATCGGCAGCCAGTTCAGGCGGCGTACGCTCCAGACACACTTTCACACCTTCGATGATGGCATTCACCGATTCGGTCAGGGCTTCGAGGATTTCGGAATCGTCGAGCAGCAGGTTCTTCGGTACACCGTTGATCAGATCCCGGCCTTTGACTTCCATCTGACGACGGGTTGGCTGCGGAAAGGCACTGCCCAGCTGCATCTTGATCCGTTCTGCCGTCGGCGTACCGACCAGCAGACTGTATTTGCGGCGCAGATGATTAATAATGGCTTCATCCATTTTGTCACCGCCAACGCGTACGGAACGTGAATAGACAATGCCGCCATAGGAGATCACGGCAATTTCGCTCGTACCGCCACCGATGTCCACAACCATGGAGCCGGATGCCTCTGTAACCGGCAGGCCGGCACCGATTGCAGCCGCCATCGGCTCCTCAATCAGGTAAACTTCACGCGCACCGGCAGACAGGGCGGATTCACGAATAGCGCGGCGTTCAACAGGGGTCGAACCGTAAGGCACACAGATCACGATACGCGGATGAATACCCCAGGTGCGGTCATGCACCTTGCGTATAAACTGTTTAAGCATCTCTTCAGTAATCACGAAATCGGCAATCACGCCGTCTTTAAGCGGACGAATCGCCTGAATGGAATCGGGCGTACGGCCCAACATGCGTTTGGCATCTGTACCCACGGCCAGCACCTTGCGATGATGTTTACCACCGCTGATATTAACAGCAACAACTGATGGTTCGTTAAGAACAATACCCTGACCACGCACATAAATCAGTGTGTTGGCCGTACCTAAATCGATGGAAATATCGCGGGAAAACAACCCGAATAATCTTTGCAGCATTTTAGAAACCCGCCTCGGAAAATGAAGTGGTCGAAGCTAGTTGTATATACTGGTCAGGTAAAGTGATGTGGCTGACATATTACGCATTAATCACCAATGATATGAAAGAAAATCTTGCGGTTTTTGGCATGCGAATGGTGCTCATAGAGGCAGATGCCCTGCCATGTTCCGAGTATCAGTCGCCCGTTCTGAACGGGAATCGAGAGTGACACGGCGGTCAGCGCCATGCGCGTGTGCCCATGTGCGTCGGCAGCCTCGGCCTGCCCATGGCGAACAGCGTGAGCCTGCGGAGCATCATGGGCCACAAGGGTCTCCATGTTCTGAAAAATTTCAGGATTGCTGTTTTCCTGAATACTCAACGAACAGCCGGTGTCCTTGATAAACAGGCAAACAAGCCCGGTGATGATGCCGCTGTCATGCACTTCATGTTTCACTTCACGGGTAAAGTCATTAAAACCCTGCCCGCGACATGTGATAGGCATGGTTTTCTGTACCTGTTTCAGCATGTCTCCTCCTTAAATTCCACCCATACCGGCGCATGGTCGCTGGGGCGTTCCATAGCACGGAAATCGCTATCCACACCGGCAGCACTTGCTTTCAAACCGGGCGTAGCCAGCTGGTGATCAATGCGCAGACCCCAGTTCCGGCGAAAACCATTCATGCGATAATCCCACCAGCTGAACAATGGTTCTTCTGCATGCAGGCTGCGCACCGCATCAACTAGTCCAAGCTTCAGAAATCCGGCAAACACCTGCCGCTCTGCCTCCGTGCAGGTAATCTTTCCCGCCCAGCGAGCCGGGTCATGCACATCGATATCAGACGGAGCGATGTTATAGTCACCCAGCAGCACCAGCTTTCCATGCACGGCAAGCTCAGCTTTCAGGAACGCAGTAAAGACCGTCAGCCAGCGGAACTTATAGGCATATTTATCAGACCCCGCTTCCTGCCCGTTGGGAATATAGACATTGATGATGCGAACACCTTCAATCGTGGCGGCCAGCAACCTGCGTTGCGGGTCATCCAGATCCGGCACATCGGCAACCGCAGCTGTGGCTTCACTGCGGCTGAGTATCGCCACGCCATTATATGTTTTCTGGCCGGCAAAAATGACATGGTATCCGGCAGCCTCAATCTCGGCCCGGGGAAACTTCTCATCCGGGGTCTTGGTTTCCTGCAGGCAGAGCACATCCGGCTGATGTTTGTCTAAAAATTCCAACACATGCGGCAGACGCACACTTAACGAATTCACATTCCAGGTCACAATCTTCATCGGCTGATCATGAAGCAGTCAGCTGCCCCGCTCAAGCGGCAATGGCCGCAGGCACGAAAACGCGTTACTGCTGCTTTTTGGGATAATCAAAATCGAGCAGCACAGCACCACTGCCTGCAGCTTGCCACTGTTCTACCGGCATCTGCATCATCACAACACCGCCGGTCGGAATATTATTGATACAGGTTCTGGCCATGCGATTGGCCAACTCGGTAATGCCGGGATTATGCGCCACCACAACCAGTGTCTGAATTTGATCAGGCACCTGACTAATCTGCTTTAATATTTCAGCCGGGCTGGCAAGGTAGAGTTCATTCCTGAACTGAATCTCCTGTTCAGGAAAACCCAGTTCGGAGGCAATCAGGCTGGCCGTAGCACGGGCCCTGTTGGCTGTGCTGACCAGAAAAGCATCCGGATGTACATTTTTGGCCGCAAGCCGGCGTCCCATCTCGGGCGCATCGTGCACGCCGCGCCCGTTCAGTTCGCGATCAAAATCTCTGGCGCCAGGATCATCCCAACTGGATTTAGCATGACGGATCAATATTAATTTTTTCATTTGTCTCGGCCTCGCCTTCATCGGTTCAGTGTGGGCGCATACTACTGCCGGCGACTAAAAGTGTTGTCCCCTAAATGGGGGACAGCATCACACATCCGGAGTCAGGCAGATGAACTCAGTGGTTTCCAAGCCACTGTTCGGCATCGTTTTGCTGATTAAACAACGCTGAGGTGAAAGAGTCGGCTGTAGCCAGTTGCCAGAATGCCGTATTGGGAAACGAGCGGCGGTTGGAGTCTACCACAGCCATACAAAGCCCATGATCCAGAAATGTACTATTGGCACTGACGGCCAGTTCACACGCCTGCTTCAGCGACAGCGGCTCACTGAGCTGAAACATCACCAGCGCCTTCTGTAGTGATCTGGAGATGGACTCGCGCATCACCATGGCCCAGAAAGCCTTTGAATCACGATAAGCCCAATGCCCACCGAGCTTTACCCGTAACACCCCTGCTTCCTGATTAATCAGAATATGGTAGGGCGTTGAACCTGACCTGCTGATAGACCTGCTCTGATTCATACTAAAACCCCCACTTCCCTGTGTTGTCGTCATGCAGACCCTGTCAAACATGCGCCATGAGCAATCGGGGCAGTATAGCGGCATGCCGCAAACCCGGTAGTCCCCCAAATGGGGGACAAGAGTCCCGATTCAGCGCGCGGCCAGCAGCCGGGCACTCTGCTGCGGATCAGCAGAGCCAAGCACAGCGCCGATCACAGCACAACTGCTGACCGGCACAAGCTTGCGGTTTTCGCAGTTGATGCCACCAAGCGCAACTACCGGCAGCGCAGTCTTGCTGATCAGCCCATAAAAAGCCTCAACACCCAGATGCGCTGCACCGGGATGACTCAGTGTCGGAAACAGTGGCGACAAAAAGAGATAATCGGCACCGGCAGCTTCTGCTGCCCTTAACTCGCCCAGATTATGGCACGAAACCGAAACGGTTTTACCCGGATCATTCAACCAGCATCTGATCGCGGCAACCGTGCCGATGCCTGCACTGCCGACATGCACACCATCGGCATCAACGGCCAGTGCGATATCCGCCTGCGTATGAATGATCAGCCTGGCCTGATGCTGCCGCGTGAGTTGACGCAATCTGGATGCAAAGGCGAGCAGGCGGCCCGAGTCCATGTTTTTCTCGCGCACCAGCACGGCATCAACACCGCCCTGCAAAGCAGCGGACACTGCGGCAAAAAACGGTTCCCCGGAGAAACGGGAACTATCAGTAATTAAAGTGAGAACCGGAGGCTTAACCGGCATGGCTCAAAATTCTTGCAATACCCATGTCGGTGGAGAAATGCGTTTGCCACCACCGGGCAAGCGCTGCTCAAACACGCCGTCGCCATCGCTGTCGTAAAGGTAATAGGGGGGGAACCCGCCGGCAGGCTGAACCTTGATTTTAAACACGCGCCCCCTGATACCATATTCGGTGATATCAGCTCCATCCTTGCGTTTGTATGAGCGCACATCCACGACATCATTTTTGTCGGGGGCAGTCAACTCCTTGCGCAGATTCGGGGCGCTCTCCTGCATATTTTCTGCAGTCTGGCCGGCAGCATCAGAGGCGCTCTCCGTCACTACGGGAGGTGGCAAATCAGCCATTTCTTCCGCCATGGCCTGAAAAGCCAGCAGCTGCAGGCAGATAAGTGATAAGACAAAGGAGATCGAATTCATGCAACCAGTATAACGGCGGAAATTAAAGTCGACCATCATTTTCATTGCCCTGTTTACTTCAGCCGTACCGATGGCTGACTGCAACTGTTGAGCACCAATGCGCCGCCAAGACATTCACCACAGAGACTACCTGTGCAGCGTTCTCATGAGGCCATTTTCTGAGCAATAATCAGACGTTGCGTCGCAACAGGACCAGACATGCACCGCCGCCACTGCCCGGCTGTGGAATGACTGCCAGAACATAGCGGGCCATAGTCCCGTCACGCAGCCATTGGTAAACCGCATCCTTGAGCACCGCCTTACCCTGCGAGTGCAGGCCGCGACCATGCACGACGGCGATGACACGCAACTTATGGACCACGGCCAGTTCAAATTCATGCTGCAGCAGGTCCAGCGCTTCATCACGGGTCAAGCCATGCAGATCCAGCGTCAGCGCAGGAGCAGTTGCGGCCATCCGCTTCAAGCGCTCGCGGGAAATACCATCCGCCCTTAGTGCCCAGGCATCTTCGGTTGTTTGCGGCGCAACACCGTCTGACAGTCGAGTATGAAGCGGTGCAGACGTGCGTTTAACCACCAAAATGCGCGGTTTCTTTTTGGAAGTCTTCTCAGGCGGCTGTTTTCTCTCTGTTTTTGCAATGGGTTTTACTTTCTCCATCGCCTGAACAAACAGCTCTTCCGCATCCACAGTTACTCGGCCTTCTCCGGTCGTGACATCAATTGCACCAGTGCCTCGGCAATGCTTAATTCCCCGACCAGCACCAGATGCACCGACTGCATCAGCGGCAACTCGATCTGCATCTGGGTAGCCATCTGAAACACAGCCCGGGCAGTACGCACGCCCTCAACCACCTGACCGATCTCATCAATTGCCTCAGCAAGACTCTTCCCCTGTGCAACGGCAATGCCGAACTGGCGGTTGCGCGACAGTGTGCCGGTGCAGGTCAGCACCAGATCACCGAGGCCGGAAAGCCCCATCAGTGTTTCGCTCTTGCCGCCACAGGCTTGCGCCAGACGGGCAATCTCGGACAGGCCACGTGTAACCACTGCGGCAACCGAGTTATGACCCAGCCCCAGGCCGTCGGCCATACCTGCCGCGATGGCAATCACATTCTTCAACGCCCCGCCCATAGCCACACCGACCACGTCATCACTGAGGTAGATTCTGAAATTGGTGTCATCAAAATGCGCGGCGGCCTTTTCGGCCATGCTGATATCTTCTGCAGCCATGGTAATCGCCGTCGGCTGCCCTGCGGCAACTTCTCTGGCGAAAGAGGGGCCGGAGAGCAGCGCGATGCGGCTCCTGTCGATATATTTGGCCAGCATTTCATCGGTACGCAGCAGGCTCTGCGGGTGCAACCCCTTACAGGCTGCAACCACGGGATATGAGCCGTCAGCCAGCAGCGGCAGGAAGTCATCCGCGGCAACGCACGGCAGCGCATAGACGCAGACATCGATATCGTTAAGCGCCATCTGCACATCAGCGGTGACGGTGATATTTTTCGGCAGCACAATACCCGGCAGATAACGCAGATTTTCACCTGCCTCATTGATTGCAGCGGCCTGTATGTCATTGCTGGCAACCAGACGCACCTGTCGCAGGCAGGAACGCGCCAGCACCAGTGCCAGTGCGGTTCCCCAGGAGCCTGCGCCCAACACACAAACCTGTTCTGATCTACTCATAAACACTCCTGCCCCTGACCAGTGGAATGATGAACAATAACAGTGTGACCAGCAAAGGGGCATCCCCCCACTGCACGTAGCGTGTGCGTGTATCGATCAGCCGGAACTCGCCCTGCAATGCCGCTGTTGTCCACCATGGCAGACTCTTAATCACCTTGCCGTCCGGTCCGATGATGGCAGTGATACCTGTATTGGCGGCTCGCAACACATAGCGGCCGGTTTCTACTGCCCGCATGCGAGCCGCCTGAAAATGCTGCCAGGCTGCAGGCGTGGTGCCGTACCAGGCATCGTTGGTGATATTCACCAGTACCTGCGCGCCATGTTCCACACGCAAACGCGCCTGTTCCGGAAACAGCGACTCGTAACAGATCAGTGCGCCATAGTGAATGCCGCGCGCCGCTACCACGCCGCTATCTTCAGCCGGTCTGAAATCGGCAATTTCAGGCACCAGGACATGCAGAAAGGGGATCCATGCCGGTACATATTCACCAAACGGCACCAGATGCTGTTTACCGGCAAACTGACGCTCCGTTTGCTGTGGATCATGGGCAAACAGGCCGTTATTGGCGGTCGACTCGCCGGTCACTTTCAGGCCGCCAAACAGCAACGGTGTTCTCCAGCTGCTAATCTCGCCACGCAACCACTCGTCCCAACCCGTTGCGCGGGAGAGGAAAAACGGCACCGCAGCCTCAGGCCAGATAATCACATCACTGCTTTGCGCCGCTTCGGCTGACAGCCCGGCATAACGGGACATCGTCTCGTTGACAAAAGCCGCATCCCACTTCTGGTCCTGCGGAATATTCCCCTGTACCAGAGCCGCCCGATAAGTCCCGCCATCAGCGACTTCAGGTCGTGGCGCCAGCAAGATCAGCAGTGTTGCCGCAAGCAGGCCGAAGCCGCCCCATTTTTTCGCCTCAGGAGTCAGGATCAATAACAGCGAGGCCGCAATCAGGGCCGGCAATAGTGCCATACCGTACACACCGAACCATGCCGCCCAGCCCACGGCCGGTGTATCAAGCATCAGATTTCCCAGAGCCGTCCAGGGCAGTCCGGTAAAGATATGGCCGCGCAACCACTCAAATGCCACAGCGGCCAGCGGAAAACTGACTAATATCCAGCCTGATTTGCCAGCCACCTTTGCTGCAGTCCAGGCCCACAGTGCCGGCAACAGGGCCATCACCGCGCCGACCAGCATCACACAGAATGCAGCAGCCAGCCAGGGCAGGTGCCCGAACGTATGCAGGGTAGGTGCGAGCCACCAGGCCCCGAAACCAAACCAGCCGAAGCCGAAGGCATAACCGACACGAAACGCCGAACCCTGACAGATCAGCCAGAGCCAGCCGGCCAACACAGGGATCGCCAGCCAGGCATAATCGTAGGGAGAAAAGGCAAACGGCATCAGCCCGCCGAGCGCGAGCGCCATCAGCAGATGGAGATGATTAACCCTGCCTGCCACCTAGTGTCCTGTCCCGTAGAAGAGCGCACTATCAGCGAGCGCTGGCGGGATGTACGGCAAGGCGCACGAGAGCAGGACTGGCCTGAGCCAATTCAAACGAGTGCAACACAGCCGAACGCCCGCCAGCACTCGCCCGAAGGGAGCCACCCCAAAGCACCAATGCGGCGTTGCGCCCCTTACCAAGGGCATGCCATTGCCTGCGGTACGCGCCTTGCCTTGGTGCTTTGGGGTGACTCTGATTGTATGCTCTTCTACGGGATAGGACACTTAAACAGTCTTGTGCTCTAGACGCAGCAGACGCACCTTGCTGATACGGCGCGGATCGGCTTCCAGCACATGAATCTGAAAGCCACTGAGCTTCACACTCTCGCCCGTTTTGGGAATACGGCCGAGACGGGTAATGATCCAGCCGGCCACTGTGTCGTAGTCACCCTGCGGCAGCTGTACCCCCAGCTCTTCGCTGAGCTCTTCGATATGCATACTTGCCTGCACCATGTAGCTGCCGTCGGTCAGCGCGTAAAATTCGGAACTGTCAGCTTCATTGGCTTCATTGATTTCACCGACAATCTCTTCGAGCAGGTCGGAGAGCGTCACCAGCCCTGCCGTGCCGCCATATTCATCCAGCACCATGGCGATATGGCAGGACTCTTCTTTCATCTCGGAGAGCAGACCCGAGACCTGCTCCAGCTCCAGCACACGCAGGCAGGGCCGCATCAGGCTGGTCAATGAAACCTGATTACCATTAATCCGCGCAGCCACGACATCCTGAGCATGTACCACGCCGAGGATGTGATCGATATCGCCTTCGGTCACCGGCAGGCGGCTGACACCGTTCTCAATCAGGCTGCGCTCAACATCGGCCAGTGGCGTATCCGCAGTCACGGTGTGAATCTGTGAGCGCGGCACCATCACTTCCCGAACGCGCGTATCATTAAACACGATCATCTGCTCAAACATACTGCGCTGCTCATCCGACTGAATCGCCTCGGCCCTGCCGAGCACGGCCAGCAGTTCCGCTTCATCCCTGCCCGGACGCATATGCTCGATCAGCGATGTGCGCCATATCCCCATCCATTTCTGGATCAGATTTGTCATGATCTCTCCATGTCGGTCGCATCCGACGGGTAAGGGTCGTGCAGACCGATCTTCAGCATGGCCTGCCGCTCCAGCGATTGCATCTGTTCAGCATCGTCATCATGGATATGATCATAACCAAGCAGGTGCAATGTTGCATGGATAATCAGATGCAGTTGATGAGCAGCTGGCAACAGATCCAGTCGTTTGGCTTCATGCTGAATAAACGGGACGGCAAGCGCAACATCCCCCAGCGGCTGCTCAAGATCGAATTCGGGCCCCTCCTGCATCGGAAAGCTGAGCACATCGGTCACCCGGTCTTTATCTCGCCACTGCCTGTTCAGCTCATGCACCTCGGCATCAGTGGCAAAACGAATGCACATGTCCGGCTCGATATCCTCAAAGCCGGCCACATGACAGGCCGCCAGCACAGCCTGCTGTACATCATCGGGAATACTGAAACTCCCCTCCAGCTCTTCATCGACAACGACTTCAATCATGCGCTTTTTTTCTCCATATCTTCATAGGCATTCACAATGGCCTCAACCAGGCGGTGGCGCACCACATCCCCGCCGCTCAAACGACTGATACCGATGTCACCGACATGCTCAAGGACCTGCAAAGCGTGCAGCAGGCCGCTATGCTGATGCCGCGGCAGATCCACCTGAGTGACATCACCGGTCACCACCATTCTGGAGCCGAAACCGAGCCGGGTCAGAAACATCTTCATCTGCTCACGCGTGGTGTTCTGTGCCTCATCGAGAATAACAAAGGCATCATTGAGCGTGCGACCGCGCATATAGGCAAGCGGTGCGACTTCGATCATGTTCTGCTCCAGCATGGCATTCATCTTATCCACACCGAGCATATCGGTCAGCGCATCAAACAGCGGACGCAGATAGGGATCCACTTTCTGCTGCATATCCCCGGGCAGAAAACCGAGCCGTTCACCGGCCTCGACAGCTGGACGGGTCAGGATAATGCGCTCCACCTGATTGCTGCTCAGTGCGGCAACGGCCGCAGCCACTGCCAGATAGGTTTTGCCGGAGCCTGCAGGGCCCACGGCCAGTGTCAGCGTTTTGCTCTGAATAAGTTTCAGGTAGTTGCGCTGATTCGCTGTTTTACCAGCAATATGACGACGGCCGGCTATAACAACCCTGCCCTCTTCATCATTTTTGACTTTCTTACGTTTCTCTTCCACAACGGTGTCCTTTAATACGCCTTCAACATCTACATGGGTCAGTTCACCGGGGCGACTGCCAAACAGCCGGATCAGCTTAAGCACAGCCTTGACGGCAAGTTCGGCCTGATCCCCTTCAATTTCCCAGGCTCCGGGCCGACCGCGAAAATGGACATCGTAGTGCTGCTCAATCCTGTTGAGCACCCAGTTACCGGCCCCGCACAAAGTCTGCAATGACAACGCATCAGAAGGTTTCAGATGCAATGCGACTGTCATCGGGCTAGTCGCCGGCAAGTATCAACTCACCGCGCAGCGACTGGCCATAGGCCTCGGTCACAGTGACCGGCATCAGTTGCCCGATCTGGCGCATCTGCCCCTTGAAATGGATAATTTTAAAGTCAGCTGTACGCCCTTCCATATCGCCGGCATTACGGCCGGCTTTCTCAACCAGCACTTCAAGCCTTTTGCCCAACTGCTGCTGCATGGCGGCACGCGACTGTTCACGGGTCAGCTCAAGCAGGCGCTGCAGGCGCGCATCTTTGACCTCTTCAGGCACGGAATCTTCCGACTTGGACGCCGGTGTGCCCGGACGCGGACTGTATTTAAAGCAGTAGGCGGAGTCATAAACCACGCGCCGCACCAGATCGAGGGTGGCTTCAAAATCCTCATCGGTTTCACCCGGATAACCGACAATAAAATCAGATGAGAGTGCGATATCAGGGCAGTGGGCGCGCAACTCGTCAATAATACGGAAGTAGGTTGCACGGTCATGACCGCGATGCATCAGCTTGAGCACATGATCAGAACCACTCTGAACCGGCAGATGCAGATAAGGCATCAACTGCGGAATCTCGGCAAAGGCCTGACACAATTCGCTGGTCATCTCCATCGGGTGGGAAGTGGAAAAGCGCAAGCGTTTGAGGCCGGGCAACTCAGCCACGGCATAGAGCAGCATGGTGAAATCCCACTCCTGCCCATCAGGGCCGGGACCGCGGTAGGCATTCACATTCTGCCCCAGCAGGCTGATCTCGACTGTGCCGCCGGCAAGCTGATCGCGGCACTCCTCAAGAATACTCTCAACCGATCGCGAAATTTCAGGGCCACGCGTATAAGGCACCACACAGAAGGTGCAGAACTTGTCGCAGCCCTCCATGATCGTCACACAACCGGTAACGCCATGGCTTTCGGCTTTGGGCAGGTGGTCGAACTTCTCGATCTCCGGCATATCGGTTTGACTGACATGCACACGATGACGGCGAATCTCTTTCACCATCTCCGGCAGGCGATGATAACTCTGCGGCCCGAAGACTATATCCACATAAGGCGCACGTTTCTGGATGCGCTCGCCTTCCTGCTGTCCGACGCAACCGCCCACGCCGATAATCATATCCGGACGTTTATCTTTCAGCTTTTTGTAGCGGCCAAGCTCCGAGTAGACCTTGTCCTCCGCCTTTTCGCGGATCGAGCAGGTATTCATCAGAATCACATCGGCCTCTTCAGGCGCTGCCACCAGACGCAGACCGTAAGCCTGCTTCATCATATCCGCCATGCGGGCGGAGTCGTATTCATTCATCTGGCAGCCGTATGTTTTAATAAACAGGGTGTCCAGAGACTTTATGGATTCATTTTGTTGTTTCATCGGACGACGCACGCTAAAGGCGACCTATGATTCAGGCAATCGCAAGCTGCAGCAACAGCTGCGCAGCCGTGTAAGTGGCACTGAATTTGCTCACTGTCTGGTTCGGCAGCCCGCACAAAACATTCGTGCGGGTCAGGTGTAACACTTCACACAAGTCCAACGTTACCCGCTGTGCCCGGAGGCCCGCATGTCCTGGTTGAGCAAATTATTTTCCACATTTACCGGTGGTGGCCCAAAAGCCGCGGCCAGGCCCGACAACGGCCGCAAAACAGTACCGCCTGCAGGCAACAGCACCCCCACCCAGTATGCGGATCAGACCCTGGGCTGGCTGCTGAAAAAGAATCCCTCCATCGCACCGCATACGACATACGACCTGAGCAAGCCACGTGCGCTTGATCCCGGCGTGCTGGGGCGCTTGCGCAGAAACATCCATGAGATCCCCCCCATGCCGGAAACCTGGCGCCAGATTCAGCATATTCTGCAGAAGCCGGATGCATCAGCCAGTGATCTCGGAGCTGTTGTTGCCAACGATCCTGTACTGACCGCCAGAATCCTGAAAACCTGCAATTCATCTGCATATGCCACAGCGGGCAGCTCCGAGATCAACAATATCCCTCTGGCCATTGCCCGCCTCGGACTCGATGAAACCAGCAATATCATTTTCCAGACACTGGCGCCAAAGCTGGGGGAGAGCCCTGAGAAACGGCTGCAGTCACGCCATATCTGGATGCACAGCCAGACCATATCCGTGCTGATGCGTCTGCTGGCCGAGCCCTGCAGTCAGGTTTCCCGCAACGATGCCAGCCTGATCGGCATGTTACACGACATCGGCAAACTGGTAATTCTGCATATCGAGGATCAGGAAAAGCTGGCTGCGCTGAAAAACGCCATTGATGGCGGCCTCTCCACACTTGAGGCGGAGTTCCATCATCTCGGTTATACACATATTGATGCCGGTATGATGCTTGGACTGCACTGGCAGTTACCCAAACATGTGCAGCACTTTATCTCGTTTCACCATCATGCTGCCAGCCTGCCTGCATCCCGCATTCCCTCGCACCTTCAGCAAGCCATGATGATGCTCAATCTTGCCCATATCATCGCGCAGTACCAGCTGCCTGCAGACAAAGCGGCGGAAAACAGAGGCATCTGGCAAAGTTACCAGCGCCTGTTTGCGGAGCGGCCGGAGCTGTATGTGAAAAATGAGCTCAACCTGCCGCTGGACAGCCAGACACTGTACCGGCAACTGCAGTTACAGATTGAGCGCATGAAGGTTCAGTTCCCGGATCTCTATCCGCCAAAAGATGGATAAACAGACGAACAATAAGGCTCACCGCACATTTTAGAGAAGATTATGGACGGGCCCCGCTAGACATCATGGCTCCCCCTTGGAAAGGGATAACTCACCATCCTTGAGTAGCGTGGATTATCCTTACCGGACTTTGCTGATAAGGCAGAGCCATAATCAAGGAGGTGAGTTACCATGCAAGCAACAATCAGGTTTATTGGTTTGGATGTCCACAAGGCTTTCATATCCGTTGCTATAGCCGATGAAGGCAGAGGCGACGTTACGAGCTATGGCGATATTGCTAATACGCCAGCTGCTGTGAGTAAG
>MNWZ01000044.1 GCA_001871925.1 Zetaproteobacteria bacterium CG1_02_53_45
GTTTCCGTCTTTCAATGCGTGGGTCTTCAATAGATGAGAAATGTGAGATGATGGATGTGGTTGGAATAGTGAGTGTTTTCATGTTGTCAGGCTACCACAAAATGATGTATAAAGCATTGTTTTATAATGATAATTGTTATATTCGTGAAGACAAATTTCGACTAAGAAACACTCACTCCGTCTTAACCAAATTTAATCTGTTATTGTCGAAATAACCATTTTTGCAACCAATGGCTGCTCATGATTTTAATGCGATTGCCCTGGTGATTATCGTGGTCTTTAGAGCCACAGTCAGCCTCTGTTATTGGCATCTTTCCGCGATGTGATGGCTGGGGGAGCGGTCAGGAAGTCAGCATATGGAGCCCTAGTTTGCAGCCTGGAATCTACCCGTTTCTGCTTTGGCTATGTGCGTGGTTGGATTCTGTGCGAGAATGATGTTGTCCATTTCGCGGATCAGTTTTTTCATCCATTCGCCACCCTGCGGGTCATTAGCCAGTGCTACGGCAATGTAGCTGCGGCCATTATGTTCGATCAGGGCACTGTCGGCATGAAAAGAGCGCCAGCTGCCGGATTTTCTGAATATTTTCGCATCCGTGTTACTAAGACCTTTAACAAATTTATGATTGATGCCCGGATTGCCAAGGATGTTTTTCATTTCGCGTGAAGATTCAGGCGAAACCAGTCGGCCGGTTTCAAGCATGTAATAGAAACGTGCGACCTGCAGAGCTGTTGCACCGTGAGAAAGGTTGTGCAGGGGGTCCCGGTGGAAGGCTGTACCACCGGCATATTCCTTGCCGACCCAGAGGCCGCCATTATAGCGTTTGTCATACAGGCGGTATTTTGGAGAAGAGAGGGTTTCGTTGATATAGTCCTGGCCGACAGCCCTGATCATCTGGGTAGCAGCCTGATTGGATGAGTAACGGATCATGTTGGTCATGGTTTGGCGGGTTTCGTTGTTCAGTTGCAGCTTGCCCTCTTCAATGCGCTCAAATGCAGCCAGTAGAATGGCAATCTTGGGCAGACTGGCTGCATACATCATTTCATCGCCGTTGACCTGAGCCATGCTGGGCATGTCAGGGTCAGTCACATCAACCAGTGCCACAGACAGGCGTTTGCTGCGTACCGCCGAGCTCAGGTGAAGATCCTTGATGTGTTTTTCCAGAAGTTTCTGCAGTTGCGGGTTATTATGCTGGCGAATAGTAGGGGCTGGAGACTCGCTGGAAATGGCATAACCTGGCAATCCAATCATCAGCGCGCACAGTAGGGTGAGTAGTCTTCTTGCTGCCATTATTCCTATCTCCTTGTTGATCTTAAGCTGCGCGACAGTATCTATCTGGCCATATAAGAGCAACTTATACGCAGAAATGCCTGACGATCAGGGCTAATGCTATATGCTGGAAAATATGGCGAAGTGATGGAGCTTACAGTTTCTGCTGATGCCAGACAGTTGTGGCTGGAAACTATACAGCTGTATTATGACTGCTCGCTTGTGTCGGCAGTTTACTGTGTACAGAATCAAGCGAAATGGAACTGAATCGTTATTCGCCGCTTATCCGTGTTGCTCTGCTGTTCACGAATTTTTTCCTGATTATTGCGGCGCTTTATCAACTCAAGCCGGCCAGCCGATCACTGTTTATCGAACTGGTCGGCAGTGAGCAACTGCCCTATGTCTGGATCGCCACAGCACTGGTGCTTGGTGCAATTATATCGATTTACTATCGTATGGTCGCCCGTTTTTCGCGACTGCGTCTGGTGATGGGCACAGTATTGCTGCTGATCGTTCTATTGATGCTGTTTCGGTTGCTGCTGGCTGAACCGACTCAGTTGAGCGCCTTCGCATTCTATATTTTTGTTGATATGCTCAGTGTTATTCTGGTTGAGTAGTTCTGGAGCCTTACCAATGCAGTCTGCAGTGAGCAGGAAGGACATCGCTGGTATGCCCTGATTGGCACAGGAGGACTGCTTGGTGGCGTTGTGGGGGGCTTTGCCACGCATGCGCTGCTTACTTATGCCGGACTGCAGACACTGGATCTGCTGCTGGTTGCTGCATTGATTCTGTTAGTGCTGATTGGACTGACGCTGCTGATGCAGCGTTTCGGCCTTTACCATGAGCATAAGGGTGTAAGTGACGACCATAGTATCGGACACGGGTTCTGGCGCACGATAGTCGGCCATCGTTACCTGATGCTGATTGCGGCCCTGCTGCTGCTGGCGCAGGTTATTGAGCCGCTTGTCGAATACCAGTTCATGGCTGCTGTTGAAGATGCCTTCAGTGAACGGGAGTTGCGCACGGCTTATCTGGGCGAGTTCTTCGGTCTGCTCGGGGGTGTCGCCATTGCTGTGAATCTGCTGCTTACGCCGTTGATACACCGCTGCTTCGGAGCCATTGTCGGTCTGGCGCTGCAGCCGTTGGCAGTGGCTGTCAGTACGCTGTTCTTTATCGCTACACCCGGTCTGTTTATGGCAGCCACGCTGAAAATTGCCGACCGCGGTCTTTCCTACTCCATTAACCGTGCTTCGAAAGAGCTGCTCTATATCCCTATTGATGCCGTGCTGATTTTTCAGGCCAAGGCATGGATAGATATGTTCGGCTACCGTATGTTCAGGGTGTTGGGCTCGGTGATGATTCTGCTTTTGACACAGTGGCTATGGTTCACTGTGCCCGTCTCAGCCATCAGCTGGCTGACGCTGCTTACCTGTGCTGTCTGGCTGTTCGTGCTGATCAGGCTCAGGAGCGAATATCACCGGGTTTCCCGTCTCTATAAGCAAAACGGTGATGGCAAGTAATGGCGGATGTTTAGTGAGGGGTCTGTACCTTGGGCATGCGCTCCATAATGATATCGCTTTTCTCATCCAGCCAGCGGGTGTTGCGGCCGTCATAATAGCGGGGGTTGGGCAGCATGGATGCCATGGTCGCGGCCTGCCAGCGGGACAGTTCGGATGCAGGAATGCCGTAATAATGATGCGATGCAGCGTCTGCACCGAAGATACCATTGCCCCATTCGGCATAGTTCAGGTATAGCTCGAAAATCCGCTTTTTGGACAGCGTGAGTTCGATCATGGCTGTAATGATCGCTTCCTCAGCCTTGCGCAGGAAGCTTCTGTCACCGGAGAGGAACAGGTTTTTGGCCAGTTGCTGGGAAATGGTTGAACCACCGGCAGCGATACGTCCTCTGGCAATGTTTTTCTCCATGGCCACGCGAATGCCCTCCCAGTCAAAGCCATTGTGCCGGGTGAAACGCGCATCTTCTGATGCGATAACTGCCTGTTTCAGGTAGGGGGATATCTGCTTGTAATCCACCCAGTGCTGCCTGAGTTTGGCGTTGGCATGCTTCTTCTGCATTTCGCTCAAGGTGGATCGCATGAATGCAGTCGTTTGCGGGTTCTTTGAGCGCCATGTGGCGACCTGAACATAAATATAGGCATGCCAGCCAATAGCAAGCAACAGTAAAATCAACAGGCTTTGTTTGAACCGGCTTACTATGGTCTTCTTTTTAACAGCTTTACCCATAGGCGGAATCTTGCTGTTGTTGTCGATGATAGCAAATGTGTAGCACAAAAAAAACAGGGCCAGCGTATTCGCCGGCCCTGCATTGCAATGTTTATTCGAGACTGGCTTTGTCAGGCTCAGGATGGTTTTTTGATCCACATCTCATACATGGAGACGATCCACATAAAGGCGAATGCGATGGCCATACCTGTGCCGCCGAACAGAACCAGCCAGGCAAACATAGGGTCGAATTTGGTCAGCCACCACGATGCGATATCCAGTACCTGGGAAACATAAGGCATGGCAATGGCGGTTGCTTTCAGCCAGGTGGGGCCAGTGGTGCTGAAAGAGAAGATCAGGCCGACAAACATAAAGATGAAGGCAATGCCGAACAGGTGGATGTGCGAAACACGGGTGAGGACAGCAAAGCTTGCACCACTGTCGGTTGCAGACGCCTTTTTGATGTTTTCAAAAATGGTGAAATCGACTAGCCCTGATTCAGCATTGTGACACATGATGCAGGTGTTATCGAAAATCGGTTTCACCGTGGTGTTGAATGAGCTTTCATCAGCGCCTTCGCGAACCCATTTGATAATTTTAAAACGCTCTTCTTCTGATGCATTTTCCTTCATTGATCCGTTGAGTTTGTTTTCAATCATCGAGCCGTTACGGTTGCCGTAGTAGCTGTACACGATGTCATCCACTGAAAGGCCTATTTTGCCGTCGGCCATGCCGTGGGTGAAGAGAATCTGGGTAAATGCCATCATATATCCGATGCCAACAACAATCAGATAGCTGCTGAATAGTACTTTGAGGGGGGTGTTGATGTTTCCGAATGTCCAGTCTTTCACGGTTTCTCCTGCGACCATAGGCGTGTTTGTCCGATATTTCAGGAGGACAATACGCTAAATTAGCATATTAGCAATAACTAAATCAATGAATGGTGTATATAGATTACTGTAACGATCGCCTTATTCTGATGCACTTCCAGTGCTGTGTATATCGGGGTTTGATTTGCAAAGGAAAGCGAGGCTTGACCGGCTAGTTGCATTATTGATAATGCGCGCCTGCTTTAAAGCGGCTGGAGGTTAAGCGTGCAGCGACAATGGCTCGTGACATTGCAGAAACTTCCGTCGGCAGGCAGACAGTGGGATGCTGATGTGCCCAAAGAGCTGCTGGAAGATCCGGCCTGCGGTACGGTAGATGTGTTACCCGGATTATGCGGTGATATGCATTGGCGGTTGCTGCTGGAGAGAATCGGTGGTCAGTTTCGCCTGTCAGGTGAGTGGCAAGGGGCGATGAAGCGCTCATGCGGCCGCTGTAATGCTGAATTTGACTGGCAGATGTCCGGTCAGACTGAGCGTGAATATATGTTGGGCGCTGCACCGGCTGACGAAGAGTCCGAGAGTGACTGTGAGTATGTCATGCCGCCGGGTGAGTTGAATCTGGTGGATGTGCTGCGCGAGGATGTCTGGCTGGCATGGAAAGCCGGAGTAATATGCAGTGATTCATGCAAAGGTCTGTGTCAGGGTTGCGGCGTTAATCTGAACAGAGTGGCATGCCAGTGTAAGCAGGATGATAGTGAACACCCCTTCGCCGCATTGCGAAGTTTGAAGCTGGATGATTAATACGCATGCTGTTTTCATCTTGTGGTAGTTGCTGTCACAGGGTGAAAAAAGAACGAACGCGTAGTGTTTGTTCCATGTTAAGGAGAGTAAAATGGCAGTTCCAAAGAGAAAGACCAGCGCGTCCAAACGTAATATGCGTCGCGCACATGACAGTATTGTTCCTGCAGGCATGTCTGAATGCCCTGAGTGCGGTGAAATGATGCGTCCACACCATGTGTGCCCTCATTGCGGTACCTACAAGGGTCGTGCAGTCAAATCTTCCAGCGAAGATTGATCTGTTCCTTCGATCAAGTTGATAAACAGCTTTGCCTGAGTCTGAATTGAATTCAACTGCAGGCATTAAACAGCAGGAACATCACCGGGATATCCGTATCCTGGTTGATGGTCATGGTGGCGACTCGGCACCTGGAATGGTGCTCGATGCACTCGAAATCGCGCTTCTTCCGGCCTTCTCCAATTGCTTTCAGGGTTCTTTGACTCTGGGTATTGTCGGTCAGGAAGAGGTGATTCGCCCGCTGCTGCAGGCGCGTGGCATTGAAAATCGTGTGTCGCTGATTCCGGCTGCGGATGTAGTGGGAATGTGTGACTCACCATCGCATGCCCTGCGTCGTAAAAAGGATTCATCTATTCATGTCGGCGCCCGCATGGTGCGCGATGGTTATTGGGATGCCCTGGTTTCTGCCGGTAATACCGGTGCATTGATGGCAATCTCCAAGCTGATTCTGAAAATGTTGCCGGGTATCGATCGTCCTGCGATTGCCTCAATGATTCCTGCCGTGAACAACGGTCGCACGTTGATGCTTGATGCCGGTGCCAACTCTGAATGTACCTCCAGCCATCTGGTTCAATTCGCTATCATGGGTTCCTGTTATATGCAGGCTACCGAAGGGCTGGAGTCTCCGCGCGTGGGATTGCTGAACATCGGCAGCGAAGATATCAAAGGCACTGATGTGATCAAGATGACATCTGCTATTCTGGCTGAAAGCGAGCTGAACTATATCGGCAATGTCGAAGGTACGGACCTGTTCGGTAACGATGTTGATGTTGTCGTCTGTGATGGTTTCGTCGGCAATGTGGCGCTGAAAACCATGGAAGGCACAGCCCGTTTCCTGGCAGCAAGCATGCGCGCTGAATTAACCTCCGGCATTGTAGCCAAGTGCGGTGCGTTAATGGCACGCACTGCATTGAAGCGTTTCAAGGACAAGGTGAATCCGGGTAAATATAACGGTGCACCGCTATTGGGTTTGAACGGAATCGTGGTGAAGAGCCATGGTGGTGCTGATGCAGACAGTTTTGCCTGCGCCATCTCGGTGGCTTGCCGCGAAGTCAGTGAGAATCTGACTGACCGTATTACTGAATCGGTGCTGGAAATGGTGGAATCATGAGTCTGCCTTCGGTTCATATTATCGGTATCGGCGGATACCTGCCTGAACGTATCATGACCAATGCTGATCTGGAAAAGCTGGTGGATACCACTGATGACTGGATCAGGGAGCGTACAGGTATAGAGCAGCGCCATATTATTGCTGCAAACCAGATGACTTCCGATATGGCTGTTGAAGCTGCCCGGATGGCTTTGGCTGATGCAGGTATCACTATTGATGATATTGATGCGTTGATTGTCGCCACAACAACTCCCGACCTGATTTTTCCGTCCACGGCGACCGTGGTGCAGAGTAAATTGGGCGGTAAAGATTTTCCTGCCTGGGATATTCAGGCGGTCTGCTCCGGTTTTGTTTATGGACTGGCACAGGCCGAAGGCATGATGCGTGGTGGCATGTTTAAACGTGTGCTGCTCATTGGTGCCGAAGCCATGTCGCGCATCGTCGACTGGAAAGATCGTGGCACCTGTATTCTGTTCGGTGATGGTGCCGGCGCTGTTGTACTGGAAGCAGGGGAGCCTGGTGCTGAAAACGGCATGATCGGTTCTGTGCTGCATGCCGACGGCGCTTATCGCGATCTGCTCAAGGCACATCACCCGCATCCGCCATCCAGCCCTGAACTGCATCATGACAAACACCATGAGTCTGCAGATTTCTTCATAGATTCTGCCGGTGCTGCTGCAGTAGAGATGAAGGGAAACGAAGTGTTCCGTATCGCAGTGACAAAGCTGGGCGATGTGGTCAAAGAGATTCTGGCCAAACACGAACTGAATAATTCCGATATCGACTGGCTGGTTCCGCATCAGGCCAACATCCGCATTATTCAGGCGACTGCGAAAAAACTGAAGATGGATCTGGATCGTGTGGCGTTGACTGTCTCCAAACACGGCAACACCTCTTCTGCCAGTGTGCCGCTGGCGCTCAATGATCTGTATGTGAATGGTCGCCTTGAAAAAGGCCAGTTGATCCTGCTTGAGGCGTTTGCCGGCGGTTTTGCCTGGGGTGCCAATCTTGTACGCTGGTCAAAATAAGAACCAAGGATTTCAACGTGGCTGATTTTGTATTTCTGTTTCCCGGACAGGGCTCCCAATCCAAAGGTATGCTTGATGCATTTGATGGTATTGATGTTGTAAAACAGACGCTGGAAGAAGCATCGAACGCGCTCGGTTACGATATGGCTGCTCTGATTCGCGATGATGCCGAAGACAAACTGGGCCAGACCGAATTTACCCAGCCTGCACTGTTGACTGCATCCACGGCCATGTTGCGCTTGTGGCGCGCCAAGGGCGGGGCTGAAGCATCTCAGGTTGCCGGGCATTCACTCGGTGAATATTCAGCGCTGGTGGCTGCCGGTGCGATCAGTTTTGCTGATGCTGTGCAGCTGGTGGCATTTCGTGGCAAGGCCATGATGGAAGCCGTTCCCGCCGGTGTCGGCAGTATGGCAGCCATTCTTGGTCTGGCTGATGACGTCGTGGAAGAGATTTGTGCCAAAGTATCCAGTGATAGCGAAAAGGTATGGGCTGCCAACTACAACTGTCCGGGTCAGCTGGTCGTGGCCGGACATGCGGCGGCAGTCGAGCGGATGATGGTTGCAGCCAAGCAAGCGGGAGCCAAACGTGCTTTGCCGCTGGCAGTCAGCGCACCGTCGCACACACCGTTGATGCAGCCTGCCGCCGATGCCATGGCGGCTCGTCTGCAGCAGATCAACATCAATGCGCCGGTATGCCCTGTATGGGGTAATGCCGCAGCGTCTCCACAGCAGGACGTAGCGAGGATTCGTGAAGCGCTGGTAGCTCAGCTGGTTTCACCAGTGCGCTGGACTGAAACAGTTCAAAAACTGGCAGCAGGCGGTATCACTCAGGGCGTAGAAATGGGGCCGGGTAAAGTGCTGTCAGGACTCGTCAAACGCATTGAACGTGATATGGTTGTGGGTGTAAGTCTTACACCGGATCAGATTGAGGCCAGTCTGACTCAGATTTCAGGCGAGTGAGGGGAGATCATGAGCGATACTAAAACTGCACTGGTAACAGGCGCCAGCCGTGGCATTGGTTTTGTCGTAGCTACAAAGCTCGCCGAAGCAGGATTTAATCTGGCTATTTGCGGTACCACCCAGGCTACCATAGACAAGGCTGCCGAGAAGATTCGCACCTCTTGTGGTGTAGAAGTGCTGGCCAAAGCTGTCGATGTTTCAGATCGCGATCAGATTCAGGGTTTTGTACAGGAAACAGCCAAACATTTCGGCCGTCTTGATGTGCTGGTGAATAATGCCGGTATTACCCGTGATAATCTCTCCATGCGTATGAAGCCGGATGAGTGGGATGCAGTGATTGATACCAACCTGTCATCCGTATTCAATGCCATGCAGGCGGCTCTCAAGCCGATGATGCGTGCGCGCAGCGGTCGTATTATCAATATCTCGTCGGTTGTGGCGGGCATGGGTAATCCGGGCCAGATCAACTATTGTGCCAGTAAAGGTGGCGTGGAAGCGATGACACGTTCACTGGCGCGTGAGATCGGTTCGCGTGGTATTACGGTGAATGCGGTTGCGCCCGGTTTTATTGCTACTGATATGACCGCTGAACTCGGTGATGATGCTCATGCCAAACTAAGCGAGCAGATTCCATTGGGACGTCTCGGTCAGCCGGAAGATATTGCTGCTGCAGTGTTATTTCTGGCCGGCGACGGGGCAGCTTATATCACCGGTCATGTGCTGCATGTAAATGGTGGCATGTATATGTAATTCGTTCTATCTTCGGTTTTTTCCGAGGAAGGAATCGGGCCCGGACTTGTGCGGATATGGGCCTTGTGATAGAAGCCGCATCTATTTTTATTTCGGGAGGACTTATGTCTGCAGAAATCGAAGCTAAAATCATTAAAATTGTATCCGATCAGCTGAATGTCGATGAGGGAGAAATCAACCCTGATTCATCTTTTGTTGATGATCTGGGCGCAGATTCACTGGACACTGTAGAGCTGGTCATGGCTTTCGAAGAAGAGTTCGGTGTTGAAATCCCTGACGAAGATGCTGAAGGCATCCAGAGTGTTCAGAACGCAATCGATTATATCGCTGCTAAAGCTGAATAATATCTTATGACCAGACGAGTTGTCGTCACGGGTGTCGGGCTGGTTACGCCACTCGGTACCGGGACGAACCTAACCTGGGAAAACCTTACCGCAGGCAAATCAGGTATCCGTCGCATCAGCCATTTCGATGCTGAGGCGACGGGTATGGCCTGTACCATTGCCGGTGAGGTTCCCGATTTCAATGTTGAGAAATTCATCAACCGCAAGGATGCGCGTAAAATGGATAAATTTATCCAGTTTGGCGTAGCTGCTTCATTAATGGCGCTTGAGCAATCAGGGCTGGTTATTGATGAGAGCAATGCCGAGCGCGTTGGTGTGGCTGTCGGTGCCGGAATGGGTGGCCTGGTGACTATTGAGAATACCATGCGTGCTTATGAGGCCGGTGGCGCTCGTAAGATTTCACCGTTCTTCATTCCCCAGACGATTATCAACATGACATCCGGCTGGGTCTCTATGATGACCGGTGCCAAGGGGCCGAATACGGCTGTTGTAACAGCTTGCGCAACCGGCACACATGCGGTCGGTGATGCGTTTGAAATCATTGCGCGCGGCGATGCCGATGCGATGATGGCTGGTGGTACCGAAGCAGTTGTTTGTGAACTGGCTATTGGTGGTTTCTCTGCTGCCCGTGCGCTCTCTACACGCAACGATGATCCGGAACGGGCTTCGCGTCCGTGGGATAAAGATCGCGACGGTTTTGTCATGGGTGAGGGTGCCGGTGTACTGGTGCTGGAATCGCTCGAGACTGCCAAAGCACGCGGTGCTGTAATCCTGGCCGAAGTCATCGGTTACGGTATGAGCGGTGATGCCTACCATATGACCTCTCCATCTCCGGGTGGTGAAGGCGGTGCCCGTTGCATGAAGGCTGCGTTGAAACGTGCAGGGATTAATCCGGAAGATGTGGATTATATTAATGCGCACGGTACATCTACGCCTGCAGGCGATGTGGCTGAAACACAGTGTATCAAGTCGACATTCGGCGATCATGCCAAAAAGCTGATGGTTTCATCATCGAAATCGATGACGGGTCATCTACTCGGTGCTGCCGGTGGTATTGAAGCTGCTTTCTCGGTACTGGCTGTACATCACGGCGTAGTTCCACCAACCATCAACCTGGATAATCAGGATCCTGAATGTGATCTGGATTATGTGCCGCATGAAGCGCGTCAGGCGAATATCAAAGTGGCGATATCGAACTCGTTCGGTTTCGGTGGTACCAACGCATCTGTCATCGTACGCAAGTTCGACTGACTTAAGCGTGTACTGACGTGATTTTCCGCGTCATATTAAATCAGGGCCGTAAGCTTTCTGCTTACGGCCTTTTTGCTGCCTTTTCGCAGCAGTTTTCTGCCATTCTTGAAGACCCGTCCGGCGCAGGCAGACAGTTTCTGGTATCCAAACACGGACAATCTGTGTCGCTGGCGCAAGATGCCGGTAGCGAACATGCCGAGCTGTTTTTTAATAGCTGGAAGCTCGCGGTTGCCGCTGATTCAGCAGTCTCTCCTGCCATTCGTTGCCTGTTTTATGCAGCCTATGAAGCAGGCTGTCTGATTGAGGATTTACCCGATCCGAAAACCGATGCGCCGGGCCCGGTGTTGTGGACGTTATACCCCACCTTTTCTCTCTGTTTTGATGATGAGTCGATCTATCTGGCCGCAAAAGATGAGTCGGCACTGCAGACTGTTCTGCTGATGCTCGATAATGCGCACACCGTGCTGAAAACACCCGCATCGTTGCAGTTGCTGGGCAAGCCTGAGGTCACTTCAGCAGAGTCCTATAAACAGGCCGTTGAACAGGTGAAGCAGTATATTGAGGCTGGCGACATCTTTCAGGCCAATATTGCCCGTTTCTGGTCTATGCCGTTTGACAGGGCGGAGTTGATGACGCTTTATGACCAATTGCGCCGGGTCAATTCAGCACCATTCTCGTCTTTCGTGGCAATCGGCAGCGGCAGGGATGCTCTGACACTGATTTCCGCCTCACCTGAACGTCTGTTCCGCATGCATCCGGATGGAGAGGTGGATGCAAGGCCGATTGCAGGCACCAGAAGGCGTGCTGAGGGCGATATGGATGAGTCGCTAAGGGCAGAGCTCCTGCTCTCCGAAAAAGAGCGTGCAGAGCATATTATGCTGGTTGATCTGGAGCGCAATGATCTGGGGCGTGTATGCAAACCGGGCAGTGTGGAAGTCAACGAGCGTATGGTGATCGAGCAGTATGCAACCGTGCAGCATATAGTTTCCAATGTGCGCGGGATGCTGGAGCCGGGCAGTGATGTCGTTGATCTGTTTAAAGCCATGTTTCCAGGGGGCACCATTACCGGTTGCCCGAAAGTGCATTGCATGGAAATTATCCATGAACTGGAAAACAATGCCCGTGGGCCGTACACAGGCGGGCTGGGTTATGTTGCATGGGACGGCACCGCTGACATGAATATTCTGATTCGCACCTTCTGGCACCATGAAGGCAAACTCAACTGGGCTGCGGGTGCGGGCATTGTCGCAGATTCCGACCCTGAGCAGGAACTGATCGAAACCGAACACAAAGCCGAAGGGCTGCTCAGGGCCCTGTCGGTCCATTAGTCCGGACTGTTGCACTGGCTTTTTTGTGGCGTTACAAAGTAATTCGGGCGGCTGTGCTTCGATCTGAGTGGTGTTAAAAAGTCTCTGGTGACGATATGTCGATGCCAATGGAGCGGGAGACTCAGGTGTCCAGTTGTTGCCGGATGATTCGACTGAGTTCGTCAATGTCATAGGGTTTGCTGAGCGTGGTTGTTTCAGATTCGCTCAGGCTCGTCGCCAGTGATATCTGTTTATCATAGCCGGTAAGGAAGATGGCTTTGACATCGGCCCGGATTCTCCTGATCTTTTCCATGGTTTTGACGCCGCCTAATTTTGGCATCACCACATCCATAATAATAAGCGAAATCAGGTTCTGATTGATTGTGAACAGATCAATGGCCTGTGCGCCATCGTGTGCCACGATTACCCGATAACCCATGCTCTCCAGTACTTCCTTGCCGGTTTCAAGAATATGCGACTCATCATCAACAAGCAGAATGGTTTCGCCCTGGCCTGCAATAAATGCAGGCGCATGTGGCGTGGATGGCGAGGGATGAACGGTTGATAGTAACGGCAGGAAAAGGTGGAAGGTGGAGCCTGCTGCCTGCGTGCTCTCCACCTCAATATAACCGTTGTGCGTTTGAACTGCGCCAAATACCATCGACAGACCAAGGCCGGTTCCCTTGCCCTGATCCTTGGTTGTGTAAAACGGTTCGAACAGGTGTTCAATCTGGACTGCAGGGATGCCGCAACCGTTATCCTCAATGCTCAGGTGCGCATAGCAACCGCTTGGTATGTCTTCATGTTGGCGGGCAAGCTGTTCATCAACTTCGGCTTTTTCCAGTCTGATGGTGATGTGCGGGTCATCCACACCTTCCAGCGCATCGCGGGCATTGTTGATCAGATTCATCAATACCTGATGCAACTGGGTGGCATCGCCCTGAATGATCAATGGTGCGTCGCATATCTCCTGATGCATGGCGATACTCTCGGGTAGTGAAGTGCGCAGGAACTTCAGGGTTTCCTTAATGAAAGGGGGGAGCGGTAGCGGTTTCATGCTGACGCGATCTTTGCGGGCAAAGGTGAGCAGTTGCCGGATCATGTCGGCAGCCCGGAAAGAGAGTTGCTCAACATTGGCCAGTTTTTTCAACGCATCCGGGTGTCCTTGCAGCTGTTTTTTAGCCAGATAAAGGTTTCCGGTCATGCCGGCCAGCATATTGTTGAAATCATGGGCTATGCCGCCTACCAGGGTGCCGAGGGCCTCCATTTTCTGGGCCTGATGAAACTGCTCTTCCATGCTATGCATGGCTTTGGCCTGTGCTCTGAAGCGGATATGGAAATAGAACAGCACGAACAGTCCGGTCAGCCAGAGCAGGAAGTGGGATATCGTCAGCATCCTGAGCTGTTGTTGTTCAGCTTCGAGATAGGGCTGCATGGAAACAGAAACGCCTACCGCACCCCTGAGGTCGCCGATCTTGTAGCCCTGTATGGCATGGCACTTCATGCAATCCTGTTGGATGAACAGAGGGCGCATCAGGCGCATGTAGGGGGTGCCGGCAATGTCTGCAATGCAGATTTCCTCATTTCCTCCATCCCTGAAAGCATTCAGAGCGGCCAGTTCCCACTCATCCGGCATGTTGCCCTTATAAAAAAGCTTGTCCGGAAAACTGGTGATTTTTCCTTTTACGCCGTAAAGATCTTCAAACTCGCGCATCATGGTGCGTAGCATGTAGGCAGGATTCATCAGGGTAAGTTTCTTTCCCGATGGTGTTGTGATGTCGCGCTCGGGGATGTCGGCAAGGCGTGGATTAGGCGGTGTATGTTCATCAACAGGCACATAGACGCCGCCGTGGGATGCGCCCCAGAATCGAAATGCCTTGTCCTTGTTGAAGTGGGCTCGGGCCTCGATGGTAGCCAGCCCGATCGTTTTTTCCTGTTCGCTGACATAGTTCCAGTACATGGAGAATGCAATCAGGCTGGTCCAGACTGTTGCGCCTGCAGCGAGCCACTTGAGGCTGCGCCAGGATTCGTGTTGGGAGCGATATGCCACAACAGTAGTATATCGTAAAATTTGTAGAATAGTTGAATCAGCGTTGCTGTGCGCAGCGTGGTTCGCTCACATCAGGGTGGAAATCAGGCGTCGAAACCTGCCGAGGCATGGTTCTCGAAACGGGTGTACTTGTGTACAAAGGTCAGTTTTACATCACCAATCGGGCCGTTACGCTGTTTGGCGATAATGATTTCGGCCAAGCCTTCATTTTCCGGTTTCTTGTTGTATACCTCATCACGGTAAATAAACATGATGACGTCGGCATCCTGCTCGATCGCGCCTGATTCGCGCAGGTCGGACATCACCGGACGTTTGTCGGCGCGCTGCTCAAGCGAACGGTTGAGCTGTGAGAGGGCAATGACCGGAACATTCAGCTCCTTGGCCAGGCCTTTAAGTGAGCGCGATATCTCGGAAACTTCCTGGGCGCGGTTATCCGCACTGGCACGACCGCTCATCAACTGAATATAGTCGATCAGTACCAGATCAAGGCCTTTGGCCTCGCGTTTGAGTCGACGGCACTTGGAGCGCAGCTCCATCACCGAAATAGCCGGGGTATCGTCAACAAAAATAGAGGATTCGGCCAGTGAACCACTGGCGGATGCCAGTTTGCGCCAGTCGTCGGCAGTAAAACGGCCGGTGCGCAGGTTGGACATATCCACGCGGGCTTCACAGGCCAGCATACGCATGGCGATCTGCTGGGTGGACATTTCCAGCGAGAATACCGCGACGACGCCTTTACCCTCTTCGCCGCGCAGGGAGGAGTTCTGTGCGAGATTCATCGAGAAGGCGGTTTTACCCATACTCGGGCGACCGGCAATAATAATCAGATCGCCGCGTTGCATGCCGGCAGTCATTTTATCCAGGTCGTCGAAGCCTGTAGGTACACCGGTGACCAGTTTTTTCTGGGCATAACGCTCTTCAAGTTCCTTGTAGGTCTCCAGCATCAGGTCGGACATTTTGCTGAAGGAGGGGCGTGAGCGGTTGAAGCTTTCGGCGATGGCGAGAATATTCTTCTCGGCTATATCCAGATGCTCGTTAACTGCCATCGCGGTTTCCTGATAAACATCGCGGGTGACATCGCTGCACACGGAGAGCAGCTGGCGCAGGATATAGCGTTCGCGCACGATTTCGGCATAGTGTTTTACATTGGCGGAAGTGGGCACGGCGCCGACAAGGTCGGCCAGATAGGCATCACCGCCACAGGACTCGAGCTCCTGACGGCGCTCAAGGTGATCTTTAATGGTCAGTACATCGACAGGCTGGCCTTTGGAGGCCAGTTCCAGAATAACATAAAAAACGCGGGCATTGGCTTCAACATAGAAGTGCTCGGGCTGCAGCGTACCTTCCAGTTTTTCCAGTGCCTCGGCATCAAGCATAATGCCCCCGAGTACCGCCCGCTCAGCATCATAGGCATGAGGCGGAATACGCTCTCTGAGCGTATCGGTACGCGGGGGATTTACGCGACTCAATGTTTCTCTGATTCAACCTTGATGGTGAGTTCAGCCGTAACGTCCGGATGCAGACGTACACGGAAGTTGTGTTCACCAACAGTTTTGATCTGCTCGTCGAGCAGGATATTGCGGCGCTCTACGTGCTGGCCGTTTGCGTTGAGCAGGTCGGCCAGTTCGTGGGTGCTCACAGAGCCGTACAGATGTTTGCCATCTGAAGTGGCGCGAATGACTTCCAGAGTCAGAACGGCCAGTTTTGCAGCTTCAGCCTTGGCTGTAGCCAGAACTTCTTCCTGCTTCTTCTCAAGCTGTGCGCGACGACGCTCGAAAGTCCTGCGGTTACCATCAGTGGCCAGTGTTGCCTTGCCATTAGGGAGCAGGAAGTTGCGGCCGTAACCCGGGCGTACGTTGACTTCGTCACCTACGTTGCCCAGACCTTCAACACGTTCCAAAAGAATCAATTGCATTTTATCCTCCAGCAGCCGGAATGTTCCGGCGATAATCAAACCAAATATCCAACAGGCCGACAATCACGAAAGGCACGATCATGACCGACCAGATTAGTAACATCAAATACATCAGCCCGATGGAAAGGTTCATACCTTTCGCTTTCATCCAGCTGTGTACAACCGCTATGCCCTGCGTTGCCAACAGGCCACCGCTGAGGATGGCAGCATTGGCTGCAAAGTAGCTTAAATCTCCCGCACCGAGGTTGAGTAACAGCAACATGCCCAAAAAGACATATGCCATTGCTTTACCCAGGTTCAGGTCGAGCAGTCCGCTCACGTCGCCACGGTAAAAGCCGTAACGGCGGGCAATGTTGCGCGCCATCACCAGATCACCCCACCAGGTGAACCAGAGTCCCAGAGCTATCAGTCCGGGCAGGACCGAAATCATGGTCTGGCGTGCCTGCTCAAGCATCTGTATTGCCTCAACTTCACCGGCAGGCATTTGCGTCAGCATTTCATCAAACATCGGCGCAAGCATCTGTCCGATGACTTCCCTTAAGCCCAGATCCTGCACCATGGCAGTGATCATCAGGCCAATGAAAAGCAGTGCGCCCAATAACAGAGCCAGCAACTGGGCACTGCGTTTTATTCCGTCAGCACGCATCATGGTCAAGGCGGCAGCAATGGGTATCAAGCCATAAACCAGCAATGCTATCAACCCGGGTAGCAGCGCAAAACCTGCCAGCAGAGTTACACCGGCTGCAGCAATAGCTGCCACCTGCACGGCGAACATCGTACCGCCACCAAAGGTGATCAGGGCAATCAGCGCAGGCGTCAGGATATGTAATCCCAGCCCGAGCGTGGCTACCAGCATGACCATAACCGGAGGCAGTCCCTGCAGCAGTACGGGTAACCATATTGCTGCCATCATCATCACCAGCATCAATGCCGCACACGGCAGTCGGTGTGTTAATACATACGCAACTGCCGCGGGCATGATGGGGTTGGGTGCCTGATTTTCCATCAGATCACCTTACGACTGAATGATCAATCGTGATGCAGTGGGGTGAACGCCAGCAGTGCCAGAATACGTGCACGTTTGATCGCAGTGGTCAGGAAGCGCTGGTGTTTGGCACAAGTGCCGGTCACGCGTGATGGCAGAATCTTGTAACGCTCGGTAATGAAACTGCGCAGCATATCCGGATCTTTGTGATCAATGCTGATGGTGGTGTCTGCACAGAATTTGCAGAACTTGCGACGACGCTGAAAGCGGCCGCCGGCTCCTGCACGATCACCCTGCGGACGATCACCCTGCGGGCGACGTGGACGGTCGCCTTGTGGGCGGTCTCCCTGTGGACGCTGTGGACGATCACCCTGTGGGCGGTCACCTTGCGGACGCTGTGGACGTGGCGCAGCAGCGGCAGCAGTTGTTTTTACTTCTTCACTCATCATTAACTCCTAAATCTCTTCTCAGGTGTTCACCGGTTTATCTGCGGATTGTTTGATCAATCGGCATGAATCAACCCAGAGCTCTACCTGTCCCCAGCAAGGTTCACCGTCCCTGCTATAAAATCGTCTGCGTAAACTACCTTCAACGATCACATGCTGTTCTTCGAGAGCTGAGATGATGTCGCATATCTCACCGGTCGCGCGCAGCGGCATGGGCTGTTGGTCTTGAACTCCGGCTCGTACAGGGCCCAGTTGCGGGCGTGTTGTAACCAGTTCTGCAATCAATGACAGAGAACCGTCCGGTGTCCAGCGTTTACGCAATTTGCGTAGCCGGCCCGAAACTCGGGCGCGGTTAAACTCAGACGCTAGCGTCTGCTCCATCGGCAGGTGCAGCAGTTTCTACAACTGCGGCGGCTTCTTCAGCAGGAGCAGCGGCTTCTTCAGCAACAGCTTCTTCAGCCGGTGCAGCAGCAGCTTCTGCAGCTGCAGAAGCTGCATCTTCTTCACGCTTGGCGGAAGCCTGAGCGCGACGCAGCAGTGGAGATGGCTTGTCAGAAAGTTCGGTCAGTTTGGTGGTCAGGGTGCGGATGATGCGCTCTTCCAGGCTGATCGCATGTTCCAGAGTCTTGATTGCTTCAGCACTGCCGTCGGTTACCAGCAGCATGTAGTTGCCGCGTTTACGGTTGGCAATGGAATATGCCATCGGGCGTGAGCCCCAGTTTTCGCGTTTAACGATGCGACCACCGACTTTCTCGATTTTTTCGACCAGGGTGTCGGTCAAGGCTTCGGTGTTTTCCTGAGAGATATCAGGATTAACGATAAAAATAGTTTCGTAATACAAAACGGCGCTCCTCTCGGTGTACAAACGTACGCCCCGGTACGTTTAGCGCGCCCGGAGCAAGGTATGTAGTTTGCATAGTTACCTATGCAGTGGTGGCGCATTATAATCAGTAACAGCATGATTGCAAGT
>MNWZ01000112.1 GCA_001871925.1 Zetaproteobacteria bacterium CG1_02_53_45
TGCTTAACCGGACAGTAGTGATAACAGATATTAACACTGACCAAGGCATCACTGCTTCCATTTCATTCAGAAATAACTCTCGGCGAGTCAGACGTTTCTTCGATTGATACTCAAGTTCTGCAAAACTCGACTGTTTATTCATGGATGAACCCCAGATGTTTGATCCAATAATTATCGCATATCCAGAGAATAAATCAGCATCTCCCTAAGCTACAATATTTGCGTGACAATCATCTATCGGGTTCCTGACAGCCATCGCCAACAACTCGCCACCACAGACACCACGTTATATATATAGACACCTCAAATCAGGGCAGGGCAAGCCATAAAACTCCAGCCATGAATAGTACACCGAGCGCCAGAACCAGCGGCGCCCAATACTCTGCAGGAAATGCGATTTTATTTGCCTGCCTCCGGGTCAACCCGCAGCCAGAGCAGCGATTCCGATAAAACAACTTGATCACGACAGCCCACAATCCCAACGTAAGCACAATGCATATCCATGAACCGATACCGACCTTCGGCCTGTAACGTGTTATTCTTTCGCATTTATGGCAGTGGCGCTGTTTCATGATGGATCATTCAAAAACATTATATATAACAACACAAACAGTATTTCACGGCAGCCACGAATCAGAATGACTACTCTGTCGTAACTGATATACTGGCTTACATGTTTCATATCATTGATGATGAAGCTGTGCTTCGCGCCCTGATTAAAGCGCTGGTTGGCAAGACTGGCCATGACGCTCTCTGCTTCGAATCCGGCGACCAATACCTTGAGCACCTCGAATCAGCCGGGTTTGAACAGCCCATTGCCATCCTGACCGATGTAACGATGCCGGGCATCAATGGCTATGACCTGACAGTAGAGATCCGCAAAGTGTTACCTTTCCAGAAAATCGTTCTGATTACCGGCTATGCTGATGAAAAACACAACCGGTTTGCTGCCAGCCAGCTGTGCTACTCAGTCAGCAAACCCTTTCGCGCCGACCAGATTATCGCCTTACTAACCGCTCTGACTTCCTGTGAAGCGGCGCATCAGGAGCATGGCGATTCGCCGGGGTATTTTCCGCAGTGCAAGTTCGGCATCGACCACGATTGCCCGTTTCACGCCAGCAACAAGTGATCCACTTCAGGCGCGGCGACGACAAATCATCAACACATACTTGTCAGCTTCATTCACATTCTACAGACTACTTGCACAGCTGATGGGGGAACGATATTGACTGAAGGTTCATGCCTGCGCATCTATATGAGCGAATCCAGTAAAATCGACGGCAAGCCGGCGATGGAGGCCATTCTGGCCCTCTGCCAGCATGCCGGACTGCGTGGCGTATCGGTATTGCGTGGCATTGAAGGGCTGGGTCAACACGGCATTCACTCAGCCTCTTTTCTTGACCTGGCCACAAGCCTGCCGCTTCTTATTGAGGCAATTGACACCAGCGAACACATTGAGCGGGCACTGGAACTGATGAAGCCGCATCTGGGCGACTGCATGGTGGCAACCTGGCCTGTCGCACTGATGCGTAATGGGGAGTAACGATGGAAATGCATGAAATGCTGCGGAAGGTGCCACTGTTCTCTGAACTGGATGATGCCGAGCTTCGGGCTGTTGCGTCACTGGCCAGCAGTATTGATATTCGCAAAAAAAGCACCGTCGTGCAGGAGCATGATCCGGGTGATTCGCTCTTTGTTATTCTTGATGGTGAAGTGAAGATTTCCACCTATTCGTCTGAAGGCCGCGAAGTCGTTCTGGCCCTGCTGGGCAAAGGCTCCTTTTTCGGCGAAATGTCCCTGCTCGATGAAGAGCCCCGCTCAGCCAATGTCACCACCATGGAAGATTCCAAGTTTGCCAATATCCGCCGCCGCGATCTGGTACCGCTGATGATGGAGCAGCCCGCCATTGCACTGAAACTGCTCAGCGAAATTGCCTCACGCCTGCGCAAAACCAGCCGCGTACTGGAACGCATCAGCAGCATGGATGTGCCCCACCGCCTCTACTCCTATCTGGTGGATCACTGTCATCGCTTCGGCCGCCACGACAATGATGGTCGCTACAGCACCATACTGCCTACCCACCAACTGCTAGCCGACCAGCTATCCACCAGTCGCGAAACCATTTCACGCGCAATCAGCCAGTTGAAAAAGGATGGTATTCTGGTGCAGGGCGAAGGGCGCGGAAAAATGCGTGTGGATGCAGACGCACTCGAAGAGATGCTGGACGACTTTTAACTGACGGTTAGGGGTACTAGAAACACGCTCAGAGTATCAGTGGACGACTCCACCGCCTTCAGGCGAACAGCACGATTGCCATGCGCTGCCTTTGCCTGCTGAAATCTGCAGGGGGTGCAGCTTTTCAGAGGCCCCCTAGAGCGACAGCCTAACCTCAAATCCGCTCCGGGCGATGCGTCCTGCAACCAGTTCCATCCACTCCGCATCCAGCTTCTGCAGGTGCGATGACTCTTCCTGCAGGGATGGCCTCGCCAATCCGTACAACAGAACCCCCTGCACAGGCACATCGTCTTTTTTAAGCGCCTCAAGAAAGTCGATATAAGCAGCAATTTCATGCTCTGATGGTGGCTGTCCGTCCCAGGCAAGATAACAGGTCTGAATCCATGTCGGACAGACTCTGGCGACTGACTCCACCTGCTGACGTAAGCGAGCCGCATTCAGCTTGATCCCATTGATGCGCTCGATCCCCTCATCGGTCACACTGTCCACCTTGATCCACACCTCACCGTGGTGGGCGGCCATCAACAACAGACCGTGCTGAACATGCGTTTTATGTACATAGGAACCGTTGGTGATCAGCCGCAATGGCACTGCAAGCTCAAAATGATGCATCACCTCAACAATCACAGCCATGACCTCATCAAAGGCGGCGCAACTGGTCGGCTCACCATTGCCGGAAATGGCCACATCACAGAGTTGCCGACTCCCCTCAGGCACGCGTTCCTGCATAAATGAGCCATACTGTATCTCTTCCAGCATCGAGCTCAGCTCAGCGCGCAGTAGATCCAGGTCGATATCCGGAGCCACCCCGCGCACAAGGTTCGGCACCTGGCAATAAGCACAGTGCCAGGTGCAGGCATTATTCGGATTCAGATTGATACCGACAGAGACCCCACCGGCACGACGGGAAACCACCGGATAGACATAAGTTTTACCCACCACATCGCGATCATGGTTGGCTGTATTCAACTTGTTATGCATTGCAGATCAGGCGTAGGTATCAAGCAGACGGCCACTAAGCAGTGTTGCATTGCCGACACCTTTCATCGAGTAAGTCAGCGGCTGTTGTGGAGCAGTATCGGTCTGAAAATAAGAGGAGCGGCCCATCATATGGTTACGCGAGCCATTGCTGCGGGCCGTTGATGTAGGCTCAACGACGCGTTCTGCTTCGATAATCGGAGGAACAGGCGGCATCCCCTGCTGCAAGGGAGGCACGGCCACCGCTGGCGGGTAACCACTGTCCACTCGAAACATAAAACCCAACGTTACAGCCATAAGCAGGCCAGTATATGGCCGGAGAAAAGATTGTTCAAATATGTTCGCAAGCCGATGCCATCGCCGCGGTAACCCGGCGTAACTGATCCGGCCTGATCACCAGCGGCGGCATGGTATATAGCAACCTGCCGAAGGGACGCAGCCAGACCCCCATATCGATCAGTTGCCGCTGAATGTTTACAACATCCACAGGCTGCTTCAGCTCGATGACACCGATGGCCCCCATACAACGCACATCGGCAACCGCATCCATTTGGCGACACACGTCCAGCTCAACTTTCAACTGATGCTCAATCGCAGCAACAGATGCCTGCCACGGGGAGCTCAGCAGCAGGTCAATACTGGCCACGGCCACCGCACAGGCCAGAGGATTGGCCATAAATGTCGGCCCGTGCATCAATACACCTGCGTCTTGATTTCCCCCGCTATCAGCATGAATACCCCGGCAGACTGCTGCCGAGCACAGCGTTGCCGCCAGACTCATGTAACCGCCGGTCAAAGCTTTGCCGACACACATGATATCCGGCTCTATACCCGCCTGCTCACAGGCGAACATCGTGCCGGTACGGCCAAACCCCGTCGCAATTTCATCCAAGATCAGCAGTACATCATACTCATCACACAACTTGCGCACCTGGCGCAAAAACTCAGGCGCATAAAAACGCATGCCGCCCGCGCCCTGCACGATCGGCTCAAGTATCACCGCCGCCAGTTCATGGTGATGGGTTTTGATTCTGGACTTGAATGAAGCGATATCCTCCTCATCCCACTCGTCATCGTTTCTTGCCCCCGGCGTATCAGCAAACAACTGCTGGGCCAGCACACCGCTAAACAGGTGGTGCATACCCGATTCAGGATCGCAGACACTCATCGCACCGAAGGTATCACCATGGTAACCGGAACGAATGGTCAGCAGACGGTGTTTTTCATATCTGCCTCCGGCCTGCCAGAACTGCAGGGCCATTTTGATTGCCACCTCCACCGACACCGAGCCTGAATCGGCAAAGAACACATGTTGCATATTGGAGGGAGCCAGCGAGAGCAGTCTTTCTGCCAGATCCGATGCAGGCCTGTGTGTCAGGCCACCGAACATGACATGCGACATTTTCGAGGTCTGCTCGGTGATTGCGGCGTTAAGCTCAGGCACGTTGTAACCGTGGATGGCACACCACCATGATGACATGCCGTCGATCACACTGCGTCCGTCTTCAAACTCCAGAAAAACACCGTCTGCACGCGCAACCGGATAAGCCGGTATCGGGTTCAACATCGAGGCATAGGGATGCCAGACATGCCGACGCTCGAATTCAAGCCAGTTCACGCTGTCAGCCTGCCGTTTTCAACCAGATCCAGCGTCAGTCGCTCGATAACGGTGCCTTTGTCTTCAACCGAGGCACCCTTGACCAGTTTTTCCGCATCAATGATGCGCTTCATCGCCAGCGTCAGTTCGGTAGCAGACCAGGCTTTCGACTCCTGCCCCACCTTCGTTCGTGCATCGCCAAACACCTTGGCGGCCAGCAGCGGGTTACGATCACCGGTGCCTGCGAACCAGCGATACATCAACAGTTGCTGCATACGGGTGCCCAGCCAGGAGATCATCTGCACTTCTGCAACCTGCTGGTCCTTCAACAGGCGCTGCGCCAGACCCACAGCACAGGGCCGGCGCATAGCCACTTCGTGGCACCACTCATCCAGAGCACCAGGAGCCCGCTCGCCCAACAGTTCAGCCACGACATCAAGACCGATCTCCATGCCAGCGCCACCATCATACCAGCGCAACCGTTCGATCATCTGTCTGGCCGCCAGACGCATGCCGCAAAGACACCCGGCCATCCACTGCACTGCTTCCTGTTTCACCTTGAGTCCGGACCTGTTGATCTCACCGTCCAGCCAGCGGGCAAAAGCTGCTTCATCAGGCTTGCCGAATTCGCACTGACCGACTTCGGCAAGCGCCTGTATCTTCTTATGCAGCGCCTTTTTCCAATCCACGGCGGGCGCGCAAATGATCAGGCGGTTACCGGAAAGTACGGATGTCGAAAGCCTTAACAGGTGATCTGACTGCTTGGGATTGGCTGACTGGGCATTGCGTACCAGTGCATAACAGATTGACGGGCCGAACAGCCCCTGATTTTTTGATGACTCCTCGATGCGGGCCAGCTCGCTGACGTCCACGCGCAGGCGTAAGGCATCTTTTTCACCCCCAGCCAGCAGGGCTTCAGCCGCCTCAAATATCGCGTCCTCATCTTCGCCATGCAGGTAGTAGCTACTGTTGCGGGCTGCCAGCAGCCCCTCCGGCCTTAGTCGCATACTACCCCCTGAGAAATCAGGTCAGAAACCGGAGCGCAAACGGCCAAGCGCATCAGTGACCCACTGCTGCCGCAAATCCCTGAGCAAACGCTCTTTCGATGCCTCATTACTGGCAGGTCCTCCAGACGCATAGACATCGCCCCGCTGCGAAATATTGCCGCTCTGCCAGATATTCTGGCCCGAGCGCTGCACAGAGAGTGAACCGCCATAAATCATGCGATATTGCGTGGCCATGCCATTCACATCATAGGCAGCAGGCACGAACGTCAGAGGTGCGATATTTACGCGCAAGACAGCGTGTGTCTTTTCGTCAACCACATCTGCTGCATCGCTCAATGTATAGGCTTCTGAAGCCAGACGTTTTCTGAACAGGGAGAGCACTTTTTGACTATCGCCATTGACTGCAACGGTGAGCGTTTTCACATCCGCCGGAATGGCGCCTGAGCCATTGCCGTGGCCAACCATATGATAGGCGCAGCCACTGAGCGACAACAACAGCAGCGCAACTCCCGTCAGCAGCAGCTTTTTCATGCCGGTTTCACCACAATATTGAGCAGACGTCCGGGCACCAGAATCACCTTGGCAATCTGCATACCATCCAGCCATTTGTTGATCGAAGCATCAGCCTGAGCTGCCGCCATGGCCACATCCTGCCCCGCATCCTTGGCAATGGTGATCTCACCGCGTTTTTTACCCTGAATCTGCACCACCAGCGTAATCTCATCCTGGACCAGTGCTGCTGCATCCACCTGTGGCCAGTTGCTCACTACAGCCATCTGCTCCATGCCCAGCAATTCGCCCAGTTCACAGGCAAAGTGCGGCACGAAAGGTGCGAGCATGGTGGCCACGACTTCAACACCTTCACGATAAGCCGCTTTGCCGGCGCTTCCCGCAGGTTTAAAGTCCTGCAACGCGTTGGTCAGCTCCATCAGTGCTGCAATCGCCACATTGAAAGCAAAACCATGTTCAAAGGCATACGTCACACGCTGGATCGTTGCATGGATGGTGCGGCGCATCACCTGAACTGCTGCAGCGTCCTCTTCACCTTCGGTCACATCAATACGCTCGAGCAACCGCCATACACGCTTAAGGAAACGGTGACCGCCCTCAACACCGGCATCATTCCACTCCAGCTCTTTCTCGGGAGGTGCGGCAAACAGGGTAAACAGGCGTGCAGTATCGGCTCCGAAACGCTCGATAATGGCTTTCGGATCAACGGTATTACCCTTGGACTTGGACATCTTGGTGCCATCTTTAAGCACCATGCCCTGAGTAAGCAGATTCCTGAACGGCTCATCGCCGCCCTGCTCACTGGTGAACAGACCGGCATCACGCATCAGCTTGTGATAAAAACGGGCATAAAGCAGATGCAGCACGGCATGCTCAACACCGCCGATATACTGATCGACCGGCGCCCAGCGCTGCATGGCAGAGCCATCCACCATGGCATCCGTATTACGCGGGCTGGTATAGCGATTCATATACCATGAAGATTCCATAAAGGTGTCAAAGGTATCGAGTTCGCGCACGGCAGGTTTGCCGCAAGCCGGGCATGACGTGTGTTTGAATGCTTCACACTCTGTCAGCGGCGAAGCGCCACCGGTCGGCTGCAGGTCTATCGGCAACTCCACCGGCAATTGATCTTCCGGCACGGGTACCGCACCGCAAGTCTCGCAGTGAACCACCGGGATCGGTGCCCCCCAGTAACGCTGACGTGAAACCAGCCAGTCCCTTAAACGATACTGAATCTTCACACTGCCCTTGCCATGTTCGGCCAACCATCCGGTGATGGCTGATTTGGCCTCGAGTGAAGCAATGCCATCGAACCGGGCTGAGTTCATCAGCACACCGGCCTCGGTAAAAGCGGCGGTCTCAATATCCCATTCGCCATCGGCAGGTCGAATAACCTGTTTGATCGGCAAGCCATATTTCCTGGCAAAATCGTAATCACGCACATCATGCGCCGGCACACTCATCACAGCACCGGTGCCGTACCCCATCAGAACGAAGTTGGCCACCCAGACAGGCACAAGTTCACCGGAGATCGGGTGAACCGCATTAAAGCCGGTCGCCATGCCCTTCTTCTCCATGGTTTCCACATCGGCTTCCTTGGTGGAAATCTTGCTGCACTCTTCCAGAAAAACTGCCAACTCAGGGTTGGAGCGCGCCGCCTTTTGTGCCAGCGAATGGCCTGCTGCCACAGCCATATAGGTCACACCCATCAAGGTATCGGGGCGTGTGGTGAAGATATCCAGTGTTTCCTCACTGCCTTCAAGGCCGAATGAAACTTCTGCACCGGTCGATTTACCGATCCAGTTGCGCTGCATACCCACGACTTTTTCCGGCCAGCCGGTCAACGTATCGAGATCAGCAAGCAATTCTTCGGCATAGTCGGTAATACGGATAAACCACTGCTTCAGATTTTTACGTTTCACAGCCGTATCGCAGCGCCAGCAAACGCCATCAACCACCTGTTCGTTGGCCAGCACGGTATGGCAGGGATCGCACCAGTTCACTTCAGCCTCGGCCTGATAAGCCAGTCCCTTCTCCATCAGGCGAGTGAACATCCATTGTTCCCAGCGGTAATACTCGGGGCGGCATGTGGCAATTTCGCGCGACCAGTCATAGGAGAGCCCCAGGCGTTTGAGCTGAGTGCGCATCTGATCGATATTGGCATAAGTCCACTCGGCAGGCGGACGGTTATGTTTGATTGCGGCATTCTCGGCCGGCAGGCCAAACGCATCCCAGCCGATCGGATGCAGCACATTGAAGCCGTTCATGCGCTTGTAACGCGCCACCGCATCACCGAGACAGTAGTTACGCACATGGCCCATATGCAGGTTGCCGGACGGATAGGGGAACATCACCAGACAATAATAGGACTCACGTTCGTCATCATCGTGTGCAGCATCAATACCTGCATCATTCCATTTCTGCTGCCATTTGGCTTCGATTTCTTGTGCTTCGTAACGATCAGACACCTGCGAAAACTCCCGGAAAGGCCCGCTTGGGCCCGATAAACTTAAAGCCGGATGATGATGGCTGCAGGCATGAAAGAAAAGGGGCAGTCCATCCGGACCGCCCCTTTAATGACAACAGTGCTGGCAAAGTGCCTGTTAGTTAGTGTATCACAGCCTCTTTCAGCTTCTTCATGGCACGCGCCTCAAGCTGACGCACGCGCTCAATGGATACGCCGAACTCCTCGGAAAGATCCTTCAGAGTAGCCGGATCTTCCGCCAGATGGCGGCGCTCGACAATCTTCCGGTCACGATCAGACAGGCTGTCCATCGCACTGTACAACACACTCTTCTGGTGATTTTCCCAGTTCGATTCGATGGCAATCTGTTCCGGTGTCGCATCATCAGAAGGCAGACCATGCACCAGCGCACCGCCCTCATCAAACTCGGCATCCAGTGACACATCACGTTGCAGGAAAGCATTGGCTGCTTCCTGATATTCAGCCCCGTTCATGCCGTAATCAGCCCCCACCTCATCGGCATGGCGCCCATCAATGGCGGCAATAGCATTCTTGGCTTTCTGCAGACCGGCAAACACACGGCGCTGCAACTTGTTGGTTCCCAGCTTCACGATACTCCATGAGCGCAGGATAAAATCATGGATTGAGGCACGCACCCACCATGAAGCATAAGTCATCAGGCGAAATCCACGATCCGGGTCAAAACGTTTTACCGCATGCATCAACCCCATGGTGCCTTCCTGAATCAGGTCCATCTCGGGTAATCCAAAATGACGATATTCGCGGGCAATTGCCGCTACACCACCGAGATTGGCGACCACCAGCTGGCGCGCAGCTTCGCGATCTCCGTTATCGTGCCACAAACGGGACAACCGGGTTTCTTCCTCACGATCAAGGCGATCCACCTTCCGCACATCTCGGGAAAAGAGAGCCAGACTGTTCATTTCAAGTGTTGCTGCTGTCACGTATCATCGCCTCCACATCAATATTCGGTTCATCTTGGCACTCGCATTGTAGGAGTGCTAATTTCACATTGCAACCCTATTGCCAGTTCAACCAGGCGATCAATTGCACCTCATCGGCGATTTCAACGCCCAGTTCTCTCGCTTTGCTCAGCTTGGAACCGGCCTTCTCACCGGCAATCAGCACATCGGTATTCTTTGACACCGAACCGGCCGGCTTCACACCCAGCGCACGTAACTGCTCCTGCGCCAGCCGCCGCTGAATTGAAGCAAAGCTGCCGGTCAACACCACCGTTTTACCTGCCAGCGGGTGGTTGCTTGCAGCCAGTTTCACTGCTGCAGGCTGCACACCGGCAGCCAGCAATCTGTGTATCACATCACGATTATGTGCTTCAGCAAAAAAACTGCGAATGCTTGCCGCCACTTCCGGGCCGACATCAGGTACACTTAACAACGCCTCTTCATCCGCCCCCATAACCGCATCGAGCTCACCGAAATGGCTGGCCAGCCCCGTGGCAGTTGCCGTACCGACATGGCGAATACCGAGAGCGTGCAGAAAACGGGCAAGCGTTCTGTTTTTACTCTCTGCAACAGCTGCCTGCAGATTGGCGATTTTTTTCTCACCCATACCCTGCCAGCCACCTAACGCTGAATAATCCAGCTCGTAAACATCGGCAATGGAGGCCAGCAGCCCTTCATCCACCAGTCGGGCAATCAGCTTGTCGCCCATCCCCTCAATATCCATCGCACCGCGCGAAACGAAATGGCACAGCCGCTCTGTCAGCTGTGCCGGACAGGAGAGCCCGCCACTGCAACGAATCGCCACCTCGCCCTCAATCCGGAACACCGATGCCTGACAAGCCGGACACACTTCAGGAATAACAGGCATACAGGCATCGGGATCGACATCCACTGCCCCAACCACTTCCGGAATCACATCGCCTGCACGGCGTACAATCACACGGGCCCCGGCATAGACCTGCTTGCGCCTGAGCTCATCAATATTGTGCAGCGTGGCCCGGGATACCATCACACCGCCAACAGCTACCGGCTGCATATCCGCCACCGGCGTAATCACACCTGTGCGGCCAACCTGCCAGATAATATCACGTACGGTTGTCTGCACCTCTTCGGCAGGAAACTTGTGCGCGATAGCCCAGCGCGGGGAGCGGGCAACCGCCCCCAGGCGGCTCTGCAGGGCAAAATCATCCAGCTTATAGACCACACCATCAATCTCATACGGAAGCTCGGGGCGCTGCTGCTGCAACATATGGTAGTGAGCCAGCAGTTCATCCACACCATCGGCCATTGCAGTCTGCTGAACTGCAAAACCGAAATCAGCCAACCGCGCCAGCAACTGTGACTGACTGGCTGCCAGCTCACGACCGCCAAGTCCGGCCCCGTAAGCGAAAAAGCAGAGGCCGCGCCTGGCCGTGACACGGGCATCCAGCTGCCTGAGTGAACCGGCCGCTGCATTGCGCGGATTGGCAAACGGGGATGCCCCTTCGGCATCCTGACGCTCATTGAGTGCAGCAAACGCCTGTTTGGACATATACACTTCGCCGCGGACTTCCAGTACGTCGGGAACCGGCAGACCTGCGGTGTTCAACTGCCACGGAATATCGGAAATGGTGCGGATGTTATCGGTAACATCTTCACCCGTAGTGCCGTCGCCACGCGTCGCAGCAATGCTTAACTGCCCCTGCTCATAACGCAGATTGACTGCCAGACCGTCAACTTTCGGTTCGATGATAAAACGGGGAGATGCTGCGCCTATAGCTTCACACACGCGGCGCACAAAGGCCTGCACCTCATCATCTTCAAAAGCATTGGCCAGTGAGAGCAATGGCTCGCCATGCACTCTGGCGGCAAATGTGGATGAGACTGGCGCGCCAACGGTTTGTGTCGGTGAGTCGGCAGGAACCGGTTCACCCAGTTCCTGCTCAAGAGAAACAAGCTCGCGCAACTGGCGATCATACTCGGCATCGCCAATCTGCGGATTATCGAGAATATAATAACGGTAATTATGTTCAATCAGTTGTGTGCGCAGCGCATCAATACGCTGCTTCAAGCCATTCATTGCTTCAACTGTTACCCGGCTGCTTTTCTCCACTCACGACCCCACTGGCTGATTCGTTCAACATCTGCTCAACGGTATCCAACACAGGCTGCGACATCCAGTCCACGGCGCCAACCAGATGATAACGGATCTTGCCATCCCGATCGATGAGGAACGTTTCAGGGAACCTGAACACACCGAACTGTTGTGACACATAGGTGGTGCCATCATGCAACACCTGAAACGGCATGTTATATTCAGATACAAAACTGGCCAGATCTTCACGCCGCTGATCCACCGACACAGCTACGACTTTCAGGCCGGAGGCGGCATAGCGCTTGTACAACTCAGTCATCGACGGAATTTCTTTTCGACATGGGGGACACCATGTGGCCCAGAAGTTAAGCAGTACGACTTCACCCTGCGGAATAATCCCCTGCATATGCCCCTGCAGGTCAGGCAACTGCAGTGCGGCCAGATCCCGATTCCGCTCTACAGTCTCAGTAGCCTGCGGAAGCGCCAGCCAGACTATCGTGCCCATGCCGGTCACAATCGCCAAAACCAGTAACCAGCGATATTTCATCATACTTCCATAGCACCCTGTGGGCTTAATTCTGCCAGCACGCTCTTTAGTTCCGTTGCAGTTACGCAATGTTTAAACAGCACTCTGTTTGCATTCACCAGAACCGGCACATCCATGCCGAAGCGAACCATCAATGCCTTGTCCCTGTCCACGTCCACGGTTTCCCAAGTGCATAACCCCGCATCAGCCAGAGCCGCCACCACTGCCTTGGCATCATCACAAAGGCAGCAGATACTGCGGCTCATAAGCTGAATGTGGGGAACACTCATGCTGTTAATCTTCACCGCCATTGCGTTTTGGCAGCTTGATCAGGGCAAACACCTGATCGCCGCGCCGGTCCATCATGATACGCAGCACATCACCCGGTTTAAACTGGGCAGCCATTTTGGAAAAACCGTTCATATCATTAACATCGTGGCCGTTGATGCGGTAAATCACATCACCGCGCTGGATACCTGCCCGCCCTGCCGGCAAGGCCGGCTGAACCTGTGAAGCAACCACACCCTTTTTGACGCGCGCCTGTAACTGAGCAGCCAGTTCAGGCGTCAGATTCTCCAGCACCATACCAAGGCGTACCTTGTTCCCATCAGGCTTGGCATTGCCATTCTGCGCAGTCTGCTCGTCCGGCATCGCTTCAACTGCCACGGTAACAGTACTCAGTTTGCCATCGCGAATGATGCCGATTTTTACTTTATCGCCCGGTGCATGACGCGCCACCCTGATGGGCAGATCGTGGGCTTTACGAACCGCAGTGCCATCAATGGAGACAATCACATCACCGGCGCGGATACCGGCCCGATCTGCTGCCGAACCTGCTTCGACCTGCGGCACCAGTGCGCCCTCACGGGTTTTCAGACCCAGAGCTTCAGCCGTTTCCTTGTCGATATCAGCAATATGTACGCCCAGACGAGCACGTGTGACATGGCCTTTCTCTTTCAACTCATCGAGAATCGGCTTGGCCAGATTGATCGGAATGGCAAAGCCGATGCCATTGTTGCCGCCACTGCGGGAATAGATCGCGGTGTTGATACCAACCACATCACCCTGAGCATTGAACAGAGGACCGCCGGAGTTACCCGGATTAATCGCAGCATCAGTCTGGATAAAATCATCATACGGACCTGAGCCGATTACACGCCCCTTGGCCGATACAATACCTGCAGTCACTGTCTGCGAAAGACCGAACGGATTACCGATAGCAACAACCCAGTCGCCGACACGCAGGGCTTCAGAGTTACCGATTTTTACTGTTTTAAGGCCCTTGGCATTGATTTTCAGCAGCGCCACATCAAGTTTCGGATCACTGCCGATAATCTTTGCTTCGTGTTCAGTACCATCGCGCATCTTCACAATCACTTCATCAGCGCCATCCACCACATGGTTATTGGTCACCACATAACCGTCGGCTGAAATAATAAAACCTGTTCCCAGCGCATGTTTTTCCTGTTCCTGCTGCGGCATGTTGCGCAAAAAGTCATTAAAGAACTCATTAAATGGTGAGTTCTGCGGCAGATTCAGACCCGGTGGCAGCCCCTGCATACCCTGCTGCACATGCTGGGTGGTACTGATATTCACAACAGAATCAGCCTGCTGTTCGGCGAGGTCCGCAAAACTTTCCGGTATAGCCTGAGCCGGAACCGCCCACATGACTGCTGCAACAAATAAGGGAAACATGACTTTCAAACAACTCAATCTGAACTCCTTCGAAATATAGTCAGGCCGCTTTTTAAGCAGCCAAGATGAAAAAAACATGAAGGTTTTGTGTTAAAAACTGCAGTGCCATTTATCAGACAGGCTGACCGGCATGCCGGATCACTTTAACCATCCTGACATCCAAAGCGGCTTTTTTCGGGGCCGGCGTAACCATTTGCCATGCAAACGTGGCAATCACTGCGCCCATACCGGCAAGTGCTGCCAGCAGTTCGACATGTTCCAGTTCCAGCTCTACCGCAAGCGAGCGCGCAGCCAGGCCGACAAAGACAAAAGCCAGCATAGGCAACACATACAACCTGAAAGTAACCCTTAACAGCAGACTATCAGGCACTTCCAGCAACACGAGGTCGCCCACTGCAGCCGAGATACTGTTTTTCACCCGCAATTCAATTGGCCGTTCAGTCCACGAACCCAGTGTTGAGCAGGAGGTTTTTCCCGCACAGCCGCCACAGGCACTGGCACGCTGCCCGCGTACGAGAACCTGATCTCCTTCCACTGCAATCACTTCGACCTGTTGTTCCATACTACCCCGGTGACGCAAGACTCTGAGCAAAAACTCACTGCCAAACATGGCATGCGTGGCGAATCTTACACTGATTCCGTTGCCTCGTGCCATCCCCATGCAATCTCTAATGGTTTCCAAGCAGCGTTATACGGCTAGAGTTGGCTGATCATGGAAAAACACAGACTGCAAACTGATTACCTGATTATCGGCAGCGGTGCGGCAGGCTTGCTTGCGGCCAACAGGCTGGCGCAACACGGCAAAGTCATTCTGGTCAACAAGGGAAGCCTGCAGGACTCCAGCACCTGGTATGCCCAGGGGGGCATTGCCGGAGTGCTTTCCAACTCCGACTCCATCGAGTCGCATGTGCAGGACACGATCATCAGTGGTGCAGGTCTTTGCCATGAAAAGGTGGTGCGGGCCATCATCAACAGAGGCAGCGCCATTATCCATGAGCTTATCGATATCGGCACCCGCTTCGACCGCAAGGATGGTGAACTGCACCTGACCCAGGAGGGCGGCCACAGCAACCGCCGTATTGCCCATGCCCAGGATGCTACAGGCCAGGCGATCACCAACGCCCTGCTTGCCCGCATCACACCGAACCCGAATATCCTCAGGCTGGAACAACATACGGCCATTGATCTGGTTACCAGCGCGCGCCTGGGTTATCCGGAGAATCGCTGTCTGGGAGCCTATATCCTTTCTCCCGACGGTGATGTACTGACTATCGAGGCCGGACACACCATTCTGGCCACGGGTGGTGCCGGCAAAGTATATCTCTACACATCCAACCCGCATGCCGCCACAGGCGATGGTGTCGCCATGGCCTGGCGCGCCGGTTGCCCGGTCATGAACCTTGAATTCATCCAGTTTCATCCGACCTGCCTGTTCCACCGTCAGGGCTCCAACATGCTGTTATCCGAAGCCCTGCGCGGTGAAGGCGCCCATCTGGTAGACAGTCAGGGCAGGCGTTTTGTCTTTGATTACGACGAACGCGGCGAACTGGCTCCACGCGATATTGTTGCCCGCGCCATTGACCACGAGATGAAAAAACAGGGTGTGGACTGTATGTACCTCGATGCCCGCCCGATGGGTGAAAGCGTGATCACCGAGCATTTCCCAAACATCCATGCACGCCTGCAGGCCTTGCTCATGGACATGACGCGTGAACCTATCCCCGTTGTTCCCGCAGCTCACTATGTCTGCGGCGGCATTCAGACAGATGTGAACGGTAAAACAGAAATTGCCGGCCTCTATGCGATTGGCGAAACAGCCTGCACCGGCCTGCATGGCGCCAACCGCCTGGCCAGTAATTCGCTGCTGGAGTGTCTGGTCATGGCCGACTACTGCGCCACAGATGTGCTGCAGCAGCTGGTTCCCGCCCGCCCGCCTGTACCGGCATGGGATGACAGCGGCATTGTGCCGGAAACCGAACGCATTCAGATTAAACAGAACTGGGATGAGATTCGCGCCACCATGTCGCACTTTGTCGGCATCGTGCGCTCGGATGAACGCTTGCGCCGCGCTCGTCGCCGCCTGCGCGTCATCCGGGAGGAGATCGCCTCCTATTACTGGAAACATCCGGTCAGCCAGGATCTGCTGGAGCTGCGCAATCTGGCCCAGGTGGCTGAGTTAATCATCCAGAGCGCCCAGCACCGCCACGAATCACGCGGACTGCACTTCTCCACGGATCATACCCGGACAGACATCCATGCCCGCGACACCATACTGAGGCCCGACGAGATTTGAGTGCATGCCAGTACAATGAATGCCTGATAGCCCGCATTCAGGGGCGCGTACAAGGCGTCGGCTTTCGTTACCATACGCAGATTCAGGCCAATCGGCTGGGCATTTCCGGCTGGGTGCGCAACTGCAAAGATGGCGCTGTCGAGGCCTGCATTGGCGGCAGCGAAGCTCAAGTTGCGGCCATGAAACAGTGGCTGAAGCAGGGACCCGACTGCGCACGGGTCGAAAGCATCGAATTTTCTACTGGTCATTTGCCTGAGAGCTGCAATGATTTTCGCATTCAATACTGAGCCACTATAACACGCACTCCGGAGACTCCATGGATTTCAGCGCACAACAGAACTTCGATCATGATCAGACAGCTGGAGCCGGCATTGGCATTCTACTGACCAATCTGGGTACGCCCGATGCACCGACCAAAAAGGCTGTACGCACATACCTGAAGGAGTTTCTCTGGGATCCGCGTGTAGTGGAAGAACCACGCTGGAAATGGTGGCTGATTCTCAACGGCATTATCCTTAACATCCGCCCGGCCAGATCCGCGGCAGCTTATAAAAAGGTATGGGGAGAAGATGGCTCGCCGCTGCTCGCCATCAGCCGGAAACAGCAAGCCAGGCTGCAGCAGCTTCTACAGGAGAAGACCGGTGAAGGCCTGCATGTCGAGCTGGCCATGCGCTACGGCAACCCTTCCATTGAAGCAGGCCTTGAAGCCCTGCGCCGGAAAAACTGCCGCAAAATCATCGTACTGCCGCTCTACCCGCAATATTCGGCCACAACTACCGGCTCGACATTTGATGCGGTGGCTGATGTATTGAAAACATGGCGCCGTATTCCGGAACTGCACATGATTGACTCCTACCATGACCACCCCGCCTATATCGCAGCGCTCAGTGACAGCATCAAAAACTACTGGCAGGAACACGGTGAGCCCGAGCGACTGATGATGAGTTTTCACGGCATTCCGGAGCGTTATTTCAAGTCAGGTGACCCCTACCCCTGCCACTGCCGCAAGACTGCACGACTGCTGCGGGAGAGCCTCGGACTCGACGAGGAGAGAGCCAGCGTCGCCTTTCAGTCCCGTTTTGGCAGAGAACCATGGGTGCAGCCGTATGCTGATGAGACGTTGCAAGAGTGGGGCAAGGCCGGGCTTGCATCCGTGGATGTAGTCTGCCCGGGTTTTGCCGCCGACTGTCTGGAAACCATCGAAGAGATCGGCATGGAAAACCGCGACTATTTTCTTGAGGCCGGTGGCAAACAGTATCGCTACATTCCAGCGCTCAATGACAATGATGCGCATATTGAGGCGATAGCACAGGTGGTGATACAGTGCTTGTAGCGCATCCAAACGGCAATCCTGCTTTTTTGTGATTCAGCACATCCGTGTGCCTCACCCTGCGGGCATGCTTTCAGCATGTCCTATTCCTCAATCTTGAGGAATAGTGATTCGGGGCATCCTGTGCCTCACCCTGCGGGCATGCTTTCAGCATGTCCTATCCTCAATCCTGAGGAATAGTGATCCGGGCAATCATATCTCTCACCCTGCGGGCTACCTAAAGTCAGTCCCATTCTACTATCGGGGCTGCCGGGGGTCAGTTTCTTAGCTTGCAGCCATGACTCATGAAACTGCAATGTAAAGAGCTGCCCCTCGCCTCTCCAAGAAATGACATGTGCTTATATATTACAGTACATTGCTGTCCGGTTAAGGATATTGCATCAATAAAGTAGGCCTGAATTCCCAACGTTTATGGTATATTTGTAGTGTAAGCGTCAAAGCAACCTCATCTACCGCTTATAAATTGAAGGCTCAGACTTCGCATTAAATTTGATGTGGAGGCAATATAATGGCAGAGAATCCAAAGGGTCGAGCCGCGAAGCGGCAATACTGGAAGCAGGTGGTATCCGACTGGGAGCATGGTAATTTCAAAACACAAAAAGAGTTCTGCCAGCACGCAGGTATATCATACAAATCACTGAGCCGTTGGCGGCGCGTATTCAGGCATGATCTTCCGCCGCCAAAACCGGCAATGGCCTTTTCCACCGTTCATGTACGGAAAGAACCA
>MNWZ01000088.1 GCA_001871925.1 Zetaproteobacteria bacterium CG1_02_53_45
CGTGGAGATCTCCCGGGGTAAGACACACGTTCTTCGTACGGGCCACGCCGAATTTACCAGACAGCACCCCGATCGATTATCGGGCATCGCAGTCCATTGCCTGCTTACCCGGCGCTGTCCGGCCTTATATCCGGTTTCTGTACGTCGCGTCCGTACTGTCGTCATTTGCTTCCTTCAGATTCCACCTCACGGTGGACACCCTTGCATAGACGGTTGCTTCCCATCGACTGGGCGCAAAGAGGGACTTCCACCCTCCTGAACGTGCGCCATGCCCGGCGCACAAAAAAAACGGATGACCAGAGTCATCCGTAATCATTGCTCTCAGATTATACTCAAGCCCACCCCTGATAAGTCAGAGAGGGGACCCTGGAAAGCTGTATCAATAGTCGCGCAGCATCTGCTCGTGCTCAGAGAGAGAGCGCTCAAATGCCGAACGTTCAAACAGGCGATCCATATAAGCTTCCAGATTACCCAGTTTGGATGTGTCCACACCAATCGACGGCAATCGCCACAGGATTGGAGCCAGCGTAACATCAGCCAGCGTATACTGCTCACCAATGAAATACTCCTGACGTGCCAGATAAGTATTCAGGGATTCCAGATACCCATTGAGTTTTTTTACCGCATCTTTTTTCTTGCGGCCGTTCGTGCTGTCATCAAACAGTGGATACAGTTCGCGCTCAAGCTGCATCACAGCCAGACGCATCTGCGCGCGCTCGGCAGGCGAACCCGGTTTCAACGGCGGATGCGGATAACGCTCATCCAGATATTCGTTTACAACTGAAGACTCGAAAAAGACGATATCGCGGTCAATCACTGTTGGCAGCTTGCCATAGGGATTAATCTTGAGGAAATCAGCCGGAAGGTTATCCGCCTCCAGCTCTTTGGTCTCAACCGGCAGTTCTTTTTCAGCCAGAACAATACGGGTACGATGCGAATCAGGGCATTGTGGATCGGAATACAGCTTGATCATCTAAAACTCCAGCAAGGCGTCAAGCCTGCAAAATTGGTTGCGCATTATAGCGTCATAGATGAAAAAATAAAGCTTTATCATTTTTTTCTTTTAAAATCAGTTATTTATACGATTATGAAACCTGCAGGAAATGCACTGATTTCTCAATCGCCGGGGCAAGTGAATCTCCCGATGCAAGCGCCGCCGCAACGGCCGCAGCCAGCCTGCAGCCTGTGCCATGCGACTGATCAACACTCCATGGCTGCCTGGCATGCGAAAATTCAACGATGTTGCCATCGCGATCACACAGCAGATCAAGTAACGCATCACCGTCACCGTGACCGCCCTTAAGCAGTACAGCACAGCCAAACTGATCAACCAGTTTTTTTGCGGCATCCACCGGATGCGCAACAGCTTCACCCAGCAGGGCTGCGGCTTCATCGAGATTGGGCGTCATCAGCGTTGCCAGTGGCAACAGCGCATGTTTCAGCGCATCCACGCCTCCGGCATCCAGCAACGGCTTTCCGCTGCTCGAAATCATCACCGGGTCCACAACCAGCAAACCCCGATGGCGCTGCTGCAACAGTGCGGAAATCAGTGCGACATGTTCGGCATCGACCAGCATGCCGGTTTTCACCACCGATATATCGTAATAATCAAACAGGGTATGCAACTCGGCATCCAGCTGGGCCAGTGAAACAGCTTCGATCCGGCTGATGGTGACAGGGTTCTGGGCCGTCAATGCCGTTGTCGCCGAAAGGCCCTGCACATGACGCGCTTCAAACACACGCAGGTCAGCCTGAATGCCCGCGCCGCCGCAGGAGTCGGAACCGCCAACACTCAGACAGATCGGACGTGTGAGCGGACTCATGCCTGCGCCCATATCGCTGTTAACAGCGCAGCCTGCGCCTGAATATCGTCTGCGCCAAACAGACCGGAAACCACTGCCGCACAATCTGCACCGGCAGCCTTGATCTGCGCTACATTCAGCACCGTGATGCCGCCGATAGCGCAGAGATCGGCATCGGGAAACATCTGTCTGGCCTTGATCAGACGCGGCAAGCCCATCTCGGGCACTTCCGGCTTGGTTGTTGTGGCCCACACCGCCCCGAACGAGACATAATCAGCCCCGTCCCTCAACGCCGCTGCAGCAAAGGCCGCATCAGCGCGACAGGTCACCCCGATGATAAAGTCATCCCCTACTTCGCCTCTGAGCTGGATCAGGTTGGGCACATCATCCCGGCCCAGATGCACACCATCGGCGCCGGCATCAACAGCAAGTCCGACCAGATCATTGATGATCAGTTTTGCACCATACTGCTGTGTGAGTTCACGCAGGGCTTTCGCACGCTTAATGGCGCGCTTATAGCCCTGCTTTTTGTCACGCAACTGCAGCACAGAGACGCCACCCTTGAGTGCCGCCTCCGCCATACCCAGTAAATCCGCAGTGTCGATATCTGCCGGCAGTATGCCGTAGATACCGCTGACTCGTTTATCACTCATCGATCAGTTTCAACAGGTCGGTAAAGTCCGGCAGCGAAATCACACGATCAGCATATTCCGCAGGTACGTCCTGATAACCGTGTTCGGCAAATGCAACAGCCTGACAACCGGCATTAAAACCTGCTTCAACATCAAAGCGGGTATCACCCACCATCACTGTTTCCGACGGCTTAACACCCATAGCCTTGCAACACTCAAACAACATATCCGGCGCAGGTTTTTTGGCAAAACCATCTTCAGGCGACAGCGCCAGTGTCAGGTAAGGCGTCAGCCCCAGCAGATCGAGCACCTTGATGCGTGCCTTGGCAGGTTTGGCCGTTACGCAGGAAACCGGAATACCTTTGGCTTTGAGCGTATCGAGCACATGCATCACGCCGGGAAAAGGCTTACCAAAATCGGCCGGGTGCTGCTCATAAATATCGGCAAAAGCATGGTAAAGCGCCATCGTTTCCTCATGTTCCATCGGTAGCCCCAGAACATTGGAGGCCAGTTTATGCGCCCCGCCACCCACGTGTGGCTGGGTATCGGCCAGGCTCAGACGCAGGTCATAACCCAGTGCTTCCAGTGCGCGGTTGGCATTGGCCTGAATATCCGGCAAGGCATCCACCAATGTTCCATCAAGGTCGAAAATAAAAGCTTTTGGAGTTCCCATCATACCATCCTTAAATCATTGATTGATGCAGTCAGCTCATCCTGCACCCTGTCATCCTGCTCTGAAGCCTGCATATCCAGCATAGCCTTGAGCAGACTATCCCTCTCTTGCGCTCCGGCAAGTTTCGCCAGAGCCCATACTGCATGACCCCTGATCAGGGCTTCGTCATCATCGAGCACCGCTAGCAGTACAGGGATAAAGCCGCGATTGGCTGAATTACCCATGGCAACACAGACATTACGCAACAGCCCAGCCCTCTTCGTGCGTTTGATCGGGGACTTACGGTAAGCCTCGCGAAAACTTTCTGCATCAAGTTGCAAAAGCCTAGCAAGATCGGGCAGAACATTCTCCCCCCTCGGATTAAGGAGATCAGCTCGTTTGAGCTGCGACTCCTCATCCAGCCGGACAGCTTTGCGCGCATGGCCATTCCACGGACAAATCTGCTGGCAGTCATCACAACCATAGATGCGATTACCCATCTTCGGCCTGAGTTCGCGGGGGATAAACCCGTCGTATTCAATGGTCAGGTAGGAGATGCACAGGCGTGCGTCGACCACATAGGGCGCAACAATGGCTCCGGTCGGACACACATCAATACAGGCAGAACAGCTTCCGCAATGGTTGATTGCCGGCTCATCCGGCGCAATATCAGCCGTTGTGAAGATCTCGCCGAGCAGCAGCCAGGAGCCCAGTTCACGGTGAATGGTTAGCGTATGTTTGCCCTGCCAGCCGAGTCCTGCGGACTCCGCCAAAGCATGCTCAAGAACCGGCGCTGTATCGACAAACACCCGCTGGTCATGTTTGCCGAGCTCCTCATCCAGATCATGGGCCAACATTTTCAACCGCTTCTTCATCACATCATGGTAATCATCGCCATGTGCATAGGCCGTGATCACCCCGTGATCTGTTGCTGCGCAGGCCTGGGCCAGCGCATACTCCGGAGGGGCATATCGCATCGCCACTGTGATCACAGCGTTCACGTCATCGAGCATCGATTGCGGTTCCTTGCGCCGCTGCAAACGCGACGCTTCCGCCATCCATGCCATATCACCCTGCATATCAGCTTCCACCCACTTTTGCAGCGCAAGAGCATGTTTGCTGTCGATGGCAGGACGCGTCACATAACAGAGCTCAAAACCATGCTGCGAAGCCTTCTTACGGATTGTCGATTTGATCTCATCAGCGTGCATAAGCGAACTCTGACACAACGCCAATGCACTGGCACCGACTCAACTTCAATAAAAGTGCGCCACTCTGCGGTCAGTGAAAGCAGGACCTGACTTTGCAAAAACTTACCCGTGATGCTATATACAAAACCATATTGTCTTTATCAACACTGATTCTATACTGGGCTCAAGGGGAGCTATTATGGTTATTGACTCAATTATTTTCATGCTGTTTGTTGCGATCGCGGCAGTAGTCGGAATCATTCTCTGGAAAGGGGCCGAAGCAAAACCCTATGATCCCAATGCCGTCGACTTAAGTCGTGATTTCGATCCTAAACACGACCACTTCAGCGAGGATCACGCGATGAAACTGAGGCGGCTTGCCAACGAAGACAGAGAGTCGAGAGCACGAGAAAACAGCGTAGAGTATAAGTTCACTGACTCCGGCCGGGACCCCCCATCCGGTTTCGCCAGAAAATCCGGACAGTGAAACAGAGCGCAGGGCAATTGATCGCAGGGCAAATTCAGATCGCCGGCAGCCCCAAAACACATAGTCAGATGCAAAGGGTCGCAGAACGCCCTTAGTACAGAAGCTATGCTTGCGGCAGGTGTAAATTGCAACGCCATGTAATCAACCGCGCTGCAATGGTTACCAGTATCACGCTCCAGATGGTAATGGCGACTGACGCATCCATAGAATCGAGCAACAGAAAGACCAGAGCGCCGAAAAGGCTGGCCGAAGCATAAACCTCTTGCTTGAGAATAAAGGGTATCTCGACCACCAGCATGGCCCGCAGCGCGCCGCCACCGGTAGCGGTCAGCATGGCGATAAACACGATGCCGATTGCCCCCAGCCCAGCCTGCTGGGCCACCCATGCTCCTACCAGCGTAAACACGCCCAGCCCGATTGCATCAAAGGCGATTAACCACGACTCCTGCTCCCTGATCTGCCTGCCCCAGAAAAAAGTGGCCGCTCCCACACAGATCGCAATGAGCAAGTAAACCTCATCCACAAACGCTGCCGGCGGATGCCGGCCAAGCAATACATCGCGCATCATGCCGCCACCGAGCGCAGTCACCACGGCAAGTACAATACCTCCCATCAGATCCAGTCGTTTGGTCAGGGCGCGCAGAGCGCCGGTCAGGGCAAACACAGCCGTACCGAACAGATCGAGCATATGAATAGACATGGGTAATTGCGTGGCAGCGATCAACATAACTCCGGTTTTATCAGCAAAGGGCGGCGAACGTTATCTCAAGGCTTGAACGATTCAAGCTGAAAGCCTGTCCACCCGCCAACAGCTGTTCAGGCGAAGCGTTAATAACAGCCCAGAATATGGTAGCAACGGACTTTGCCTGCGAAAGTGGTTTCAACATCATCACCGGCCCCTTTACCGATCAGTGCACGCCCCAATGGGGATTTGGCGGTGATCACCGTAACCGCTACCTGACCATCGTGCACCTTCAAACCGCCCGCTTCAGCGGCAAGCCATAACCACTGTCTGACTCCCGCGTCATCGGTCAACTCCACCAGCGAAGACAAGCCAATCCCGGCTCCATGTTCTGATTCAGCAAGACTCAGTCGCTTGAAATATGCGAGCGCCCGCTCCACTTCCAGCAGGCGTGTGCCCTGCCCCTGTGCCAGACATGAGGCCTCAAGCCCCATCGTTTCATATTTACTTGAGCCCAGACAATCCGCATGCGTTGCCGTATCACGGGCAATTCTGACAGCCTGATCAAGTGCCGACAGGTCGGCACTTAACTGATCAATAATCAGGCTCAGCACTTCAGACTTATCCATGGACATCGACTAACGGATAGCGGTGGAACTGCAGCAGAGGAGATAAGAGCGCATCATTTGTGCCCCTACTTTTTCTTCTTTGATCGTTTGCCCTTGCCGCTCAACCAGGCTTCCTGCTCGGCGACCAGGTCCAGTAACTCCTGCGCGGCTTTTTCCGGCGTGCGGGTGATTTCGGCATAACCGTCTTTGTCCACATGGATCACATCAACGGGTTTGGTGATAAACTCTTCAACGGCTTCGAGCAGCGGTTTCTCTTCAGGGCTGCAGAATGAGATGGCCTCGCCCTTGTTTATGCCGCGGCCTGTGCGGCCCACGCGATGCACATAATTTTCAGCCTTCTCGGGCAGGTCATAATTGACCACAAAAGTAACATCGGGCACATCAATACCGCGCGCACTGACATCGGTGGCGACCAGCACGCGACTCTCTCCGCTGCGAAAGCTCCGCATCACACCGGCGCGCTCAGCCTGATCCTTATCACCGTGAATACTCACAACATCAATACCAACCCGCCCCATCGCCTTGACCACACGTTCGGCGCGCACCTTGGTGCGTACAAACACAATCACCTTGTCATCCGGGTGATCCTTGAGAAAACGGTCGAGGAAAAAGCGTTTGTCATCCTGCTCGACAAACATGACAAAGTGGCTGACATTTTTGGAGACACGGTCTTCCGGCGACACCTGAATACGGATCGCCTCGCTCTTCACCTGTGAATAGGCGAGCTTTTTAATCTCATCATTGATGGTGGCGGAAAAGAACAGCGTCTGATGCCTGTAGACCAGCATCTTTTTGATATAACGGATATCCTCGATAAAACCGAGGTCCAGCATATGGTCGGCCTCATCAAGCACCAGTGTACTGACACTGGCCAGCTTGATCACCTTCTGGCTGATCAGATCAAACATGCGCCCGGGGGTGGCAATCAGCACATCAATGCCATCCTGAATTTTGATAATCTGGCGTTCCTGCTCGACGCCGCCATGCAGGGTGAACACTTCCACCCGTGTATGCCGGGCAAGGCTCTTGAATACCTCGCCAATCTGCACAGCCAGCTCGCGCGTCGGTGCCAGCACGATGCATTTGATACCGTAGGAGCGGCTGCTGGTTTTAAAACGATGGATTTTATCGATCACGGGAATGGCAAAAGCAGCCGTTTTACCCGTACCGGTCTGGGCAATGGCCAGCACATCCTCACCATTGAGAATCGATGGAATGGCCTTGTACTGAATATCGGTTGGCCGCTTAAAACCCAGCTTGTCCAGGTTCCGCTTGATGTCTTCTGAAATATGGTATTGATCGAATCTCATTGTTGTTACCCTTTAAAACGGTCGTGTAGCGCTCTTCCAGACTTCCGGCGTCAGCTCAAGTGACTGCTCACCATTGCCGAACCATAGCTGACCATCCTGTATGGTGCACTGTAAACGCATGGAGCGCGCGGCCAGCTGACCAAGGGCCGACACAGCTTCATCGGCAAAATTAATCACGCTGAGGTTGTTAAAACGTTCCAGTTTGTTTTTGTTCTGCTCCCACCAGGCCGCAGCACTGTTATGCTGGTAGGTATAAATCAGCACCTGCCGGGACCGGCCGCAGGCCTTGCGGATACGCTTTTCGTCAGGTTGTCCGAGATCAATCCACACTTCGATCTCGTCACTCATACTCTTCTGCCACAGATTGGGCTCATCCTCGGTGCTCAGCCCCTTGCAAAACTGCAGCGATTCACTGGCATTGAGTGCAAAAGCGAGCAGCCGCACCATCATGCGCTCGTCGTTTTCCGAGGGATGGCGCGCCATGGTGAGCTGGTGGTCCTCATAATAGTTCCGATCCATGTCGGTAATCTGTATCTCTGCTTTGAAAATAGTCGCTTTAATTGCCATGTCCGGCTTCTATGGCACATCAACAGATCAGGCAAGAAAAATAGCTTATCGGTTATAATCCGATATGGTTCACAGCCACTTCCATTGCATTCCCCTTTCATTGATCATTCCATGATGCTGCTGGCAGAAATCCTCGCCCTGAACTGAATGGGTTTTTAAACGGAGAAACAGATGGATTACGACTTCATTGCCGCGTTAAATCTGGCTTCAGCAGGCGTTATTGCGCTCATGCTGCTGTTGATGACATTTGAGGCAGCCTACCTCAAAATGATGGGCCTGCTTGCCGTGCTTTTAACTGCCACGCCATTGCTCATTACCTGGCTTGGCAACACGCTGGGGTGGTTTGATGTCTACACCATCGAAGTCGTAACCCTGCGCAGCGGAGCCCTGAGCGTCGTGATTGCTGCCGGTTACGGCATGTTGGGCGGCATAGCGCTTAACGCCATCAAGCTTGGTGTCATCCACCTGTTTCGCGGCAATAAAGAGACACCTGAAGCCTGATCGGCTTTCTTATTTTTGTTCATGCGGATTAGCGGGAAGATAAGGTTTTACGGGCCCCGCCAGCAGTCTGCTGGCGGGGCTCAATACCCCATAAAAACTCACTCTTAATATTTGATGCAGAAGCTCCCCGCCAATGCGCGATGAGGCTTACTTTTTACCGATTTCCGCAGGACGCAGCTGTTTGGCCAGATTATCCAGCACACCGTTGATAAAACTGCGCGGTGACTCACCGGCATAATCGCGGGTCAACTCGAGTGCTTCATTGATGATCACCCGGTAAGGAATTTCAAGCCGGTTCTGCATCTCCCAGACAGCCAGACGAATCACATTGATTTCCAGCTGGGCGACCGAGCGCAGGCTTCTGCCGCGTACGGCAGTTTTAATGACTTCATCGAGTGCATCGACATGATCGGTGACACCATACACCAGTTCACGCAGATAATTTTCATCCTGATCTTCGCGCTCTTCGTGCTGAAGACGACCGGCGATCAAATCGGGAATCATTGCCCCGTCCTTCTCGGAAGAACCCCATGCATAGAGTGTTTCCAGCGCCGATTCACGTGCCATATGACGATTTGCCATTAAATCTCCTGAGCCTGTTCAAGTGCCTGAAGCTGCCTGACCACTTCCACTGCTGTCAAAGCAGCTTCTTCACCTTTATGTCCGTGTGCCCCGCCGACACGCTCAAGCGCCTGCGCATGGGTCTCCACAGTCAATACACCATTACCTACGCCGATATCGCCGCGTTGCGCCACTTTGCCGATAGCATCCATCGCACCCTGACAGACATAATCAAAATGCGCGGTATCACCGCGAATCACACAACCCAGACAGACCACCGCATCAAAGCGGCCGCTATCAGCCATCTTCACAGCTATCGTACCGATCTCGAAGGCACCGGGTACATGCACAATCGTCAGATCCGCATCGGTGCTGCCATGCTCTTTGAGGGCAGAGACTGCACCATGAAGCAGCGCTTCGGTAATATCGTTATTAAAGCGGCTCACCACGATACCTACGGTCAAACCGGTTGCATCAACATTGCCCGCCAGATGCGGTGCATCAAGACTCATGATTGTTCACCTTTCAGATCCAGCATATGTCCCATCTTTTCACGTTTGGTGGTCAGGTAGGCGATATTGTCCTCATGATCACACACCTGCAACAGAACACGTTCGCTCACTTCCAGTCCGTAACCGTCCAGCGCAACAATTTTCTTCGGATTATTGGTCAGCAGCTTCAAACGGCGCAGCCCTAGGTCGCGCAGAATCTGGGCACCGATGCCGTAATCGCGCAGATCCGCCTTAAAGCCCAGCTTCACATTGGCTTCGACAGTGTCATGGCCCTGATCCTGCAACGCATAGGCTCTGAGTTTGTTGAGCAGGCCGATGCCACGCCCTTCCTGACGCAGATAAAGCACCACACCTTCGCCGGCTTCCGCCACCTGTCGCATGGCAGCATGCAACTGGGAACCGCAATCGCAGCGGCGTGAGGTAAACACATCACCAGTCAGGCATTCGGAATGCACGCGCACCAGACACGGACGCTCCGCATCCGGCTCACCCATCACCAGAGCGACATGTTCAGCCTGATCCACCGCGTTGGTATAACCGACCATACGGAATTCGCCGAACTCGGTCGGCATACGCACTTCCACTTCCCGTTTGACCAGGGAGTCGAATTTCAGGCGATAGCTGATGACATCGGCAATCGTACCGACCTTCAGGTTATGTTTTTTGGCAAACTTTTTCAGCTCCGGCATCCGCGCCATGGTGCCGTCTTCATTCATGATTTCGCAGATCACACCGGCAGGTTTCAGTCCGGCCAGACGCGCCAGATCAATACTGGCCTCAGTGTGGCCGGCACGTACAAGCAGGCCGCCGTCGCGACCGACCAGCGGAAAGACATGGCCCGGTGTATGAATATCGGCAGGCGTCACATCATTGGCAATAGCTGTACGAATGGTGTGCGCACGGTCATAAGCGGAGATGCCGGTGGTTACACCTTCAGCCGCTTCAATAGAGATGGTGAAATTGGTTTTGAACTTGGAGTTGGTATTGGAGACCATCAGCGGCAGTTGCAGTTGATCGGTATGCTCCTGTGTCATGGCCAGACAGATCAGACCACGGCCGTGCGTGGCCATGAAATTGACCGCTTCCGGTGTCACCCACTCCGCCGCCATGACCAGATCGCCCTCATTCTCGCGATCTTCATCATCGGCCAGAATGATCATGCGACCGGCGCGCAGCTCTTCAAGCAGCTCTTCAGTTGTTGCCAAACTCATGGTTTCTCCTTCGATACTGATTTATTGCCATCCTGGCAAAAATCAGGACGCAGACACAAAAGCGCGGTTTTGCGCCTGCTCACAAACTGGTCGCTAACGCTCCCGGTTTGGCGGCCCGTCCATAGGCCGCTCGGCAGTACTGAATGAATCATTCAGACTCCCTGTCAGAAAACTGCATTAACCGCTCTACATAGCGGCCATACATATCAGTTTCTATGTTCACCTGTGCATCCGCTTCAAGCGCGCCCAGATTTGTGTGCGACAAGGTATGGGGAATCAGGTTGACGGTAAAGTCACAACCGGCGACCCGATTCACCGTCAGACTCACACCATTGATGGCAATCGATCCCTTAACCACCACATACCGTGCCAGTGATTCGGGCAGCGTAAAGGTGTATTCGCGATGTTCGCCAATAGCTTTCACCCCTTTTACCACGCCCACACCGTCAATATGACCGGTCACCATATGACCGCCGAGCGCATCACCCATACGGAGCGCAGGCTCCAGATTGATGGCATCCAGCTCATGCGCATCAGAAAAAATGGTCAGGTTCAATGTCTCCTGAGACAGTGTTGCTGCAAAGGTTGCGATATCGGGAAATGCAGTAATGGTCAGGCAGCAGCCGTTGCAGGCAACCGAATCGCCCAGCTGCCAGCGCGCCATATCCAGTGCCGTGGTAAATGTCATATGAGTTTGCTCAGGTTCGCGCTGGATAGTCGCAATGCGGCCAACGTCCTGAATGATTCCGGTGAACATCGGCGCATCTTACCCAATTTCAGCATTGATTCCATCGAATCGGCAAATGTGCATAATCAGCAACATGCAAAACGCGCAAAATATCCTTAAAACAGTATTCGGTTATGAACGCTTCCGCCACCATCAGGCCGACATTATCAATGCCCTGATCCATGGGCAGGACGTGCTCACACTGATGCCTACCGGCGGCGGCAAATCGATCTGTTACCAGATCCCGGCCCTGATCCGCCCCGGCACCGGCATTGTCATTTCGCCCCTGATTGCGCTGATGCAGGATCAGGTCGATGCCATGAACCAGCTCGGAGTGCGCGCAGCCTTTCTCAACTCCACGCTCAACGCGGGCGAGCAACGCGAGATCGAACTGCTGCTCAGGGCCGGTGAACTCGATATTCTCTACCTCGCCCCTGAACGATTGCTCGCCCCCTCCACGCTGGCGCTGCTCGAGCGTTGTGAAATAGCCCTGTTCGCCATCGATGAGGCGCACTGCGTATCGCAATGGGGCCATGACTTCCGCAAGGAGTACCAGCAGCTCTCCATGCTGCACGAGCGTTTTCCCGATACGCCGCGTATTGCCCTTACCGCTACAGCCGATGCACGCACACGCAGTGAAATCATCGCGCAACTGGCCCTCGAACATGCAGCTGTTTTTGTAAACAGCTTTGATCGTCCGAACATTCACTATGCGATTAATGAGAGCGGCAGCAGCCGTGAGGCACTGTGGTCTTTTATTCAGGAGAACCATGCCCGCGATGCCGGCATCGTCTATTGCCAGACGCGCAAGGGTGTGGAGATGATTGCTGAATGGTTAAACAAAAAGGGCAGAGTGGCCCTGCCCTATCATGCGGGCCTGAATCAGGCCGTCAGGCAGAAAAATCAGCAGCGTTTCCTGCGCGATGACGGAGTCATTATCGTTGCCACCATCGCCTTCGGCATGGGTATTGATAAACCCGACGTCCGCTTTGTTGCGCATATGAATCTACCCAAGAATATCGAAGCCTATTATCAGGAGACCGGCCGTGCCGGCCGCGACGGCTTACCCGCCGATGCCTGGATGAGTTACGGTTTAAGAGATGTCGTAGGCCTGCGCCTGTTCACCGAAAACAGCGATGCCGAAGAGAAATTCAAACGGGTCATGCACCAGAAAACCGATGCCATGCTGGGGTTGTGCGAGCTGACCGGCTGCCGCCGCATCGCCCTGCTGGCCTATTTCGGTGAAAAAATCGATCAGCCGTGCGGCAACTGCGACAACTGTATCAATCCGCCGCACACATGGGATGCCACCATCGCCACCCAGAAAGCACTCTCCTGCGTTTACCGCACCGGCGAGCGTTACGGTGCGCAATATGTGATCGATGTATTAACCGGCAAAAGCAACGAGCGCATCGAGAGTAATAACCACGACAAGCTCTCTACGTTTAATATCGGCCATGAACACAGTGCAATCGAATGGCGCGGCATTTTCCGCCAGCTCATTGCGCACGGATTTCTGGCCACCGATGCAGAAGGCTACGGTGTGCTGAAACTCACTCAAAAGGCCTGGCCGCTGCTGAAAAAAAGCGAAACACCGCAAACGGTGATGCTGCGCGCCCTGCACAAAGCAAAGGATAAAAAGAAAAAAATATCAGCCTCCGCAACAGACCTTTCTTCGCAGGATCAGCAGATGTTCGAGCAACTGCGCGGCCTGCGTGCGCGTCTGGCCAAAGAGCAGAATGTGCCACCCTATGTTATTTTCCCGGACAAAACCCTCACCGAAATGGCACGCGTCAAACCGCATACTCAGGGTCAGATGCTGGATATCTCCGGCGTCGGTGCAGCCAAACTGGAGCGCTACGGCGAAGCTTTCCTGAGTGAAATCTGCAACTCAGTATAAACAATGCAGCCAGACGTGGTACAAAAGCAGACGGGGCAGCGCCCATCATTCCCCTACATTTATCAATTCAAATGCTATATCGTAGTCAGTGCTTCGGATTAAGGGAGGGAGCTATGCGCAAATTCAGTGTGCACATGATTTTCCTGACTCGCATCTCACCCGGAAGAGAGAAACCATGTCAGCAATAAACCTGTTTGTTGCGAATGCGGGGTTAGTTCTCTTCCAGCACTTCATCCCCGCTTATCTGGAACGACTACAACTTCTCAACAACAAACAGTTTTGTTCTGTCGAAGCCCAGCGAAAAGCCGTCCATTACATACAACTGCTGGCCACCGGGCAAACCGAAACGGAGGAGCGGCAGCTTGCCTTGAATAGATTACTCTGTGGACTTCCCTTTTCCGAACCGGTTGGCATTGGCATAACACCCGCCACCCAGGAGCTTGCAAAAGCAGAATCGCTGATCCGGGCCGTTATCGATATATGGCCTGCTGTTGGTTCACTCTCAACAGACAACTTCCGGCAATCCTTTCTAATCAGGGCCGGCACGCTGATTGAACAAGAAAACAGTTGGGAGCTGGCAGTAGAAAAAATGGCTTATGATATCCTGCTGAATCAGTTTCCTGCTAATTATTCGACCATCTATTTCCCATGGATGGAGAAACCCCTCTACGTCACCTGGCCTTGAGACAGGCGCGAGGTCAGGTCTACCATTAGACCACCCACACCATGCGAGCCTGTGCTCTCACAGCTCCACAAAATAGGTTTCCCAGGCGGCGGTGAGACTGGCTTCGGTAAGTTCGGGTTTGTGACCGTGGTAATGCGCATCATCGATAATATGATCGATCAGATCGCGCGGATGACAGGCATTCGGCGGTCTGCCTGAGCGGCGATAGAACTGGTTGAGCAGGAAATCGACCATATTCCGGCGATACTCCACACCGTTGGCTTCGCACACGGCTTTGAAAATCTGCTCATACTCATGTTCGGTAGGATGATCGACCTTGATCTTGTAGCGGATACGGCGCAGAAACGCCTCATCGACGAGCTTCTTCGGCTCAAGGTTGGTGGAAAAAATCACCAGCTGATCGAAAGGAATCTCGAACTTCATACCGCTCTGCAGCGAGAGAAAATCGGTATGCCGTTCTAACGGCACAATCCAGCGGTTGAGCAGATCCTGCGGATCCATCTGCTGGCGTCCGAAATCATCGACAATGAAGATGCCGTTATTGGCCTTCATCTGCAGCGGTGCCTGATAGAATCGGGCAATATCATTGAACTCGAGATCGAGCATGCCAAGATCGAGTTCGCCGCCGACCATCACCACCGGCCGCTGGATCTGCAACCAGCGTGAATCGGAAAGATTGCGTTTGATCAGTTCGTTTTCGGGCGCCTTCTCCTGCTCTACGACCACATGATTGACAGGGTCATACAGCATGATCACATCGTCATCGACCAGCACCGCGTAGGGGATATAGACAATATCCGGCATCACCCGCGCAATGGTTTCGGCAATCGCCGTTTTACCGTTGCCCGGAGGGCCATAGAGAAACAGCGCTCGCCCCGAACTGACGGCAGGACCGAGCCGGGTCAGCAGCTCCCTGCTGACAATCAGATGCGAAAAAGCCTCCATGACCCGCGACTCTTTAACGAGGATGTTTTTCACCGTCTGCACTTCAATCATGCGGCGATAGGCATCCAGCGGCACCGGAGCCGGACCTGCATAGCGCGAAATGCCTATCAGCTCCTGAGCGCGCGCGCGGCCGCGATTCGTCAGGCTATAGCGATAGGTCATGCGCCCCATACCACTTGAAGAGCCCTTCACCTCAAGCATCAGGTCGCGCTGAATCTCCTCCAGCACCTCATCGATAATCGGCGTCGGCAACTTCACCCGTTCAACTACATCGTGCAGGGTAAATTCGCCAAGCGCAAAAACATGTTTCATCACCAAGTTGATAACAAATGAGCGGCTTAAACCGGTATCTTCAAGTGATTGGGGAGAGTGCGGACGACGGTGAAAGAAACTGCCGAGCTGTTCATCGGTGAGGAAGCCGAGGGCGACAAGGTTGCTGCCCAGCCGTCCCCCTTGCAGTCGCTGCCGCTCAAGCGCCAGTTTGATCTGTTCATCACTAAGATGGTGTTTGTCCCTGAGTTGATCGCCAAGCATCCTTTCCATAACAGTCTCCCGGAAACAAACGGCAGGCGGTCGGCGAATTCAATCAGGAATGAAGCGGCCGACCGGCAGGGTCAGCAATCGCTACTGACTGCTATCAGTATAGCCCACCCCGTGCCTGCCAACAAACGGAATCCATCCAATATCAGGCGCTGTGCGATCCGCTTGATGTACTTTCCACCCAATGCAATAGCACCACCTCCACACGATGCACGGCAAAAACGGGCAGAGCGTGTTTATTGTGATGCGACAATTTGCCCTATCTTAAAATTTTCTTTCGTCAGTATGTTTCGCCCCACTTACGTTTTCGATATGCATTTCAAATATCACGGGAGATCATTCATGAATAACACACACTATCGGCAGTTTTTGATGGCCGCTCTGGTTACAAGCTTTACTCACGGGATTGCGCATGCCGAAGATGCCGGCAGCCCGGTGATTGATGTCACCGGATCGGCCTTGACCGACACCCAGACACCACATTGCGAGATCACTAGCCAGCAAGAGCTGAAGTCCATGGCGCCGGCGACCAGTGACACAGCCAGCCTATTGCAAAACACCCCGGGGCTGAATCTTCAGGGCGGCGGTGGCGTTTCCAGTTTGCCATCGATCCATGGCATGGCCGATGATCGCCTGCGCATCAAAGTTGATGGCATGGATCTGGTATCCGCCTGTGCCAACCACATGAACCCACCACTCTCCTACATCGACCCGAGCAATGTAGGCAGCGCGACGGTTTTTGCCGGCATTTCACCGGTAAGTATGGGGGGAGACAGTATCGGCGGAACAATTCTGGTCGAATCTAAAAGCCCTGAATTTGCCAAGCCCGGTGAAGGCTCGCTCTTAAAGGGGCAGATCGGTGCATTTTATCGTAGCAACGGTAATGTCCTGGGAGGCAATGTCTCCGCAACGGCTGCTACCGAAACAGCCAGCATCAGATATAACGGCTCCACTGTGAAGGCCAATAAAAATTACAAGGCTGGTGGCGACTTCAAGGCTGCAGCAGCAACTGATAACGGCTGGCTGGCTGCCGATGAGGTTGGCTCAAGCCGGTATGAATCGATCAACCACGCTCTTGCCATCGATGTGCTCAAGAACAACCACTTGATTGATCTGAAACTCGGCCTTCAGGATATCCCTAATCAGGGCTGGACAAATCAGCGTATGGATATGACCGGCAACAAGAGCATCCAGGCAAATCTGGGTATATCCAGTGAGTTCAATTGGGGCGATCTGGAATCCCGCATCTATTTCGAAAACACCAAACACTCCATGCAGTTTGGCCCGAACAAACAGTATCAATACGGGACTGCAATGATGCCTGTATACGGCATGCCGATGGATACAGAGGGCAAAAACCTGGGTGCCTCGCTGAAAGCCAACATTATCCTCTCCTCTGATAATCAGCTGCGGGTCGGTGCAGAGTACCAGCAGTATCGACTGGATGATTGGTGGAATCCTTCCGGTGGCATGATGATGGCACCGAATGTCTTCTGGAACATCAATGGCGGCAAACGTAATCGAATGGCTGTTTACAGTGAGTTGGAATCACAGCTGAGCAGTAGCTGGCTGACCCAGTTGGGCCTGCGATTCGAACGTGTTGATATGAATACAGGTGCTGTTCAGGGATATAATACGATGATGGCCTTCCAGGGCACAGAAGCCGCCGCTTTTAATGCCGCAAATCGCAAGAAGGTCGACAACAATATCGATGCGACTGCGCTGGTACGTTTTACCCCGGATCAGACCAAAACCATTGAGTTCGGTTACGGCATGAAGACCCGCTCTCCGAATCTTTATGAACGCTACACATGGTCCACTGCCGGTATGATGATGCGCATGGTGAATATGGCCGGTGATGGCAATGGTTATGTCGGCAACCTTGATTTGAAGCCGGAAATTTCCCATACCATTAGTGCCACGATTGATCTCCACGATGCTGATGAAAAACAGTGGGGAGTGAAGGTGTCCCCTTACTTCACCTACATCAACAACCATGTCGATGCAGCACGTTGTAGTTCGGCCAACGCCAACTGTGGTGCGGCAAACCAGACAGCAACCAATGCATTCGTCTACCTCCAGTTCGTCAACCAGTCAGCCAATATGTACGGCGTCGATGTCTCGGGTGATGTTCTCGTTAGTGAAAGCAGCTACGGCAATGTTACCGCCAAAGGCCTGATGAACTACGTTCGCGGCAAGAACAAGGCAACCAATGATAACCTTTACAATATCATGCCTCTGAATGGGCGCGTGGGCCTTGAGCATGCTCTGGGTGGCTGGACCAGCAGTGTTGAAGTTGAGATGGTTGCCGCCAAGAAGAAAGTATCGAAGGTCAGAAATGAAATGGTGACGGCGGGATATACGCTGGTGAACCTGCATAGCACCTACCAGTGGAAGCAGATCCGCCTTGATGTCGGCGTAAGCAACCTCCTGGACCGCTTCTACAACCATCCGCTTGGTGGCGCATACCTTGGTCAAGGCGCAACCATGGGTACCGCTGTTCCCTGGGGAGTTCCGGTTCCGGGTATGGGACGTTCGTTCTACACAGGTGTCACTGTCGACCTGTAAGAGCGTAACCGTTCACTCATCAGCCCGGCCGCACTTTTGCGGCCGGGCTTTTTTGTGCGCCGGGCATGGCGCACGTTCAGGAGGGTGGAAGTCCCTCTTTGCGCCCAGTCGATGGGAAGCAACCGTCTATGCAAGGGTGTCCACCGTGAGGTGGAATCTGAAGGAAGCAAATGACGACAGTACGGACGCGACGTACAGAAACCGGATATAAGGCCGGACAGCGCCGGGTAAGCAGGCAATGGACTGCGATGCCCGATAATCGATCGGGGTGCTGTCTGGTAAATTCGGCGTGGCCCGTACGAAGAACGTGTGTCTTACCCCGGGAGATCTCCACG
>MNWZ01000007.1 GCA_001871925.1 Zetaproteobacteria bacterium CG1_02_53_45
TTGCATCAGTGTAAACGTGTGTATGCGGTGTTTCGTCTGTTGTACCGAAATGGCGTCAGTCAAACTGGCGCATGGTGTACGGCGTTGAGCGGTAAGGGGTGGTGGCGATTGTCGAAAACCCCTGCGGCACATCGCGCCATGAATCTGGAATGGTTTAAGGACAATGGATTGCAATCGCTTGCGGAAAGATGGTTGCGGTACCAACAAACATAGCAACCGCCGGATACGATGAGTACGTCCGGTGGTGTGAGAGGGCGGCGGGAGCGATCCCGCCCCCTACTCGATTTAGGGCTTGTTGCTGGAGAATCAGGTGTTACTTGATTGCAGAGAGCAGATCAGGGTTCTGCACCAGGTTACGTACACCGTGTCCATGGTCTTCATCGAACACGTTGCCTTTGCACCATTTGCCGACAGACTTGATGTTAACCTTGGCAACCTGAGGGCGAACACTCCAGGTCACCTGGAAAGGAGAACCTTTCTCGTTGTAGCCGGGGCCGGTGGTAGAGCCGGCGTACTGAACCGGGGTACCGGTGTTGCCTGGAATACCGGTTGCCTGAGCGCCTTTACCTTTTGTTGAAATAGCGGTCAGCTTGCCGAAGTCCAGTGCTTTCTTGTCGTTAACCAGAACATAGACCTGGGTTTCCACACGCAGCTGCGGGTTGTTGATGACATCCGCTGCCAGGCAGGAGCCGAGTGTCGGGCCAGGGGTGATGTCTGCCGTAGAGTGAACATAGTGAACTTCGATGGTGTCACCGGGTGACAGATCGCCGTGGGCACTGTCACAGATTTTACCATGGGTCGGTTTCAGCTCAGCAGCACTGAGAGTGCCGTTGTATTTGTAGCCGCTCAAATAGCCGTGGCCATCCCCGTTGCCGGCATAAGTGGTGAATTCACCACCTTTGTGCTCAGCATTTTTGTGGAAATGGATGTTGCACAGATTCATTTCGGTATATGCAGGCGCTGCATTGAAGTCGCGCTCGTTATTGCCTGCTACAGCATCTATGTCGCGAGGTGCCTGAGGTCCGAAGCCTTTTCCTTTGGTGTTTTTTGCAAGTTCTTTGCGCTGATTGGCGATAATAGTATCACTTACTATTGCATCATGGCCAGAATGTCCGGCTGCAGCATGCTCAGCTGCCTGGCCATGGCTGTCGTGGCCTTCGTGGTCGCTGGCGAATGCAGGTGCGGCCAGCAGGCAGCTGGCTGCCATTGCGATTGCAATGCGTTTCATAATTGTTTCCTCCCGAAGTTGTTTTCCCAGTGTTGTAAATACCGGCTGAATTGCCGGTAAGGATGCAATATAGTACAGCCTGTTGGTTCCGCAACCTGTCTGAAAGCGGAAATATTTCCCCTATGAGGAGAATTTTATGGTTACGCGACATGATTTGGCCACGTATTACCACTGGTTGCGCCAGTATGGTTATAATGATTCGCATTCGGGGAATATTTCCGGTCGTGATGGTCAGACCATGTGGATTACCCCGACCGGGGCCTGCGCGGATCTGTTGGAGGCCAAGGATTTCATGGCTTGCCCCCTGGACGGGGAACCTGTTGCCGGAGCATCCGGCGATGCCAACCTGCATCTGGCTGTATACCGGCAAAACCCGACAGCGCAGGCCATTGTTCATTCCCATTGTCCGCATGCCGTGGGATTAACACTGAACGGAGAGGATTTTGTCCCCCCCGATTTTGAGGGGCAGCTTTATTTTCCGAAGGTGCCGGTGATTAGCGTAGCGTATAATCTCTATTTTGAGCAGGCGGCGGATCAGGTGGCGGCAACCCTGGCCGAATATCCGATCTGTATTGTGCGAGGTCACGGTGTTTATGCCTGGGGTGAAACATTGAATCTGGCTTACAAATGGACCTGTTCGCTGGAGCTCTCGGCCAAAACCGCAGCTGTTGCGCGCCAGGCCGGAGTTTTATGATACCCATATTACTGCCGGTGCATGCCGGTTGTGCCATCATTTCGATTAGCCTGTTTATCTGGCGGGGTTTGGCCATGTGGTTCCGCCGGCCACTCACACATCGTTTTCTGCGTCGTACACTGCCGGACTCCGTGGATACGCTATTTCTGGCGACAGGCATTATCATGGCATTTGTTTCGGGCATTTCACCGCTTGCATTGGATTGGCTGGCGGCCAAAATTGTCGGCCTGCTGGCTTATATCGTATTGGGAGCGGTGGCGCTGAAATATGGCAGGAACATGCGCCTCAAGCGCATCAGTTTCATCGCGGCATTATGTGTGTTTGCCTATGTGCTGGCAGTGGCGCACAGTAAAGATGTGACACCATTTATATAACAGGAGAATAACATGGCTTTAGTCTCTTCAATACATGTCGATGCAGGCTGGCAGATGCCGGATATGAGTCTGACCGATATTCATGGCAATCGTGTGGCGCTCAAAGATCAACTTGGTGAAAACGGCCTGCTCGTGGCCTTTACCTGCAACCACTGCCCGTACGCAATTGCTGTCTGGCCGCGTCTGATTCGGCATGCCGCAAGCTTGAAAAAGATGGGTATCAATACCATCGCAGTGAACCCGAATATTCATCCCGATTATCCGGCCGACGGTGTCCCCGCCATGGCTGAAAAAATCGCAGAGTGGGGGGTGAATTTCCCGTATCTTGCCGATGCGACGCAGGATGTGGCCAGAGCATTCGAAGCGCAGTGTACACCGGATCTCTATCTGTTTAATGCAGACGGCAGGCTCTATTACCACGGTCGCATTGATGATTACTGGAAAGATGCGGCCAGAGTGACACGCGAGGAACTGGTTTCTGCAGCGGAATTGCTTGTGGCCGGTCAAAATGCACCGCAGCCGCAGCATCCGACTATCGGCTGTTCGATTAAATGGAAGCAGGAATAAGACATTTCTTGCATATGGTGCGGGTGATGACATCAATGGGCATGGAAGTCCAGCCTGCTATTCAGTAGCTTTGTTTTGTGTCAACTTCAGATGTATGGCATTTTTGAAAAAAATCTGCCAGCTGATGATTTATGGTAGCCGGAGAGGATATGAGGGGAAAAAAAGTATTTGTTCTGGAGGATGAACCGATTGCTCGCCGCTTGCTTACTGAAGCGGTTGCAGAAGGTACTTCTTTTGATCTGTTCGGCGAAGCAGGGTCATTGGCAGAAGCGCGCCTATATCTTGAAAAACATGGTGCACCAGACGTGTTGCTTGCAGACTTATATCTTTCTGATGGCAATGGCATTGAATTTATTCGTACAGTAAAGCGTGAGTATCCCGGAGTCGAAATCCTTGTAGTATCTTCAGCCGGTGATGAAGAAAACGTACTGGGAGCCATTGCTGCCGGCGCTGGCGGTTACATCTATAAGGATGAGCCTCTGGCTGAAATCGCCACCCATCTTGAAAGCATCCTGCGTGGTGAATCACCAATCAGTCCCTCCATTGCCAAACATATTCTCAAGCATATGCATGCCAGCAGTGGCAAGGCAGTTGAGGTCCGGCAGGTAGAGACAGTAGTGAATGAAACAGTGCTTACTGTAAGAGAACAGGACATTCTTCAAGTGCTGGCACGAGGCTATAGCAGGAAGGAAGCTGCAACACATCTGCAGATTAGTCCCCATACAGTTACCAATCATGTAAGAAGTATTTATAGTAAACTCGCTGTTCACTCACGCACTGAGGCTATCTTTGAGGCGTGTCAGCTTGGATTGATACACATTCGAGAGTAGGTATCCGGACGCTTGCCGGTCGCGATCACATGTTATTTACCATGCCCGGGCAGCTGCCTGATAAAACTGATAAACTGTGATATTTCACACTTGAACTGTTCAAGTAATTTGCCGTACTCGCTTTTACAATTCTTGTGAAGCGCAAGCTCCAGCTTTTCTGACACCTCACGCAAACGGGGTGCCTTAAAGATGCTGGCAAGACCTTTCACGTTATGGGTAAGCCTTTCGGCCTCACCTGTTTGCATTGATGCGATTAAATTTTCCAGCAGAGAGGCGGCATCAGCATATTGATTGATGAAATCATTCAGCATCTCCCGAAGCAGGGCCTCCTTGCCTCTGATGCCCTTTAAGGCCTCGGCATAGTCCATTACCGTATTGATGTTTGTGCTCTCACAGCAGGTCATTCCGGTGGAGGCGGAATGCGGACTGCCAGATATCCATTTTTGTAGTATGGCGAACAACAGCTCCGCATCAACCGGCTTGCTGATATAATCGTTCATGCCGGCAGCAACACATGCCTCTCTGTCCCCGCTCATTGCACTTGCTGTCATGGCGATAATAGGCAATGACTTCATTCCAAATTTATTGCGGACGATGCCTGTTGCCTCGAGCCCCCCCATTTCCGGCATCTGTACATCCATTAATACAGCGTCATAACTGTGATGTCCTATATAATCAAGCGCCTCAAGACCATTGTTGGCAATATCCACGCTCGCATTAATTTCGCCCAGAATTTCCATGGCCACTTTTTGGTTGATGGTATTATCCTCGACCAGTAACAGCCGTATGCCGACCGGTAAAGTTGTTGAAACCTGTGATGCCTGCATGGATGCACTGGATGAAATTGAATCAGGTGCAAAGAGTGTTCCGATGATGAGGTTATAGAGCTGCGAAGGCCGAAGCGGTTTCAGAACAAACCCCTTTGCTCCTGCATCTGTTACGTTTTGCATCTCATTATCGTCACAAAATGCAGACATGATAAATACATGCATGTGCCTGCAGTCTGGCAATGCCTGAATCCCTCGCAGGACGTCAAGGCCATTAAGGCCGGGCATCCACCAGTCAACAAGGGCAATATTGAAATGATTGGTATTGTCAGCAAGCAGTGCCAACGCTTCCTCACCTGACTCTACCAGCGTCGTATGAACATGTAGTGAGCGCAGAATTTCCTCTGCAATCAGCCCGACTGTGGCATTGTCGTCAACAATAAGCACATGTGTATTGGAGAGTCGTTCCAGATGGATATGTTGTTCCGCCTGTGTCGGGGCATGTTGTAACCCGAATATACAAGTAAACCAGAAACAGCTCCCAGTTGCGTTACGATTCCGGGCACCTATGTCTCCACCCATCAGCTTGACGAGGCGCTGCGAAATTGTCAGCCCCAGTCCTGTGCCACCATACTTTCGGGTCGTTGATGTATCCGCTTGAGAAAATGGCTGAAATAGCAGTGCATCGGATTCATGACCTATGCCTATACCTGTATCGAGTACTTCAAACTTGAGTTGTACCTGAGCGCCATCAATGTTGATCATAGAAAGTTGAACGATCACTTCGCCACTGTCGGTGAATTTGACGGCATTGCTCATTAGATTGACCAGCACCTGCTTTAATCGATAGGGGTCGCCGGTCAGGGCGCAGGGAACATTCTGTTGAATATGGGTCACCAGTTCGATCCTTTTCGATGCCGCGGAACTGCGGAACATTTCACCGAGATCGTTGATTACATCATTCATATCGAAATTTACAGATTCAATCTGCACCTTTTTAGCTTCGATTTTCGACAGGTCCAGGATGTCATTGATAGTGCCCATCAGCGAGTCCGATGAGGTTTTAATCATGCCCATATACTCTTCCAGCCTGGCAGGTAACTGCATATTTAAAGCAAGCTTGCTTAGTCCAATAATGGCGTTTAAAGGCGTGCGTATTTCATGGCTCATGTTGGCCAGAAAATCGCTTTTGGCACGGTTTGCCTTCTCCGCAGCTTCCTTGGCCTTAGCCAGTTCAACTGTTCTGAGTTGCACGTTCTCCTCCAGCTCTGCCCGATTGGATTGAGCTCTGGCAAGAAGATCATCCATTGCCCCTTTTACCAGCATGATCTCCTCACTGCTGGAGTCAGGGATATCAGGCAGATTGTAATCCGAATTGCCGCTGATATTGCGCAAAGACGCTGTCAGAAATTTAAGCGGGAACAGCAGGTATTTCAGGCAGAGGCTCACAACAGCTATCAGCAGGGCAATAAACAGCATGATGACCAGCAGTGTACGCATGTCCCGTTGTTGGGCGTACTTATAAAAGTTGCCACTGTAGTGGATCTTGGCTGTTCCCAGTGGCGAGCGTTCCTCATTTTGTGAAAACAGTAATTCCTGTGAAATAAATGACTGTGCGCTGCGTTTCTTTTGCCAGGACGCTATGGTTTTGCCTTCCAGCGTTTCGATCTCAATACCGTCGATGAGCCAGCTGCCTGTGGTTGGTTCCTCAAGCAGGATCAGATGATTGATGTACTGTTCAATTAATTCGTGTTCCTTCTGACCCAGCAGGTTTGCAAGAGAAGTAGAGCTGGCCATCATCAACAGGTCTGCCTTGGTCTGCTCCTGCTGTTGCAGCTTCGGCTCAAGTTCCAGTATCCAGTAGCCACTGAGTGAAGTGCCGAGTGCTGCGAACAGCAATGCCATTAACAAGGTGATGCGATGGCTCAATCTGACTGGCAGACGAAATATTAACTTACTCTTCATATCGTTTGGCCACATTGAGAAACATCGGATGGAATTTGATGGTGGATTTTTGAATCGTTGCTGCGTTGTAGTATGGGAGGATTTTACTGCTAATACTCAGGCCGATGGTCGCACCGCGCTCGACATCTCCGGGATGGGGCGAGAAAATAATGATTTTTCGTTGTACTGCGGTTTCGAGCAGACTGGTGAACATATCGTCGTCGAGTGTGTCGGCAATGAAAACAGCTGCTACATCACGTGCGTCTGTCAACTCACTTATTGTTGCGATTGAGAACACAACAGGAATTTTTCTAATTGAATCAATACGCCCGGCCAGTTGCAGGCGCAGCGTTTCGGTGCGCTTGTAATGATGGTCATAGACAAGCAGCAGGTGCAGCCGTCCCTGCGGATCAAGTTTTTGTTCTAATTGCTGATCGAGTGAGATGACATTAGGGAAGAGGTTGAGAGCGATCTGCAGTCGCCGCTCCTGCTGCTCGTGCGCCAGCGATGGATACGATGCCGACAGGAGCAGGCATAGCGCCAGAATAAAGTGGGCCGACCGGCGCAATAGCTGAACAACCCACACGGGCAGATTCACCAATGCAGGGGTCATGGCGTCTCAGGTTCAGGGGGCAAACTACCCCCCATGCCGGATTAATAACGATAAGATAATGAACTCCAGAAGCTTCTGGGCGGCCCGGAAAAGTCGCCGGAAATAACAGGCGGAGCGGGGTACATCACCTTGTGATCGAAGAGGTTTTTGACGCCAGCGTGGAAAACCAATCCCTTGGCGGGAAGGTTATTGGCTGTAATGGCAAGATCGACAGTGGTATCAGCCGGAAGCTTGGATCTGGTGTCGTTGTAGGCACGGTTGCGGCTGCCAACATAATGACCCCAAACGCTCATCGAAAAATTCTGCTGCGCTTGCCAGGTGACTATCAGGTTGGCCAGCAGGCTGGCAGAACCGGCCAAAGGCCTGGCGTTGACGGTATCCCTGGTTTTGACATAGGTGAGGTTGAAAGTGCTGTGAATATAGTCATCAAAGCGTTGTTCAAACTCCAACTCACCACCGCTGAGCGATGACGGACTGTGCATGTTGGTAAATTGAGGCGCTGTCAGGCCGGGAACCACAACCCGTGTGATCAGATTGTTGATGCGCGTATGAAACATTGTGGCACGGAATACTTGCTCCGGGGTGGTGAAAATGTAGCCGACTTCATAGTTTCTGAGTGTCTCCGGTCTCAATGCCGGGTTGCCGCTGCCTCCATTCTCGAACAACTCGTAGAGCGTCGGCGGGCGGAAAGCCTGGGAATACTGTGCCTTCAACAGATGACGGTCGCCTATATTGTAAACCATGCCAATACGGGGACTGGTGCTGTTTCCGACGTCACTGAAACGGTCATGGCGCAGGCCGGCTGTGATAGTCATGGCGTCGGTAAGGGCATATTGATCCTGAAAATATAGTCCGGCGCTTTTTCGGCCGTGTCCCTCTTTAATCCAGTTGCCAGCACCGGTGATTCGGGTTGTTGGAATGGGAATAGTGAGCGGCGGAATAAAGATGAAATTGCTGGTTAACCAGATATCCAGCGGCTTGCTGTCACGGTATTCGGCACCGAACAGCAGACGATGACCATTGAAACGGGCGATATCCAGTTCAGTGCCAGCCTGATAGGTCCTCTCCTTGTAGTAGAGTTCCATCTTGTTGGCTGGTGGGGTGATTGTGTATTTAGCCTGATTACGATAAGTCATGTAGTCGCCGTAAACCTTGAGTTCGACATCGTTGGCAAGAGTAACCCCCTGTTTGACACCCAGCATGGTGTCATTGGAGTCGAAATTGCCGCGCTGACCTACAGGCTCCATAATGGTGAGCAGACCGTAGTGGTTGCCGCCAGTGATATTGTCGAACTTTGCGTTGATTTCAGTTTTTTTGTAGGCAACGGTGATTGCGACCACATTGGTATCTATGCTTTCATCTGCATTGCCGCGCTGGCCAATTGCATCGGCAGCTATGGCGGAATTGGCGCCATTCGTTTGATAAGTGGTTGCCAACATGCTGTAGTGCAGTTTGCCATCATTGGATTCGCCAGCCACCATTGCCGTTCCCTGACGGGTATTGAAGGATCCATACTGCAGCATGAGCCCCGAATCATGTTTGCGGGTCACGATATTAATCACGCCGGCAAAGGCATAGTCGCCATATAGTGAGGAACCCGGGCCACGCACCACCTCAATGCGTTCGACCATCGAGACAGGCATGTAAAGCGATGGTCCGTAACCAAGCAGGGCATTATGTACAGGCTTGTCGTTGATAAGCATTTTTACTTCTGGTGAGATAAACTCACCGCCGAGTCCGCGCACAACAATTTGGCGATCACCCTGTTGGCTCATGTCGATATGAACACCGGGAACCAGTTGTAGCGCCTGCCATACATTATCAATACCGAGTGCCTCCAACTCATTGCCATGCAATATGCTGACCATGCCTGGTACATAATCGGCATTCATTTTAGTTTTGGTCGCAATATCGGTTTCCACCTCAAGCAACCGAAGTAATGTCTGCATGGCCTCATCGTCTGCGCTGGCAGGCACATCTGAAGCCATGGCATTCGCAGTGATGAAAAATCCGGTGAACATCATCAATAAAAATTTAAAAAAGCACATTCCGCCCCTCCTGAGGACTACCTTGCAAATAAGTTTAAAAGTATGAGCACAGATTGCTTTTGCACAAGAGGCGTGCTCATTTAGGGAAGCGCTGATTAATTCAGCGTTTCCTTGCGGGGCATGGATGCCTCGCCAAATCGAGCAAGTAAGTGCTTGATTTGTAAGTGAAGACAAAACCACGCTTTTGCCTGAACGAGCTGATTATAGGCGGGATGCCTATTAATCAGCACCGCCTTAGAGGGACGGCATCAAGGTTATTCGATGCCAATGTTTATCAAGCAGCTGGTTAATGTGTATAGCACAAAGGCGTCATCCCTAGGGATAAACTCTTGCAGTAGCATTTATGCGCCCATGATTTGAGCAGGTTTGACACAATGGCTGGTTCAATACGCGGGCCTCAGAGGAGGACGGGTTTGGCTGAGGAAATGGTCGATAGTTCCAGATTTAACGTTTTAATCGTGGCCGCGGATGAGGTTTTCCGGCGTTTTCTGGAAATTACGGTTTCTCGGCATAATCAATTGATTATGCATGCTTCAGCAGGCTCATGGCTGGAGGCCAAACAGCAGATTTGTGCATCCCTTGACGTTATGCTGGTCGATATCGGGCTGCCCGATGGAAATGGTGCGGATTTGATCCACCGTTTGAAAAGAGTGTCGCCGAAGAGCGAGGCCATCGTGATTACTGCATTTACTGACAAGTTTCACGTGATTGATGCAGTCAGGGCAGGCGCAACGGGTTACCTGCTAAGAGATGCCAGTCCTGCTGATATCAGCGCCTGTATCATTGAAACGCTTTCCGGTGGAGCAGTAATCCCTCCAGTCATGGCCCGTTATATATTAAGCGCCTTCAATCCGCATGATAAGCATCTGACGTGCGGGCATCAGGATAACCCGCTGACCCCCAGGGAACAGGAGATTCTGGGTTTTGTAGCTAGAGGATATTCGCGGGATGAAATTGCCCGTATGGCTGGTATTAGCGTTCATACTGTTGTTGCCCATAGTCGTAATATATATAAGAAGCTGCATGTTAATAGCTCCAAAGAAGCAGTGTATGAAGCATACTGTTCCGGTTTGATTAAACTGAAAGATTAAAATTTTCATGCTTAGGGTATTGCATGGTTCTCCTGTTAGATCAACGGTCTACAATCAGATATAGCACAAACGTGCTATATCTGATCTGACTCTCGCATCTAATGTTCGATGCATGGCAAGTGCATCTGTTTAGCTACTTTTTACTGTAAATACTATGGGATTTACGCTGCTTGTTTGAGTGAGGAGATTGCTTTGAAATGAATAAGCAAACAGGGGATTAAATCGTTTATGTCGAATTCAGGGAAGTCCTTGAAGCTGACTTTGCTCATGTTTTTCATGGGGCTGTTTTTCCTGATGATTCCATCTGCAGGGGCGGCTCTGGCATGGGTCGGAACCGGCTGGGGCGAACTGGATCAGGGTAGGGAAAAGCAGGCTGTTGAAATTTGGCAGGCAGGGGTCAATGCCCTGAAAGACAATGATTTGCTGTATGTGCTCGGTGTTTTCAGGAATCTCGATTCCGCAGTTAACACTGGGCGCAAGGTTGAAAAAGAATATGACGTTATTTTGCTGGAGAAGCCTTTTAAGGGTGAACGCGCTTATTTTGTAATGAAGGTAAATGTACGGGCTGATGAAGGCTCGCTGTCACCGGCGGCCATGGCAGAGTTGCAGAATGCGATTGGTTCGAATGCGCGATTGTATTTTGAAGAGGCCGGTAAATATAAAACAGTGGCACCGGTTGCACCGGTAGATTCGGATCCAATGCCTGAGGCCGGGCTAGCTGGCCAATCTGCCGTTACTGCTTCAGCGCAGGCGGAAAAGCCGAGTAATGACGTCGAACCTGCCGAACAGCAAGAACCTGCTGCGACAGAGCCCCACCGCGCTGAAGTTGTTCAAGCCAATCAAAACACAGGCTGGATGTTGATTGGCAGTAAAACCCTGAAGGAAAATATAGAGCCGCTGCTCAACAGCAATGGATGGAAACTTGTTTGGGAGATCAAACACGATTTCCGGGTGGGAATGGATGCCCGACTCTCAGGTGACGTTTCCGAGATTCTTGAAAAAATTGTAGATGCCTATTTCAAACGCGGCATTTTCCTCAAGCTGACCTGGTTTGATGGCAATCATGTGCTGTTAATTCAGCAGGTGTTTGCTGAACATGAAATGCGGGAGGTAGCAAGGCCATGAAGCGATTTGCAACTCTGGCCTCGGTTTCGATCCTGATCATGGCAATGCTCTCCGGGTGCGCCACCAACCGCGAGGTTAACAATCGTTTTAAAGAGAGTGCACAGCAAACTGATGTGCTCAAAGAGCAGGTGAAACAGCAGGTTCGTGAATATAAATCCATTACACATGACAGTGGCTTCTGGGTTTCGGCTGAAGAGCTGGAGATCAGGGCTGCCGAGCCAACATGGTTGAATGATCCGGTGACACTCAGGGTGGCAAGCTCCCGGCCGGCTACCGAGATGTTTGCCGTGGTCAGTGAAGTCATACACACCGGCATCTCCATCAAACCCGATGCCATGGCTGCCATTGCAGTCAGTGGCACTAACAGCAGTGCTGCAGGGGGCGATGCAGGCAATGAAAAAACCTCATCGGAACGTCGGGTATCTATCGATTACAATGGTTCAAAGCGCGGTTTGCTCGATCATCTGGCCGGGCAGTTGGGCATCTACTGGCGTATCTCCGGTGAACTGGTGGAATTTTATCTGCTCGATACCCGCATCTTCCATCTCTCAACGCTGGGCGGAAAAATGGAGTCCAACGCAACCGTAGGCAGTGCTGGAGACAGTGCATCGGGAGGCGGTGGCACAGGCGGCGCCGATGCGGGGGGAGGAGCTGTCACTGCGGGAACCCAGGATGTGCAGGTCAAAATGAGTTCCGAGATCTGGGCTGATCTGGTGAAAATGGTGAAATCCCTCGCCTCTCCGCTGGGCAAGATCGAGGCATCGGAATCGCTGGGGCTGATTTCGGTTACCGATGCGCCGCCTGCACTGGAGAGCGTCGAAAAAGTTATCAATAAGCTGAATGCCTCCATGAATACGCAGGTGATGGTGGATGTGCATGTCTATTCACTCGAACTTACCGATAAGGATGATTACCAGATCGACTGGAATGCCTTTTTTACCACTGTGCAGGGGGGCGGCACGCTGGCGTTGCAAAGCGCTCCGGCCGCGCAGGTCGGCCTCTCCACATTAACGGCAACCTTGCTGTCCACCGCTCCGGGCTGGAATCAGTGGCAGGGCACCAATGCTGTCATCAAGGCGCTGAGCAAGATCGGCAAGGTGGCTATTGTCACCAGCGGTACGATGGTAACCATGAACAACCAGCCGGTTCCGATTAACCTGCAGCGTTCGGTCACCTATCTGGCCAGCACCCAGTCCGGTTCCATATCCACCGGTGTGGCAACCGGACCGACCCTGACTCCGGGTACGGTCAATACCGGTTTCCAGATGAATGTGATGCCGAGGGTGCTCGATGAAAAACGGCTGATGCTGCAGTGTGCGCTTAATATCTCTTCGCTACAAAGCTTGGGCACTATTTCCAGCGGCACCGGCGCCAACGCACTGACCATTCAGACACCGGAAGTGATCTCCAGAAGTATTCTGCAGCGGGCTATGCTCAGGAGCGGTGAAACCCTGATTCTTACCGGCTTTGAGCAGGAGCAACTCACTTCCAACAAGCAGGGCATGGGCGTGCCTGAAAACATTCTGCTGGGCGGAGAGAATCTGGCTGAGAAAAAGAAGACCTCTCTGATTGTCATGATCACACCGCATATTGTGGAGACAAAGCAGTGAGTCGCCTGATCCTTGATAACGAACAGGTGCTGATTGAAATCGCCTGGAAGTTCCTCAGTGAGGCTGAGGCGGACAGTCGCAGCCGGAAAAAGGGTGGTATTCTGATCAAACGCTCCACCTCACGGCAATTCGGTGAGGGTGATGGCGAGAATGGTATCCCTTCACTGGCGGCCTGGGTGGTCGGGCAGGTGCCCAATGGCATCATCGTTATGCCGGTGGATCGCAAGCGCTGCTGGTTGTGCGGCACCATCGCCGGATTTGTCGCACCTGGTACAGATGCACTGCTTGCCTATGAGGATCTGCCTACTGCGCTGGAGATGCTTGAAGACATAGTGCCAGATGATCGTTATCTGCTGCATGTGGGCTCTATAACCATTCCGGAAAATGAGCCGTTGCTGTTTGATGAGTTGTCTGCGGGCTTCCTGTTTGCGGGGGCCCAGAAGCTTGAGCTGCAGGGGCTGAAGGATGCACCGAAAGTGTCCGGTATGCGGACGAACAACATGAATTACAAAAAACCGTTATATGGTGCCGTAATCACCATGTCGGTGCTGACTGCCGGATATTTCGGTTATGGCTGGTGGCAGCAAAACAATCAGAACCAGCAGCAGGAGCAGATTGCTGAAGAGACCCGACTGCAGCAGATGCTGGCGATGAAGAAACAGGAGCAGCAGGCCAACAGTTATCGCGCTGCGCATCAGGCAGACAATATGTTTGAGGTGGTTCGTATCACACTGGCTGCAGCACGGATGGATAGTCAGGGCTGGCAGCTGCAAAAAATATTGATCAATGATCAGGTTCGCCTCGAATACAAACGCGGCAATGGTCTGCTCGGCCCATTTATCGAAGGCAAAGAGAATATTACATGGAGCGCGGATGGCAGCTCGGCCATGCTGGCCTGGCCGCTCACCGAGATTCCGGTGCCTATGAACTACTATGATCTGGAAGTAATGCGGGATATTGATGCGATTACCCTGATGCAGCGCATTGCCCAGAGTGATATGCAGGCTGGTCTGCTCACTGCATCCCCTGCCTGGGCATCGGCTGTACCGGGTTATCCAATGATGTCCAGAGTCAGTCCAATCTACTGGAAAGTAGGCACTTCGTTCGGGCGTATGCAGTCGGCGCTCAGTCTGCTCCAGCATCCCAATGTATCCGTGGGACATCTGGCATTCGATTTCACCAGCAAACGTTGTGAAATTGAGGGGTTAATTTATGCGAAGAACAATGGCTGAAAGGCATTTCCCCCTGTTTTCAGTGAAGGGCTGCAGCCTGATGATTGCACTGTTATTCATGTGCACGCCAAGCCTGCATGCTGCTGATGGTGAAACAGCCGATGAGCTGCTGGAGATTGAGCGCCAGATCGAAGTGAATACGCGCCTGTTGAAGCTGCGCGAGGTGCAGCTGCAGCGGCAGGAACAGGATATGCGCTATTATCAGTCGGGTTTGGGCAGCAGCGGTAAACCCGAAATTGTGCATATACCGAAAATCACACTGGAGATGATCCGGACTCATGCAGGTCAGCTGGTGGCCGGTATCCGTTATGGCAATCGTTATATGGATGTGAAAAAGGGCGATACGCTGGATATGGGAGTGAAAGTCATCGATGTGACCGTGCTGGGGGTTGCGCTCGATGTGCATGGCTCGCCGATGCAGATCGGTCTGGACGCCACCTCTGCTGACGAGGGCAATGCCCAGACAACAGAAGGAAGCCTGCAGTGATCAAGATTACCCGCATGGAGGATATCCCGCCCTTTGCCGGCATTGTCGAGGCATCGGAAGGGCGCGTCTGTGCACTGGCCATGAATGATGAGACAGCGCTGATCCTGCAGGATGGTAATTTGCCGGAGGCATTCGCGCTGCGGGAAAAGCTGATCAACAGCAATCGTTATCTGCGCGTACGTATTCGCGAGGCTGATCCCGGCTTGCTGAACATGCTGCTGCAGCAGTACCAAGCGCGTGAATCGAACCTGAACAATGAAGAGGATACCAAGCTGCAGTCAGAGTTTCTGCAGATGGTTGCCGATGCTATGCGTCAGGGTGCCAGTGATGTGCATATTGAACTGCACAGCCTGCAGGCCAAGGTTCGCTTTCGTATTCACGGGCGTCTGAAAGAGGTGATGACCTGGTCGTTTGATTATGCACACAGACTTTCCGGTGTGGCGTTTGCTGTAACCGCAGAAGAGCTTGATGGTGTGACCTTCAACCCGCGCGCACCGCAGTTCGCGCTGGTGGATAAAGTCATTAATGGCACCCGTGTGCGGTTGCGACTTAACTCCATTCCGGCTTCGCCCGATGGCTATGATGTGATTATCCGAATCCTGCCTATCGGTCAGGAGCAGGGGAAAATATCGGTGCGCGATCTCGGTTATGATCGCCAGCAGGAGTTGCTGATCCGCTCGGCCATGGCGCAGCCCAGCGGCGTACTGGTTGTCTCCGGCACAACAGGCTCAGGCAAGAGTACCTCGCTGAACGTGCTGCTCAGCGAGAAGATTCGCAACGAGCCCTCGCTGAAGCTGATTACCATTGAAGATCCACCGGAATATTTTATCAGCGGCGCCACGCAGGTGCCGGTAACCCGCCGAGGCGATGCCGGTGCCAGCGCCTTTGCCGCCACCATGCGCGCGGTGATGCGTTGCGATCCGGATATCATCATGGTGGGCGAAGTGCGCGATGAAGAGACTGCGAAGCTGCTGCAGCAGGCCACACTGACCGGCCATAAAACCCTGACTACCCTGCATACCGCGGGCGTGATCACCATTATTCAGCGTCTGGAGCAGCTGGGCGTGGAGCGTCCGGTGATGGGCAGCAAGGGTTTTTTCTCCGGCCTGATTTATCAGCGGCTGCTTGGCATCACCTGTCCGCACTGCGCAGTGCCACTGAGCGATAAAGCCGGTGCGACCGAGATCGGCATACGCAGGCTTGGTGATGAGGCGGCATGGAAGGCGGCGCAGATGCGCTGGGATTTTGTTGCCCGCAAAAAAGGTTTGCGCATCAATGATGTGAATCTGGCCAGTGTCGATGGCTGCAGCAAATGCTCGCACGGTTCCAACGGGCGAACCGTGGTTGCCGAAGTGTTGATCCCCGATGAGAAGATGCTGGAGATGATCGGCGAGGGGCGCGATGGCGATTTGCTCAAACACTGGCGCAGAAATGGCGGTCTGACCGTTGTCGAGCATGCTCTGAATAAAGTCATTGAGGGCATTGTATGCCCGCTGGTGGCTGAAGCGGGCGTCGGTCCGCTAAGCGCCTCCATAGTGGCCGATGACGGTTATCTGGCAGATATGGGGGCGACGCAGCTGCCCATCGAGGTGAAAGTATGAGTAACCTTGATCTGCGCGAACTCGGCAACAAAGTGGACATGAAATTTCTGGCCATGCAGTTCAGTGGCAGTGTTCGTCTCTCGCTCTATCGCCGGCTGGTCTCGCTGCTGGCTTATGGCATTCCGCTGATGCGCGTGATGGAGCAGGTGCTCAGCGCCTATGCCAAGCGCAAGCTGGATAAACGGGTGGGGGCGCGCGTGCTGGGCTATGTCTATCAGGATATGCGTCATGCTGCGGGCGGCGTGGTATTTGCCAATGCGCTGAGAGGCTGGGCACCCGATGCCGAGATTATGCTGATCAATGCCGGAGAGCGTTCCGGCGATATTGAGCGCGGATTAACCGAGGCGATCTTCGTGAATGAATCGCTGACCCGCATCAAATCGGCCGTGATCGGTGCCGTTTCCTATCCGCTGGTACTGACGATGGTGCTGATGGGCCTGTATATGCTGTTTGCGCTGATGATTCTGCCGCGTATTGAAACGCTGATGCCGCTGGATAAGTGGCCGCCATTGTCCCAGACCATGCATGCCGTACTCACCTTCATCCGCAATTTCGGACCTTATGTGGCAGCGGCTGCCGTGGCGCTGATGGTGCTGATCGGTTGGGCCATGCCGCGTTATACCGGCAAGGTGCGCAAGCAGCTGGATCGCTATTACCCCTTCTCGGTGTACCGCGTGATCTCCGGCTCCGGTTTTCTGGTCGGTCTCTCGGCCATGCTCGAAGCCGGTGTGACCATGCGCGACTCGCTGCTGCAGTTGCGCTCGAACTCATCGCCTTATATCGCCTGGCATATCGACACTATTTTGAGCCGGCTGGCCAATGGTGAATCGAGCGGCAACTCGCTCGATACCGGTCTGTTTAATGAGGAAACCTCGATCAGTCTGGAGATTTTCGGCGATTCCGGCTCCTTTGAAGAGTCGATGAAGATTCTCGGCCGCGAAGCGGTGGAGAACACGGTGAGCTGGATCAAGGGGGTGGGGCAGGTGTTGACCACCTCCGGCGTGGTAGCCATCGGCGGTAGTCTGGTTTTTCTGCTCGGCGGTTTTTACCAGCTGATTCAGGAGGTGAAAAACCTTGCCGGCTAAGAGTCCGGCAGGGCTGAAAAGTTTTGTGCCCGCTTAAACAGGGGCCGGAGATCGGGTTTTCCCGGTAGTAACTCCTTTCGATAAGAGGGGGGGAAGTCATACAGCGAGAGCTGTAAATATAAAAATGGAGAAACAACATGAAAATAATGAAAGAAATAGAAAAGAAACAACGTGGTTTTACGCTGATCGAGTTCATGGTGGTAATCGCCCTGATCGGTCTGGGTCTGGTACTGATCGTAACCCAGTTCGGACAGGCCAATGAAGCCAACAGGACATCCACCGCGATCAAAAACATCACTTCTCTTGCTGGTGGTATTTCCAGCTTTAAAGGTACTCGTACTGGATATACAGGGCTCTCGGCAGGCGGACTTCTGGCTACCAACGCTGTACCTGACAATATGCTTGGAACAGCCAACCAGATCACCAACGTGTTTGGTGGCGCTGTAACACTTGCTGCTGCAGCTGATACGAATCAATATACAATGACCTATGCAACAGTTCCTGTTGCCAGTTGTGTGGAAATCGCTTCCCGTGTGAACAGTAGTTTTGTGTCAGTGACTGTAACCGGTGGTACCGCCGGTACTGCAGGACAGATTACAAGCCTGTCGATTGCCAACACTGAATGTAATGCGCCAGGTACTGCTACTGTATCCATGGTGTTTACTGGAAGCTGATGGGGTTAGAGAAGCAGGAACGGATATTTCCGTTCATTTCTTCTCTCATCATGAGACAACTGTAAATGTTCTCTAACAGTAAATGGACTCAGGCTGAGGCACCCCTTTCGGGGGGTGCCTTCAGTCCGTTTATGAAAAAAAAGGCATTGCATGGTTCATCCGGTTTCACGCTGGTCGAGGTGATGGTGTATCTGGCGATTGTAGGCCTGGTCGCCGTGGCCGTGCTGCGTGATTCCACAGCAACGATGCACAAAGTGGCAGTAGACCAGATGGTGCGCGATATCAGTGATCTGTCGCGCACCATCTGGAAGCTGCGCGGTGTGCTGCCGGCGATTGCCGTTGCCTCAACAGGCGGGGGCAAGGTGATCGATCAGGCCTTTGTGCACAATCCGCCGGTCAAACCGGCAATCAATGTTTATAACCATCCGTTAAATGGCTCAACGACAGTTTTATCAAGCAGCGCGACCAGCGCTGTCACGGTTTCTATTGCAGGACTC
>MNWZ01000134.1 GCA_001871925.1 Zetaproteobacteria bacterium CG1_02_53_45
CACAGGCTGGCGCAGCGCGCTTATTCCATCTTGTCAGCGGCTGCTACGAAGTTACGTCACTGATCATTACGACCAACCTCAGTTTCGGCGAGTGGTCCCAGATATTTGGCGATGCCAAAATGACAACCGCAATGCTCGATCGGATCACCCATCATTGCGACATTATTGAGACCGGAAATCAGAGCTGGAGGTTTACCAATCGAGCATGATTTCGGGCACCTTTAGGGGGGTCAATTTTGGACGCTGACAGGGGGTCAAAATTGGACGCTGATTGACAGTCTGTGGTGCGAACAGCAAGGTGAGATAAGAACACCACCATCTACTGGTGGCATTCTCAGCCACCCTCCTCTGTACTAGTCTTCATGCCCATGGAGAAGTTCTTCAACCCCTCTTGCCTTTCCCTGATCCCATCAGCCTTGGTTTTCTTTTTTCGCAAAGACTTTTGCTGATTGTTTGGCAGTTCAACGATGATATTATCAATTGGCTCTCCGCTAACCTGACTAAGATAGTGTAATAATGAAGTTCCAGTAATGTATATCCTGTCACTCCCTTTCTCTGTATAGCTTTCAGGGCAAGGCAACCCATCTCGACGCCTATCCCTCAAACATCTGTCTGTCCTGCCTAGAAACGCTGCTGCCTCCTTCAATGTGAAAATCGCTTTAAGCACCGTCGTGTTGTAATTTATAGGAACGGACGGTTCACACCCTACTTCACTTAGGTAGCGTAAAAGAGATACACCAAGAAACATGACCCTGTCGCTGCCTTGCTCAGAATAACCTACAGGACAAGGCAGCCTCTTTTCGCAGCGCCAGTTCCTTAATGTCTGAGGCCCCTTACCCAGAAATGCCGCAGCCTCATTCAGTGTGAAAACCGGTTTGAATATGATAGTGTCTTTGCTCATAGCGACGCAGTATACATAGTCGATATTGCCTGCTGGCCAAATCCGGAAAGTTTCATGGTTGGGAACATTGAGGGAGTAAACTTCGAGTGCATACCATCTCGAATTTGCGGCAATTTTGCGGCACTAGCCCCACAAAAACAATCAAGGTATACGTTAGTATACTGTGGTAACCAAACGATATAAATACTTGATTAAAATAGATTATCATCGGTATACTTCGGTAGCGAAAAGTGCATGAAAAGTGGCTTTATACGCCCTTTCACGGCGGCAACAGGGGTTCGAATCCCCTTGGGGATGCCAACATTAAAAGCACTTGCGAGAAATCGCAGGTGCTTTTTTCGTTTGATCCGGCTTATTTACCCCTGTCATAACCTATTTCAGCCTGAGTCTTCCCAGACTCCTGAAGCATTCACTTGCCATTTGGTTACATCAAACGTGGAATAAGGAGATGTCCCGTACAACGATTGATACCAGTGTTCTACCTGTCTCATTGATTGAGGTTTGCCAGCACCTGGCGCATACAAATGCAACAGCCTGGCTTGTCGGTGGTTGTGTGCGCGACCTTTTACTTGGCATCACTCCCAATGACTTTGATCTGGAAGTATTCAACCTGCCTGTGGAATCACTTCAAAAAGCATTAAAGAAAATGGGCAGAGTAGAGTTGGTAGGCAAGCAATTCGGCGTATTCAAGCTTTGGCTTGGCGAACTGGAAATCGATGTTGCCCTGCCTCGAACGGAGCAAAAAAAAACACAGGGTCACCGTGGATTCCTGATAAATTCCGACCCGCACCTTTCGCCGGAAGCCGCCACATCAAGGCGCGACTTCACTATCAATGCCATGATGTTAAATCCTTTAACAGGCCAACTTCTTGATTTCCATAATGGTGAGAAAGACCTGAATAACAAACAGTTGAGACATGTAAGTCATGCTTTTAGTGAAGATCCGCTTCGACCACTGCGAGCCATGCAGTTTGCCGCAAGGTTTGGCTTCTCCCTGCATCATGAGGCTGCCGCCCTGTGTCGTGACCTGATCGGAGAAGCAGTAACACTGCCGAAAGAAAGGGTCTGGGCCGAATGGCAAAAATGGTCGCGTTCGCCATACCCCTCTTATGGCCTGCAGCTATTAATGGATAGCGGCTGGATCACGCTGTATCCCGAACTCCAGGCCCTTGTTGACTGTCCTCAGGACCCACACTGGCACCCCGAAGGCAATGTCTGGATCCATATACTGCAATGCTGTGACCAGGCTGCCGCCATTGCCTCGAGGAACGAATTACAGCCATCGCTTCGCCAACGACTGGTATTCGCTGCACTGAGCCATGATTTCGGAAAGCCCGTCGCAACCACAATCGGTCACCACGGTCGCATTATTTCACCGGGTCATAGCGAAGCCGGTGTTAAACCGGCCGACGCCTTCCTCTCCTCAATTGGTGCGCCGGCATCACTGTTTGACTATATCAAACCACTGGTACTGGAGCACATTACTCACCTGCATGGTGAACCCAGTGATCGTGCGGTGAGAAGGCTTGCCCACCGGCTTGAACCGGCAAATATCGAGTTGTGGGAAATGCTGGTTGAAGCCGATGCATCAGGTCGCGCACCTGCGCTGCCTTCAAGGCCTGCACTGGAGTGGCTGAACAAGGCAACCCTGCTGCAACACCATCAAAATCAACCCCGGCCCATCTTAACCGGCAAGCTGCTGCTTGCGCTGGGAGTAGCCCCGGGCCCTTCCATGGGTCACCTTTTAAAGAGCGCTTATGAGGCTCAACTCGATGGTTATATCTTTGACGAACTGTCTGCCATTTCATGGTATAAGGCCCAATACCCAAGCGCACTGGTCAACCATTTGAAATAATTGACGAAATTCCGTTCCTGGCTATAATGCCGTTGCTTTCAAAAAGGAGCCTTCATGCCTCACTACCGCCGTTTCGCCGATGCCTCAGTCAGCGAAAAAATTCTCGATACCATGTTTCTTATCACCATCGGCCTCGGTTACCTGTTCGCCCTTGGCCACACCTTCTTTTCGCACGAAGGACGCGATGGCAAACCGGGGCTTTCGGTAGAAGATGTAAAAATCGCTTACTACGGACAACATCAGCAGACACGTCTTGGCGCCGGCCTGAATGGCGGCATGGATGCAAACCTTGAAACGCCTGAACAAAAACAGGTGATCATTGACTGGATAGACGCCGGCAGTACGGAAGAGTCCTTTAACGAAAACGTAGCACCTATCCTGAACAGTAACTGCATTGGCTGCCATTCTGTCGAGTCAGGCATGGGATTGCCGCCGCTGACCAGTTACAATGATGTTATGAAACTGGCCCGAGCTGATACCGGCGCTTCGATCCAGAGTCTGGTTCGCGTATCCCACATCCACTTGTTCGGCATTGCCTTTATCCTCTTTTTCGTCGGTCGCATATTCATCCTGTGTGAAATGCCGGTCATGATTAAACGCGTCACGGTTGCAGTGCCGTTTCTGGCCATTCTTGTCGACATCCTTTCCTGGTATATCACAAAGTATATCCCGGGTTTTGCCTTTGTAGTGGTCATGGCCGGCGGTCTGATGGGCATATCGCTGACCATCCAGATTCTTGTATCGCTCTACCAGATGTGGTTCTACAAGCCGATTGTCGAACCTGTTGAGATGTAAGCTGCATACACGCTGGGTACTTAAATGAAAAAATTATGTGCAATAATGATTGTCGGTTGCTGCTATCTGGCTTTATCGCCGCAGACAGCACTTGCCGATGATGACGGGCAGTTGCTGTTTAATGACAAATGCACCGCCTGCCATGCCCTGGACAGCAAAAAGATGGGGCCGGCCGTTAAAGATATGAATAAAGACCCGGCTGCCCTGAGGGGAGCCATTACCGAAGGCGTTGACAACGCAGGCCCTTTTCCCATGCCTGCATTTGGTGAAATCCTGAAGCCTGCAGAAATTGACGCGCTGATTGCTTTTATCAGCAGTCAGCAGTGAAGGACCCGATGCTGTCAGTGTCCCATCAGGTGCAATGATTTAAACTCTAAGCGCAATCATTCCTCTCGTGACTGTGACTACAAGAGATTAAACTACTCCCATAGTGGAGAGAAAAAAAAGGAGAAACAACATGAAACACTCAATTGCAATAATCTTAGCCGCAGCTTTTCTGGGGCTAACTTCACAGGCAGCATTAGCCAGTGATGACGGCATCGATGTAGAAAAACTGTACAGCAAAAACTGCAAGATGTGCCATGGCATAGACAAGAAAAAAACCGGTCCTGCATTTAAAGACATGAGCACAGATCCGGCCGTACTGAAATCAGCTCTGACCACTGATCGCGTAAAAATGATGAAAGGTGTAGTCAAAAAGCTGAGCGAAGCTGATGTGGATGCACTTGTTGCATATATTCAAGAGAACCAGAAGTAACAGTCAGCCCTTGCGCTAATAAACCGTGTAGTAAATAGTTAGCCTTTCACTCACGGGAGGAGATGTTCTTATGGAATTAAAACGATTGATCGGGGTAGCACTCGCTCTTATTGCCATGCCGGTACTAGCGGTTGCCGGCAATGATCACAACCTTGATGGCAAGAAGCTGTACGAAAGTAACTGTGCTTCCTGTCATGGCATGGATGGAACTGCATCCGCATTTGGTAAGGCCTTGCAGCCGTTTCCGGCGCGCAACCACAGGGCTATGGCCAAGCTGGTGAGCGGTGATGAAATGCGTCGCATTATCACTTACGGCATTAACGGCACAGCGATGACACCGAAAAAATATGATCTGGATGGTTTGCAGATCGAAGCGGTTATCGATTATATCAAGACATTTGATTACACACCGAACCTGGCAAACGGCAAAGAGCGTTTTGTAGCGATCTGCGCCAGTTGTCATGGCGTGGATGGCCGTGCCCAGACAGGCATGGGTGCCAAGAATCTTGTCTATTCAAAGCTCAGTCTGGAAGAAGTGACGCACACTATGCGTTATGGTCGCCCTGGTGCCAAAATGACCAGCAAACGTCATCAGATGAGCAATGAAGATATTGCTGATGTTGCCAATTATGTCTACGGACTGCGTTATAAAGCCGATGTTGCCAAAGGCGGCAAGCTGTTTGCCGAGAACTGTGTCGCATGCCATAAAACTGCGGCTGACATCAAGTTCACCGGTAATGCAGCAAACACTCTCTCTATTGCAGACATGAGTGATCGTCTGCTTGACCTGCGTATCCGTCACGGTCGTCACGTTGACCGTGCCGGCCAGCATGTCGCCAAACTGCCAGCTGATGATATTCAGGATATCATCGCTCACATGAGGCATAGTACAAAGTAATGACATACAGTCCCGTGAAAGGCGCCTCCCAACTGGGGGGCGCTGATCTTTTCGATCTGGAAATCATTAAAAAGTATGACAAGGCAGGTCCGCGTTATACCTCCTACCCTACTGCTCCGATGTTCCACACCGGCATTGGCGCAGCGGATTATGAGGCCACGCTCAAGCGTGTCGCTGATGATGATGCGCCGCTCTCCCTGTATATCCATATTCCGTTCTGCAATACCGTCTGTTACTACTGCGGCTGCAGCAAGATTGTCACCAGACAGTATGATCGTGCCGCACCTTACCTCGAGCTGCTGCTCAAAGAGATTGATCGTGTTGCCGATGCCATGGGCAATAGCCGTCGCCCGGTAACCCAGCTTCACTTCGGTGGCGGCACACCAACGTTCATGAACAATGATCAGATGCGCGCCATTATGAAGCGTTTGCGTGAACGCTTTAATTTTGTTGCCAAAGATGAAGGCGAGTTCAGCATCGAGATTGATCCGCGCGAATGTGATGAAAATACCGTACGCGTGCTGCAGGAGATTGGGCTCAATCGCATGAGCATGGGCGTACAGGATTTCGACCCGATCGTGCAGAAGGCTGTGAATCGCATTCAGTCCAAGGAAGAAACGCTGCGCGTGCTCGGTGAAGCGCGTCAGCATGGTTTTGAATCGATGAACATTGATCTGATGTATGGCCTGCCGCATCAGACCGTGGAAACCTTCGATGCGACACTGAACACCATCATTGAATTCAACCCTGATCGCATTGCCCTGTTCAACTACGCCCACCTGCCGCATATGTTTATGCCGCAGCGCCGCATTGATGAATCTGCCTTACCGAGCGCACAGGACAAGCTGAATATCCTTGAGCACAGCATCAACAAGTTGCTCGATGCCGGCTATGTATTTATCGGCATGGATCACTTTGCCAAACCGGAAGATGAACTGACTATCGCCCAGCAAAACGGCAAGCTCTACCGCAATTTTCAGGGTTACAGCACTCAGGCCGATTGCGACCTGATCGGACTCGGCGTGACATCCATCGGTTACGTCGGTGGCGGTTTCTTCCAGAATGCCAAAGAGATGGATGCTTATGCGGATGCTGTCGGTAATGATGAATTCGCGGTTTTCCGTGGTTATATCCTTTCCGATGAAGATCATCTGCGCCGTCAGGTCATCATGCGTCTGATGTGTGATTTTGCGCTCGACTACACCCAGTTCGAGAGCGAGTTCGGCATCAACTTCAGGGAACACTTTGCCGATGGCATTGCCGACCTTGATGAGATGGCCAGGGATAATCTGGTGGAGCTGCGTGAAGATGGCTTGACTGTTTTGCCTGCCGGACGCCTGCTGATCCGTAACGTCGCTATGGTATTTGATGAGTATCTGCAGAAGAAGAAAGAAGGCTCGAGCTTTTCCAAAACGATCTGAACGACCAGTGAAACAGAGGCCGGGCATATATGTCCGGCCTTTTTCATTGCCGCATCACAACCCATAAAGGAACCATATCCCATGCAGATCAGCAGTGACTCCCGCACTCTTTACGAACGCATTGGCGGCGAAGCTCCGCTGCGGCGTCTGGTGCAGTCGTTCTACCGGCACATGGATGAGTTGCGGGAAACGCAAACCATACGCTGGATGCATGCGGATAATCTGCAATCGGCCGAAAACAAGCTGTTCATGTTTCTCTCCGGCTGGATGGGCGGTCCATCGTTATATATCGAGCAATTCGGCCACCCTCGCCTGCGTATGCGCCATATGCCCTTTTCCATCGGCGAGTCCGAACGTGATCAATGGATGCTCTGCATGAAACATGCACTTGATGATGTAATCGAAGATCAAAACCTGCGGGATGAGTTGTATGCGTCCCTTTATGGTGTCGCCGATTTCATGCGCAATCAACCTGAATAAGTTTATAGTGCGGCGCACCTACCAAATTCACTGTCTGTAAAGGAACTACTCATGAAATACCCAAGACCACTCGCGACATCCAATGAAGGTTGGGTTATTGAAATCATGGATGCGTATCTGGATGCAAAAAAAGCTATCCCGTTTGCCGCAGCAGAAGGGAAACTGATCATGGAATCGGACCTGTTTCATATGGCACCACTGGTCTGCCTGAAGTTTCGTGATCTCGTGAGTTCCGATGAGTGTCAGGCAAATGCAAGAAATGCTGCCATAGGCAGCTATATCGCCAATCAGGAGGCAGGTAACCGCAACCTGAATGACCCCGTCATGGCATTTTCATTCTGCTATATTATTGCCCATTATGGACTCGGACTGCTGGACGAAGAACAGTGTCAGAATATACTGATGTTTGTTGAAACCAATTTAGCAAAAATCAAAACAGCTGTTTCATCCTGAAAGGAAAATCATAGAGGCTCATATCGTCATAGACAGGTCCGCCCCCGCGTGATGAGCTCCATGCTGCCCTATTCGGCGTCGCCGTCTGCGCATGCGTCATGTCAGTTCTACCATCAAACCAATCGGATCAGGCTGCGGCGGGAAAACCTACTTTGGACAGATTAAGCACAGGCCGATCCACCCTGAAATCTGTTAAATCAATTGCTGGTGTTTCACCCATAATCCAGCGACTCATGATATCGGCGGTACCCGGGGCCAGGGCTACGCCATTGCGATAGTGGCCGGTTGCGACCCAGAGACCCGGATGCCCTTCAACAGGGCCGAGATACGGCATGCCGTCAGGACTGCCCGGACGGAAACCCATCCACTGCTCGACAATCGCGGCACCTTTGAGCCCCGGTGTAATGCGCCAGGTTGCTTCAAGCAGGTTATTTACCACTGATTCTGTGGTGCCGGGCCGGAAGCCGACCCGCTCCATGCTGGCACCGACAAGAATATGACCATCCGCACGCGGCACCAGATAGACATCGTCATGTTTGATGATGTGTTTGACTTTACCCGGCTCATCCCTGAGCAGCACGATCTGCCCTTTTACCGGCTCCACCGGCAGATCAAGACCGATCTGGCGCGCCAACTCGCCGCTCCAGCTGCCTGCAGCCAGAAGCACCGCATCAACTTCTATGCTTTCTCCATTGGCAAGTGTTACGGATGAAACATCACCCTGCCCGTTTTTGCCGACACCGATCACTTCCGCCTGTTCACGGATCTGAACACCACAGTTCTCCAGCGCTTGTTTGACTGCTGCCAGCAGACGCGGATTACGCACCTGCCCAACCTCCGGCCACAGCAACGATCCGTTTAGCTGATCGCTCATGGTTGGCTCATGTTCACAGGTCTGTTTTGTATCGAGCTCTTCAACCTTCCAGCCGAACCGTTTTGACCAGGCCAGTGCCTGCTCACGATGATGAATACGGTCATCGGCAAACATCGGAATCAGCATACCTGACGACAACCACTCGGTTTTCAGGCCGCTCTGCTCTTCCAGCATGGCATTCATGGCCGGAAACATGGCGAGGCTGGCATCAATCAGATGGGTAAAGCTGTCCGGATAGAGCCAGGGGTGAATCGGGCAGAGAATACCGGCACCGGCCCAGCTTGATTCACGGCCTGTATTGCCTTTTTCGAGAATGACAGGTTTTGCACCAAGCTTATGCAGGTAGAGCGCTGTCAGGCAGCCGATAACACCGCCACCGACCACCGCTACACGTTTACCATCTGCCTGTCTGTTCATATCCAAATAATCCCCTCTTTTCTGACTTGCGGAAAACACGCCACAACGCCACCATGCCGCCATGCAAGCCTCAACAGGCCAGCCAATGCAGCTAGCGCAAGCTTATCAACATTGTCTGGATATCGCACGGAACCACTATGAGAACTTCCCGACAGCATCCAAATTGCTGTCTGCCCGTTTGCGCCCTGCCGTTGCCGCCATTTATGCCTTTGCCCGCCATGCCGATGATCTGGCCGATGAGGGTGATGCGCTGCCAGCAACGCGCCTGAAACAGCTCGATGCCTGGGAAACACTGCTCGAACGCTGTGAAAACGATGCATCGATCAATCATCCGGTATTTCTGGCGCTGGGCGATGCGATACGCACATTCAATCTGGACGTTGATGAGCTGGATAATCTGCTTATCGCCTTCCGCATGGATGTCACCCTGCATGGTTATGCCACACTCGAAGAGCTGCTGTTTTACTGCAGGCATTCGGCCAATCCGGTTGGCCGCCTCATGCTGATGCTGCATCGGGTGAACAGTTCACAGGCCTATTACTGCTCGGATAAAATATGCTCGGCCCTGCAGCTGATCAATTTCTGGCAGGACCTCAGTGTCGACCTGCCGCGTGGCCGTTGCTATCTGCCCGAATGCTGGCTTCAGGAGGCTGGTCTCTCCGGCCAACAGCTTCTCGGTGGCGATATTGATGCGCAGGCCCTGCAACCTGTGTTGCACAAAGCGATTGCCCAAACGCGCAGCATGCTTGAAGAGGGCGTTCCTCTGCTTGCCATGATCCCCTTGCGCCTGCGCTTGCAGATCGCAGCCACTATCCACGGCGGTCGCCTGATGTTGAAAAAAATCGAAACAGCGGAGCAGCCCTTGAAAGAGCGCACGACACTGAGCAAAAGTGAATGGAAAAAACTGCTGTTGCCTGTACTCAAAGACACGTTGTTCCCGCCTAAAGCGGGCAAATCATGACACCTGAACAGTATTGCCGGGGTAAAACACGCGGTTCCGGCTCCTCGTTTTTTTATGCATTTCTGTTTCTGCCCGAGGATCAGAGGCGTGCAATCATGGCGCTCTATGCATTTTGCCGGGAAGTGGATGACATTGCCGACGAGGTCAAGGAGCAGGAAGTTGCCCTGACCAAGCTGGGCTTCTGGCGACATGAGTTGTCACAGGCATTTGCCGGCAAACCGCAGCATCCTGTCGGCAGAGAACTGCACTGGGCGCATCAGCATTTCCCCATTAATGAGGAACTGCTGGTTGAAATCATTGACGGCATGCTGATGGATGTGAAACGCAAACCCATTCTGAAAGCATCCGACCTCTCTCTTTATGCCTATCGCGTTGCCGGCGTGGTCGGTCTGTTGAGCATTGAAATATTCGGATACAACAACCGCAAGAGTCGTGATTTCGCCACCTCACTCGGAGAAGCTCTGCAATTAACCAATATTCTGCGTGATGTTGCTGAAGATGCCCGCATGGGACGCATCTACCTGCCCCAGGAAGATCGTATCCGTTATCGCGTCAGCGATCAGGCCTTCAAGGATGGTGATTGCAGTGATGGTATGCAGCAGCTGCTGCGCGAGTATGGCGACAAAGCAGAAGCAGCCTACAGGCATGCACTGTCCCAGCTGCCCGATGAAGACAGGGAAAGCCTCAGACCCTCGATTGTGATGGGAACCATCTATTATGCCTACCTGCAAAAGCTCAGGGAGATCAATTTTGATGTTTTTCATCACCCGGTTCAGATTCTTCCCTTGAGGAAAATATGGATTGCCTGGCGTAGCTGGCGTTATGAACTGAAAGCGGTAAATAAAGGTTTGCCGTTGAAACTGGAGTTCTGACATCAGCCACTCTGTTGCAGTCATCGGAGGCGGATTATGCGGCCTGACAGCTGCGATTCGTCTGGCAGAGGCAGGTTTGAAGGTTGATCTCTTCGAAGCGGCTCCCAAGGCCGGTGGCCGCACCCGCTGCTTTATCGATAAAACATCAGGCGAGCTGTGCGATAACGGGACGCACCTGTTAATCGGTGCCTACCAGGCCACGCAAAAGCTGTTAAGCGATTGTCATGCTGCAGGAAACATCACATGGCAGGACTCTCTGATTTTACCCCTGTGGGATAAACAGCGGATTCACTTCCAACTCTCACCGGTCTCATGGCTGCCCTTTTCTCTGGCGCTGCTGTGGGCAGTCAAAACGCTTCCGGGGCACGGGTGGCAATCAGCCGCGGCCATGCTCAGGCTGGCGGCAACACTGCATAAACAGACAGCTGAGACAGCAACCGTCGCGGATCTGATCCGCTTATGCCGTATCCCGGCAGCACTGGTTCAGGACATGCTCGAACCCATCTGCCTGGGTGCCATGAATGAAGGCATAGAGACCGCTAACGCAGCAAGTTTCAAACGCGTATTAAGAGAAAGCTTTGCCTCAAAAGCATCCGCCAGGCTCGGCTGGTTCAACAAGCCGCTGGATAAGGCGCTTGTTCAACCGCTGCTTATAAAGGCAGAACAGCTGGGAGTCACTATCGCAACCCGCCAGCGGATCCGTTCACTGCAACCACAGGCAAATGGCGTGCTGATCAATGATAAGCCATTTGATGCGGCGGTGATTGCCCTGCCTGCCTATGCAACTGATGATTTATTGCAACGGCAACACCCTTGTGAAACACGATGCATTACCAATGTACACCTCTGGTACAAAGATCATGCAGGCCTGACTGAACCGCTAGTCGGAGGCATTGCAACAACAGGCCACTGGTTTTTCGATGTCTCTGCGCAGATGCAGAATCATAAGTCCGCGTTAAGGCATATCTGCGCCGTCATCAGTGCGGAGAATCATTCCATGCCGGATGGGCAACTGGTGGCACAGTTAAACCATGAACTCAATGCAATCTGCGCAAGCGCACATACGCCCTGCCACTATCGCATTATTCGCGAGAAACGGGCCACGGTGCTTGTGCGACCCGGTCAGCAACATCCGATGCCCTCAGACCGGATCATTGATGCAAGCGAATCACCTCGACCCGGTGATCTGCCTGCCACCATCGAATTTGCCGTATTACGCGGTGAAAATGCCGCCATCGCCGTCATAACAAGGCTCTCATAGGATGTTTTATCCACTTTCCGGCAGGAAAATACACTGAAACGTCACATGGCCTCTTTTCCTGCTGATTCAGGCAAGATTTATCGTGCAACATATTGAATCATAAAGACTATTTTAAATGCCTATATTTTACGCACAACACCCGTATGTCACGCAGATGTAACAAAGGGGGGGGGTGAGCGCGATTTCATCCACATAGTTATCCACAGCATCTGTGGATACTCTCCGAATAAGCTGAAAACAAAGGGCTCAGGGCTGTAAATATCCCTTCTTGGCACTAAGTCGCAGCTGATTTATGATTGCAAACATGAATAAACCATTTCGTAACCCAACGATCGCAGACCGGCTTATCGGCGAGCTGGATCGCGCCCTGAATAATGTTTTCTGCAAACAGGTCAGCTCACGCCCCTACCCGGCTTCACAGGCAGCAGCCCAAGCTCAGGAACTGTCAGCCGAGCAAAAACGACTTGCGGCAGGTCTGATGCGCGTCAACCACTCCGGCGAAATGGCCGCACAAGCCCTGTATCAGGGGCAGAGCCTGACTGCGCGTGATCCGAAGCTGGTGGATAAGTTGCGTAATGCCTCAATTGAAGAGTCCGACCACCTGAACTGGTGCCGCAACCGCCTCGATGAACTGGGCGAGCGCCCCAGCCTGTTCGATCCGCTGTGGTATGCCGGTTCATTTGCCATCGGCATGGCCGCAGGCATTGCCGGTGACCGCTGGAATCTGGGCTTTTTGGCTGAAACAGAACATCAGGTGGTACGCCACCTCGACAGCCACCTGAATCGTTTGCCGGAAAATGACAGCCGCAGCCGCGCTATTGTTGAACAGATGAAAATTGATGAACAGGGCCATGCCGAACTGGCTGAGGATCTGGGGGCTGCAGCGCTGCCGCAACCGGTCAAGCAGATGATGAAACTGACATCGAAGGTGATGACATCCGTCGCAGAAAAAGTTTGATCACTGTTGTTTCCATTTACCCGTTTATAATAGGAGTGCCTTCGTGAGGGTGCTTGGCGTTGACCCGGGCTCAGTGAAGACAGGCGTTGGCATTATTGATGTGCAGGGCAACCATTTGCGTCATGTACACCATGCCATGATTCGCACCGGCAAGGGTGATTTTGATGAGCGACTGCATATCCTCTTTTCCGGCCTGTCAGAGATTATCGCCGCATTTCAACCGGACAATGCGGCTATAGAAGATGTGTTCGTTTCCAAAAATGTCAGCTCTGCTCTGAAATTAGGCCAGGCACGCGGTGCTCTCGTTGCAGCCTGTGGTTTTCACGGATTACGCGTAGCCGCATATTCACCAACCATGGTGAAACAGGCTGTGGTCGGTTTTGGACGCGCCGACAAGGATCAGGTCGGCCATATGGTGCGTTTGTTGCTGCATCCACCGGAACCCTGCCCCGAAGATGCTGCCGATGCCCTTGCCGTAGCCATCTGCCATGCGCATCATTCGCCCATGCAAAAAATAGCGGGGAAACCAGGATGATTGCGGAGCACCTTATCCGTGCGCTCACGACGAGCGCTCAAATCAAGATATTGATTTGTAAGGGAAGCGATCATCGCATTCTCGCTTCCCGTGGAGCAACAATGCCATGGAAGGCATGCTTGCGGAGGACATCAAATTGATCGGTTGGTTATCAGGCACAATACGCGAACTCGACCCGGCAGGCCTGATTATCATGGAAACCGGCGGTGTAGGTTATGAAATTGCCGTCAGCCTGCAGACCTTGTGTAGACTCAAACAAGGGCAAAAAGCCGAACTCTCCATTCACACCTATGTGCGCGAAGACCAGATCACCCTGTTCGGCTTTGCCAACAGCAGTGAACGCTCCCTGTTTCGCAAATTGACCAGCGTATCAGGCATCGGCGCACGCATGGGGCTGAACCTGATGAGCGGCATGTCCACTGAAGATCTGGTATGTGCCATTGAACATGCCGATGATGTCGCCATCGCACGTACCCCCGGCATTGGCAAAAAGACTGCACAACGCCTGATTCTTGAGCTGCAGGGTAAACTTGATGCCTCTGTTGTCATTGCTGGTGGTGGCACCGTCAGCAACAGCAATGACGATGTCCGCTCCGCACTGGTCAACCTCGGTTATAAACCGGCACAGATTGATGCGACTCTGAAAACTGTCGCACCTGCAGATTTTGAAACCATGTTCCGCGCCACCCTGAAGGCACTGGGATAAATGGAAAACTTTTCCGAAGAGCGTCTGATCGATGGTGCATCCACCATGACTGATAACTGGGATGCTGCACTGCGCCCGAAAAGTCTGGATGAATATGTCGGTCAGGAAAAAATCCGTGCCAACCTGAAGATTTATATCCAGGCAGCCAGAGCGCGCAGCGAATCACTCGATCATGTGTTGCTCTACGGGCCTCCGGGACTCGGTAAAACCACACTGGCCAATATCATCGCCACAGAGATGGGTGTAAATATCCGCGCCACCTCCGGTCCGGTGATTGAGCGCCCCGGCGATCTGGCAGCCATGCTGACCAATATTGAAGGGGGCGATGTACTGTTTATTGATGAAATTCATCGCTTAAGTCCGCAGGTGGAGGAAATCCTCTATCCTGCCATGGAAGATTTTCAGCTTGATCTGGTCATCGGTCAGGGACCTGCGGCCCGCTCGATCAAGATGGATATCCCCCGCTTCACTCTGATTGGCGCAACGACGCGAGCAGGACTGCTGACCAATCCGCTGCGCGATCGTTTCGGCGTGATTGAACGGCTGGAGTTCTATACACATGAACAACTGGCCCGCATTGTCAGCCGCTCGGCCAATCTGCTCAATATCCAGACTGCCGCAGTCGGTGCACTCGAGATTGCCAAGCGCTCGCGCGGCACGCCGCGAATTGCCAACCGCCTGTTGCGCCGCGTGCGTGATTTTGCCGAGATCGAACATGACGGTCTGATCGATCAGAGCGTGGCCGACTCATCATTGAAACGTCTGGAGGTCGATCATCTGGGACTGGATCATCAGGACAGGCGATTGCTGCTGGTGATTATCGATAAATATAACGGTGGGCCGGTAGGTCTGGATACTCTGGCAGCCTCGATTTCCGAAGAACGCGACACCATTGAGGATGTGCTGGAGCCCTACCTGCTGCAGGAAGGGCTGATTGCCAGAACGCCGCGTGGACGCACAGCCACACCGCTGGCTTATGCGCATCTGCAGCGTGAACTGCCCGGCAATATCCGCCAGGAGTCTCTATTGTGACCAGCTTTACAGAAACATGGCCGGTGCGCGTCTATTATGAGGACACTGATCATGGTGGTGTCGTCTATTATGCCAATTATCTCAAGTTTATGGAGCGCGCGCGCAGCGAATTCCTGCGCGCAGCAGGTCTGGAGCTTGATCAGATTGATGCCGAATTCGGCGTGGCGTTTGCCGTGACTCAGGCCAATGTCAGCTATCTAGCCCCTGCCCGCTTTAACGATATGTTGAATATTGAAAGTTCGCTGGTGGAAATGCGCGGCGCACGCATCGCTTTCAAGCAGCACATTTACCGTCAGTCCGATGGCATACTGTTATCCGAGGGTGATATCCATCTCGCCTGTATCCGCCGCGATGGCTCGGTTGCCCGTATTCCCAAAAGCATCATTGAACGTTTGAAAAGTCATTTGAATACATACGAGGAGTCTTCTGCATGAATCAGGATCTGTCGATTCTAACCCTTATCCTTCACGCCGGTTTTGTTGTACAGGGTGTATTGGTGCTGCTGATGATGCTGTCACTGGTCAGCTGGATGATTATCTTTAACAAATGGAAACTGTATCGCAAAACACGTAACGATGCCGAAGCCTTTTCGCACACCTTCTGGTCGGGCACCGATATGGATACGGTGCTTGCAGGCATTCCGCAGCAGTATCCGGACAGTCCTCTGCCGAATATTTTTCAGGCCGGCTATCGCGAGTTTATGCGCACGCGTCGCGAAGCAAGCCAGTCACAGTCCGGTAAAATTGTTGCCGCTGGTGGCATGGACGGTATCCGCCGCTCGCTTGATGCCGCCTTTTCGCGTGAAATGGAGAAGCTCAACCGCCATCTTGCATTTCTGGCCACGGTCGGCTCCACCTCCCCGTTTATCGGCCTGTTCGGTACAGTCTGGGGCATCGTTAATGCCTTTCAGAGTATCGCCATGACCCAGAACACCTCGCTGACAGCTGTTGCGCCCGGCATTGCCGAAGCCCTGGTCGCTACGGCCTTCGGCCTGATTGCCGCCATCCCTGCCGTGGTGGCCTACAACAAGTTCACAGCCGACCTCAAACGCATGGCCTCGAATATGGAACAGTTCAACTCCGAGTTTTTGAATATCATTTCCCGCCATATGAAAGGCTAAGGGGGGCAACACGATGTGGGCCGGTCAAAGTAAATGGAGCAAGGACAACGAACCGATGGGCGAGATCAACGTGACCCCGCTGGTGGATGTCATGCTGGTTCTGCTGATCATTTTCATGGTCACCGCCCCACTGCTCACCCAGGGCGTAAACGTGGATCTGCCGGATGCCGATGCGCCTGCCATGCAGCAGAATGTGACACCACTGGTTGTTAGCATCAAAGCCAACGGTGAGATTTTCATACAAAAAAACAGCATATTAATCGAGCAGTTAGCCCCACGTATTGAGGCTGTACTCAAACAGAAACCCGGCACCCCTGTATTTATTCGCGGCGATGCCAAAACACCTTATGGAAAAGTCGCCGAAGTGATGGGCCTGTTGGAAACGGCAGGCATCAAGAAGGTCGGCCTTGTCACCGAGCCGCACCGCTAAATGCCGGCCCGAGCGCTCGGGCGATCTGGATAAACAGGACCTGCTTTTTGCGGTGCTGTTGCATATGCTTGTCTTCACCATCGTGATTGTCATGGCCTACTGGCAGGGCCATCGTGAAGAAGAACCGCTCAAGCGCATCGAAGTGATGATGATTTCAGCCAAGGATCTTGCAGCACTGGAGCAGCAGGCCCGCCGCAAACCCAAACCTGTGAAAGAGGTCAAGGCCAAAGAGAAGATCAAACCGAAATCCGAGCCGGTGGTAAAACCAAAACCGATAACGAAAGTGGAACCGGTACTCAAACTGGTTGAGAACAAACCCAAACCGGAACCGGCCAAACAAAAAACAAAAGCAGCCGAGAAGGTGGATCCCGACTTTGATCCTTTTGCGCCAGTGGCTTCCACTACCGACCGCTCCGAATCCACGCTGAAGGCCACGACTTCACGTCCGGACATCGCGAACATCGTTGGGCAACAGCTCTCCAAAAATGAGCTGGAACGATATATCGCCTTGATGCAGGCCAAGGTGCTGGATAACTGGAAGGTGCCTGCCAGCGCCGATAATGCCAAAGACCCGCTGGTAGAGATGCAACTCGCCCCTACCGGCGAAGTCGTATCAGTAAAGGTGCTGGAATCTTCGGGCAATGAACTGCTGGATGCTTCCCTGATCCGTGCCATTCACGCGGCTTCCCCGTTTGAAGTTCCCCGCAAGCAATTTGAATTTTTCCGCGTCAACCAGATTCGTTTCCACCCATTGAAATAACAGCGATGTTTAAAATTCGATGTTTGAGTCTATGCAATACTGTCGGAGATAATGTATGAAACCCTGTTGGCAGCTATTACTTTCATTGAGCTGTGCATCCATGTGTTATTACAGGGGTGCATGCTTAGCGACCATCCAGTGGGCAAATCCGCTATAGGCAAGTCTTGCAGCAGTGCAGAGATGGAGCGCCTGATCGACCAGCTGGGCCCAGTACAGCTGGAGACCATCAACAGCGCCGAATGGACAGGGCAATCGCATTAAAACTGTTACTTTCCTGTTGTTCAGCGTCCAAAATTGACCCCCTAGAGGGGCAAAACAGCGTCCAAAATTGACCCCCCTGTATGATCCCCGTCCATTGACTTGGCCGGAGGTAAAAACAGGAGTGACTACAGTGGAAACGAAAGCAAAAGTGAGGCGAGATTTTTTCGTCGAAAAGAAGAGCATCAAGCAGATTGTTCGAGAGCGTCAACTATCGAGAAATACAGTACGCAAGATATTGCGCGATGAGGATACAAGCTCGAAGTATCAGCGCACGGTTCAGCCGCGCCCTATGTTGATTGAGCATA
>MNWZ01000006.1 GCA_001871925.1 Zetaproteobacteria bacterium CG1_02_53_45
GCCTGCAAGGGCATTGGAGCTTGGCCCAGGTAGCTCAGGGGTAGAGCACATCCTTGGTAAGGATGAGGTCGCGAGTTCAATTCTCGCTCTGGGCTCCAGATTTGATGAGTATGCGTTCGCGTTTAGTCATCGTAGTTTGAAAATACATGTAGGAGTAAATTATGGCAAAGCAAAAGTTTGAACGTACCAAGCCGCATGTGAACATTGGTACCATCGGTCACGTTGACCATGGCAAGACCACGTTGACAGCTGCGATTACCAAAGTTCTGTCTCTGACAGGCGGCGCTGTATTCAAAGATTACGGCGATATCGATGGTGCTCCTGAAGAGCGCGAGCGCGGTATTACGATTGCGACAGCACACGTTGAGTATGAGACAGAAGCACGTCACTACGCACACGTTGACTGCCCGGGCCATGCTGACTATGTGAAGAACATGATCACCGGTGCGGCACAGATGGACGGCGGCATTCTGGTTGTATCGGCTGCAGACGGCCCGATGCCACAGACTCGTGAGCACGTACTGCTGGCGCGTCAGGTAAACGTACCTCACCTGGTAGTCTACCTGAACAAGGCAGACATGGTTGACGACGAAGAGCTGCTGGAACTGGTTGAAATGGAAGTTCGCGAACTGCTGGACTCTTACGATTTCCCGGGCGACGACACTCCGATCATCATCGGTTCCGCACTGAAAGCGCTGGAAGGCGATACCTCTGAAATCGGTATGCCATCTATCCTGCGTCTGATGGCTGCGGTGGATGATTTCATTCCAACTCCTGCACGTGATGTAGACAAGACCTTCCTGATGCCGATCGAAGACGTTTTCTCTATCTCCGGTCGTGGTACTGTTGTAACAGGCCGTATCGAACAGGGTGTTGTTAAAGTTGGTGAAGTACTCGAGATCGTTGGTGTTAAACCTACTGTATCGACCACTTGTACCGGTGTTGAAATGTTCCGCAAGCTGTTGGATTCCGGACAGGCAGGCGACAACGTAGGCGTACTGCTGCGTGGTACCAAACGTGAAGACGTTGAGCGTGGTCAGGTTCTGGCCAAGCCGGGTTCAATCACACCGCACACAACTTTCAAGGCAGAAGCTTATATTCTGACCAAGGAAGAGGGTGGCCGTCATACGCCATTCTTCAACGGCTACCGTCCACAGTTCTACTTCCGTACAACTGACGTGACTGGTTCTGTTACACTGCCGGAAGGCACTGAAATGGTAATGCCTGGCGATAACATCTCTATGGATGTTGAACTGATTACACCAATCGCAATGGATAAAGAACTGCGTTTCGCTATCCGCGAAGGTGGTCGTACGGTCGGCGCTGGCGTCGTTACCGACATTAGTAAGTAAGAAGTAAAGATGCGCAGCGGCGGTAGACTTGTGCTACCGCCGCTTTGCCGTCACTGGAGAATAGGAAATGCGTGAACTGTTGTCATTATCATGTGAAGAGTGCAAACGCCGTAATTACACGACTGATAAAAACAAGCGTACGATGACGGATAAGCTGGTACTGAGTAAGTACTGCAACTCATGTCGTAAGCATACACCGCACAAAGAATCGAAGATCAAGTAAACGATAGGCGAGTAGCTCAATTGGTAGAGTACCGGTCTCCAAAACCGGATGCTGTGGGTTCGAGTCCCTCCTCGCCTGCCAGATAAGCTTTGTGTATTAGGTGAAATAGGAGCTGATTATGAGTCGTGTCGCAGAGATGCGTAAATTCATGAACGAAGTGAAGGTCGAAACCAAAAAGGTGACGTGGCCTGAACGCAAAGAGACGATCTCGGCAACACTTATGGTGTTCGTCATGGTCATCTTTGTGGCCCTGTTTCTGTGGTTGGTAGACTGGGGCTTGACTGCTCTTGTCCAGCAGGTGATCTGATGGCTATGAACTGGTATGTCGTACAGGTTTATTCCAACTTTGAAGACAAGGTTGAGCAGATGCTGCGTGAGAACGCTGAACGCGCTGGTCTGAGTGACAGTTTTGGCCAGATTCTCGTGCCGCGTGAGGAAGTTGTTGAACTGAAAGAGGGTCAAAAAGTGACCTCGCAGCGTAAATTCTTCCCGGGTTATATTCTTGTTGAGATGGAAATGAATGACGATACCTGGCATGTGGTAAAAGACACACGTCAGGTCAGTGGTTTTCTGGGTTCAAGCGGTAAGCCGCGTCCTATGCCGCAGCGTGAAGTCGATGCTCTGATTCAGCAGATTGAAGAGGGTATTGAGCGTCCGAAACCGAAAGTCATGTTTGATATTGGCGATGCGGTTCGCGTTATTGATGGTCCGTTTGCATCCTTTAACGGTGTAGTGGAAGAAGTGATGGAAGATAAGGCGAAGTTGAAAGTCAGCGTATCCATCTTCGGTCGCCCGACTCCGGTAGAGCTGGAATATATTCAGGTTGAGAAAGGCTGAAGGCGCAAGCCTCTAAACTTTTAAAACAAACCACTTTCACAGGATGTGAAAGTATCACCGCAGCAGTTGCGGTAGCAGTGTCAGGGAAGCTGGCATGCGAATAAAGGTGAAAGGCAAGATGCCTGCAACCGGTTGGAGATAATAATGGCAAAGAAACTTATTAAACTTGTAAAATTGCAGGTGCCTGCCGGCTCTGCAAATCCAGCTCCACCAATTGGTCCTGCTCTCGGTCAGGCTGGTGTGAACATTATGGAATTCTGTAAGGCGTTCAACGCCAGAACACAGGATGTGGAAAAAGGTCTTAAACTGCCTGTAGTTATCAGCGTTTATGCAGACCGTTCCTTCGATTTTATTACCAAAACTCCACCTGCAGCCGTATTGCTGCTGAAAGCTGCCAAGCTGCAGAAAGGCAGTGGTGAGCCGAACAAGAAGAAGGTTGGTAAAGTTACCAGCGCTCAGATTCGTGAAATTGCTGAAACCAAAATGCCTGACCTGAACTGCTATGACGTTGAAGCAGGAATGAAAATCATCAACGGTACGGCCATATCCATGGGCCTGGAAGTAGAGGGTTAAGGGGAATATCATGGCTAAAGTAACTAAACGTATGAAAGCAAGCCTGGCTGTAGTTCCAGCTCAGGCCGTCACAGTAAAAGCAGCAATTGATGCCGTTCTGGCGCAGCCGACAGCCAAGTTTGACGAGTCAGTTGACGTTGCAATCAAGCTGGGCGTTGACCCTCGCCACGCTGATCAGATGGTTCGTGGTTCTATCGCACTGCCAAACGGCACCGGCAAAACAGTACGCGTAGCCGTATTTGCAAAAGGCCCTAAAGCTGATGAAGCCACTGCAGCCGGCGCTGACGTAGTCGGTGCTGATGATCTGGTTGAAAAGATCCTCGGTGGTTTTATGGACTTTGACCGCGTTGTCGCTACACCGGACATGATGGGACAGGTTGGTAAGCTGGGTCGTGTACTCGGTCCTCGTGGCCTGATGCCAAACCCTAAGCTGGGCACCGTAACCATGGATGTCACCAAGGCTGTGAATGCAATCAAATCGGGTCAGATCGAAGTGCGCGTAGACAAGGGCGGTGTTATTCATGCTCCTGTTGGACGTCGTTCATTTGAAGTAGACAAACTGCTTGAGAATGTTGATGCACTGCTTTCTGAACTTAACCGCATGCGTCCTTCATCTTCGAAGGGTCGTTACATGCAGAAGATGACTGTCTCATCCACTATGGGTGCAGGCGTACGTGTGGATGAAACCACACTGTAATTGAACACCATGTGCCGGCCCATGGACGGGTTGGCGCATTTAGTTTGCCGGTAATCAACTCCGGCGTGCCGCAAGGCAAAAGAATCGACCGCACTAATGTAGATCATTTACAGAAGGAACGTCGAAAATAACGATCCGTCCTAGACTGCTGGAGCCAAACTTGGATAAGTGCGGCTTAATTGGGGTAACCCTTCCTGCATAGATGGGGTGCAAGCTCACTTGCGCGGGTCGAAAAGCAAGGGGGTAAATGTGAATAAGCAAGACAAACAACGCATTGTCGAAGAACTTCACGCTGCCTGGTCCGAATCTACAGCTGGTGTAGTTACACACTACCGCGGCATGAGTGTTTCCAAAATGGGAGAACTCCGTCGTACTCTGCATCAAGCAGATGTGTCACTGCAGGTTGTAAAAAACACTCTGGCGCGTCGCGCGGCAGAGGGTACGGGCTTTAAAGCAGCTGAATCATTGTTCACCGGCCCGGTCGCGATAGCTTATGGTAAGGATCCGGTAGCAATGGCAAAAGCCGTTTCCGAATTCGCCAAAAAGAATGACGCGTTCCAGGTTTTAGGTGGCGTACTCGACGGCAAGTTGGTGGATGTATCCGGTGTAACTGCACTGGCAACCCTGCCATCTCGTGAAGTTCTGCTGGCCAAAATGCTCGGAAGCATGCAGGCGCCAATTGTCGGATTCGTCCGTACACTGGCTGAAGTACCTGCATCATTCGTACGCACGCTGGCAGCCATTCGCGATCAGAAAGAAGCCGCATAACATTTATCACTGATTTTTTATCTATATAGCACAAGGAGCTAAAACAAAATGGCAATCACAAAAGAAGAACTCATTTCCGCAATCGAAACCATGACCGTTCTGGAACTGTCTGAGCTGGTAACTGCTCTTGAAGACAAGTTCGGCGTATCTGCTGCTGCACCAGTAGCTGTAGCTGCCGGTCCTGCTGCTGCAGGCGAAGCTGCTGCTGAAGAAGAGCAGACTGAATTCAACGTTGTTCTGACATCTGCAGGCGAGAAGAAGATTCAGGTTATCAAGGCAGTTCGTGAAGCAACCGGTCTGGGCCTGAAAGAAGCCAAAGCACTGGTTGACGGCGCTCCAGGCAACGTGAAAGAAGGCGTTTCCAAGGATGAAGCTACAGAGCTGAAAGCTAAGCTGGAAGAAGCAGGCGCAATCGTAGAGCTGAAGTAAGCCCTGCCTCAATTGTTACCGTTTCGAAAGTAAACGTATCAGGTTGATCCCCGGTGGCGAAAGCTGCCGGGGCTTGGCCTTTTTCGCATTTTGAGTTTTCTGGAAAATCTGTTCGTCGTTCGAGGTTAAAATGGCCAAGCAAGCATCATTGAAACGTATCCGTAAGAATTTTGGTAGCATCCGCTCTCCGATTGGCATGCCAAACATGCTGAGTCTGCAGACCGACTCCTACCATCAATTTGTGGGTTATGGCGAAGCGGTAAACGACTCCCGCCTGTCCACAGTATTCCAGACTGTATTCCCGGTGCGTGATTATGCCGGCAATGCCGAACTCTGTTTCGAAGGGCTTGAATATAGTCCTCCACGTTACGACCTCGACGAATGTCGCCGCCGCGACCTGACCTATGCCCTGCCTGTAAAGGTAAAGCTGCGTCTGAAAATATACGAGTCCGAAGGCGAGAAGCGCGCCAAGCGCAAGGTTCGCGAGGTTCGCGACCAATCAGTTTATATGGGCGAAATCCCTGCCATGACCGAGCACGGTTCGTTCATTATCAATGGTACGGAACGCGCCATTGTATCCCAGATGCACCGCTCTCCGGGTGTGTTCTTCGACCATGACAGAGGTAAAACACACACCTCCGGTAAATTCCTGTTTAAAGCACGCGTAATTCCTTACCGTGGTTCATGGCTCGATTTTGAGTTCGATGCTAAAGACAAAGTACACTTCCGCATCGACTTGCGTCGCAAGATGCCTGTAGGTGTTTTGCTCAAGGCCATCGGCCTTTCCACCCAGGAAATTCTTAACCGCTTTTATCAGCGCCGTACTTACCGTTTCAGCGAAACAGGTGTGCAGGTCAAGTTTGTACCTGAACTGTTTGAGGGCACACGCGCTGTAACCACCATTAAAATCGGCACCAAGAAGATTGTTGCTGAAGGCAAGAAGTTCACCAAGGTTGCAGTTAAGCGCCTGAGTGAAGCCAATGTAGAGTGGATTGATGTTCCGGTTGAAAGCGTTATTGGCGAAGTCTGTGCAGAGCCGATTCTGATTGCCGGTGGCGAAATCCTTATCGATCACAATCAGGAACTGACTGAAGAGTCTATCTCTGCCCTGCAGGGTGCCGGCATCAACGAATTTGAGTGTCTGCTGATCGATACCTCTGTGCGCGGCCCATGGCTGGCTGACACACTGCGTCTGGATATGGTGCAGTCGCGTGAAGAAGCACGCGTTGAAATTTACCGTATGATGCGCCCTGGTGAGCCACCGACAGTGGAAACTGCCAAGGCTCTGTTCGAATCACTGTTTTATGATCCATCGCGCTATGACCTCTCCCGTGTCGGTCGAATGAAACTGAACAGCCGCCTGGGCATCAGCAATGATGATGTGGCACTGGATCAGGGCACCCTGCGTGATGAAGATATTCTGTTGGCGCTCAATACCCTGCTCTCTCTCCGCGATGGTATTGGTGAAGTGGATGATATCGACCATCTGGGTAACCGACGTCTGCGTTCGGTAGGCGAGTTGCTGGAAAACCAGATCCGTGTTGGTCTGGTGCGCATGGAGCGCGCTATTCGTGAGCGTCTGAGCTCAGGCGATCTGACTGAAATGATGCCTTCCGACGTGGTCAACGCGAAGCCGCTGATTGCTTCTGTAAAAGAATTTTTCGGTTCATCACAGCTGTCACAGTTTATGGACCAGACCAATCCGCTTTCAGAAGTCACGCACAAGCGTCGTCTGTCAGCCCTGGGCCCCGGTGGTCTTTCACGTGAACGTGCGGGCTTTGAAGTTCGTGACGTACATCCAACCCATTATGGCCGTCTCTGCCCTATTGAAACGCCTGAAGGTCCGAACATCGGTCTGATCAACTCACTGGCAACTTACGCCAAGGTCAATGATTTCGGCTTCATCGAATCACCATACCGCAGGGTTGTCGATGGTCAGGTTACAGATGTCGTTGATTATCTCTCCGCGATTGATGAAGCCACCCCTGTTATTGCACAGGCTAATGCCAAAGTGGATGAGAACGGACGCTTTGTATCGGACTTGATCCAGTGTCGTCAGGCCGGCGAATTCATCATGGCCGCCCCAGCCGAGATCAATTACATGGACGTATCACCTTCACAGGTGGTTTCCGTGTGTTCCGGTCTTATTCCGTTCCTTGAGCACGATGATGCGAACCGCGCACTGATGGGCTCGAACATGATGCGTCAGGCAGTACCACTCCTGAAGAGCGAGAAACCTCTGGTCGGTACCGGTATGGAAGCGCCTCTGGCGCGTGACTCGGGTGTATCCCAGGTTGCCCGTCGCGGTGGTGTTGTTGAGCGTGTTGACGGCGAGCGTATTGTGATCAAGGTCGGCGATGATGAGCAGGTTGAAGGTGAACCGGGCGTGGATATCTATCGTCTGTTCAAATATCGCCGCTCCAATCAGAACACCTGCTTTAACCAGCGTCCGCTGGTCAAATCCGGTGAGATCGTAGCCAAGGGCGACATTATCGCTGATGGCCCGTCGACTGATCTGGGTGAACTGGCTCTGGGTCGTAACGTGCTGGTGGCTCTGATGCCATGGCGCGGTTACAACTTCGAGGATGCGATCGTTATCTCCGAGAAACTGGTGAAAGACGATGTTTACACCTCTATCCATATTGAAGAGTTTGAAGCTGTAGCCCGTGACACCAAACTCGGTGCTGAAGAAATTACCCGCGATATTCCGAATGTTGGCGAAGATGCACTGCGCCATCTGGATGAGTGCGGCATTGCTTATATCGGTGCGGAAGTAAAACAGGGCGACATTCTGGTGGGCAAGATTACACCGAAGGGTGAAACCCAGCTCTCTCCTGAAGAGAAACTGCTGCGCGCTATCTTCGGTGAAAAAGCATCCGATGTCCGTGATACCTCCATGCGCGTTAAACCGGGCGAAGAGGGCGTGGTTGTCGATGTGCAGGTCTTTACCCGTCGCGGTGACGAGAAAGATGACCGTGCCAAGGTGATCGAAGAGTCTTCTATCGAGCAGCTCTATGCCGATAAGGAAGATGAGCGTCGTATCCTTGAAGGCAATGCTGTCAGCCGTTTGCAGGATATGCTGGCCGAACAGACTGCTGCCAAGTTCAAGGGCCTGAAAAATGGCGACATCATCAAGGCTGACGATGTTAAAGTGCTTACCCTGCGTGACCTTTCCGGCGTCTCTGTTGCAGATGATGCTGTGAACGAACGTGTGGCCGAGATTCTCGAGTCGATGGACAAAGAGCGCGCCAAGCTGGAATCCCGCTTTGAGCAGAAAGTTGCCAAGGTTCGTGAAGGTTCTGAACTGAAACCCGGCGTGATCAAGGTTGTGAAGGTGTTCGTGGCTGTGAAGCGTAAACTGCAGCCGGGTGACAAGATGGCCGGCCGTCACGGTAACAAGGGTGTAATTTCGGTGATCGTACCGGAAGAAGATATGCCTTATACCGAAGATGGCACACCGGTTGACATCTGCCTGAACCCGCTGGGCGTACCGTCACGTATGAATATCGGTCAGATTTTCGAAATTCATATGGGCTGGGCTGCCAGTGGTCTGGGCAAGAAGCTCAATGCCATGATGCAGAGAGGCGCAGAACAGGAAACGATTCGCAGCTACCTGCTCGATTGCTATGAAGAAGATGATTCCGCCTGCAGTGATATTGCTGCCATGGACGAAGAGTCTCTGACTGAACTGGCCAACAACCTTAAGGGTGGTATTCCTATCGCTACACCGGTATTTGACGGCGCCAAGGAATCGCATATTCAGCGCATGCTGAAACTGGCGGACCTGCCTGAAACCGGTCAGACCACACTGTATGACGGTCGTACCGGTGAGGCATTTGACCGTGCTATTACTATTGGTCACATGTATATCATCAAACTGCATCATCTGGTGGATGAGAAGATTCATGCCCGTTCAACCGGTCCATACTCGCTGGTTACACAGCAGCCACTGGGCGGTAAAGCGCAGTTCGGTGGTCAGCGTTTCGGTGAGATGGAAGTCTGGGCTCTGGAAGCGTATGGCGCTGCCTACACGCTGCAGGAGATGCTGACTGTGAAGTCGGACGATGTGCAGGGTCGTACGAAAATGTATGAGTCCATTGTACGCGGTGATATGTCATTCGAAGCAGGGATTCCTGAATCTTTCAATGTAATGACCAAGGAATTGAACGCGCTGGGTATTGACCTGTCCATGGTTAAACGCCCAACTGAAGTCGAAGGAGAATAAGTCATGCAAGAACTTCTCAAGATGTTCCAGAAGCCATCCAGCATCGAAGATTTCGATGGCCTTCGTGTTGGCTTGGCCAGTCCGGAAAAAATCCGTTCATGGTCCTATGGCGAAGTTAAGAAGCCTGAGACCATCAACTACCGTACGTTCAAACCTGAACGTGATGGCCTGTTCTGCGCCAAGATTTTTGGCCCGATCAAGGATTACGAGTGCCTGTGCGGTAAATACAAGCGCCTGAAACACCGTGGCGTTGTGTGTGAAAAATGCTCGGTAGAAGTCATCCAGTCCAAGGTCCGTCGTGAGCGTATGGGTCATATTGACCTGGCCGCACCTGTGGCGCATATCTGGTTCCTCAAGAGCCTGCCGTCACGTATCGGACTGCTGCTGGATAAAACCCTGAAAGAACTGGAGCGCGTACTTTATTTCGAATCCTACATCGTACTCGATGCCGGTCTGACCAGTCTGGAGCAGTTCCAGATCATGACCGAAGAAGAGTATATCGAAGCATTCGAAGAGTATGGCGAAGAGTTCCGTGCAGGCATGGGTGCCGCTGCCCTGCAGGAGATGTTGAAAAACATCGACCTGGAAGAGGAGCGTCAGTCTCTGCGCGCCCAGATTGGCGCTACCAAGGCTGTCACCAAGCTGACCAAGCTGACCAAGCGTCTCTCCACAGTTGAAGCAATGCTGGGCTCCGGCAACCGTCCTGAGTGGATGATTCTCGATGTCATCCCGGTTCTGCCACCTGAAATCCGTCCACTGGTACCACTGGATGGCGGTCGTTTTGCGACCTCCGATCTGAATGATCTGTACCGCCGCGTGATTAACCGTAACAATCGTCTGAAACGACTGCTGGAACTCAACGCGCCTGAAATCATTACACGTAACGAAAAGCGCATGCTGCAGGAATCTGTCGATGCACTGTTCGATAATGATCGTCGCTCCAAGCCAATCGCCGGTAACAACCGTCGCCCGCTGAAATCACTCTCAGATGTGATCAAGGGTAAACAGGGTCGTTTCCGTCAGAACCTGCTCGGTAAACGTGTGGATTACTCCGGTCGTTCGGTGATCGTGGTAGGTCCTGAGCTGAAACTGCACCAGTGCGGCCTGCCGAAGAAGATGGCACTCGAACTGTTTAAGCCGTTTATCTATAACAAGCTGGAACTGCGTGGTCTGGCCAACACCATCAAGGCTGCCAAAAAGCTTGTAGAACAGGGCATTCCGGAAGTCTGGGATATTCTGGCTGAAGTGATTCATCAGCATCCGGTTATGCTTAACCGTGCACCAACGCTGCATCGTCTGGGTATCCAGGCCTTTGAACCGGTTCTCATCGAGGGTAAGGCGATTCAGCTGCACCCGCTGGTTTGTACCGCATTCAATGCGGACTTCGACGGTGACCAGATGGCTGTGCATGTGCCGCTCTCTATTGAGGCACAGACAGAATGCCGTGCATTGATGATGTCGACCAATAACATCCTGTCACCTGCAACCGGTAAACCGGTAATCGTACCGACTCAGGATATGGTTCTGGGTATTTATTATCTGACCCGCGAGCGTCCGTTCGGTAAAGGCGAGAACATGGTGTTCTCTTCTTCCGATGAAGTTGAGCGCGCACTTGATGCCGGTGTGGTTGAACTGCACAGTCGTATTGTTTGCCGTATTCGCGGTAAGCGTGAAAACACCACGGTTGGCCGCGCTATTCTCTCTACAGTGCTGCCGGATGAACTGCCGTTTTCTACCATCAACCGCGAGTTGACCAAGAAAGATACCGGTGGTCTGATCGAAGAGTGCTACCGCTTTGCCGGTAACAAGGCGACTGTATTGCTGGCGGACCGCCTGAAAGTGTTCGGTTATGCCTACGCCACCAAGTCCGGCGCTTCATTTGCACTGGTTGATGTTGTGGTTCCTGACAGCAAGGTGCCTACTGTGGAAGCAGCCGAAGCCGAAGTGGCCAAGGTACAGAAACAGTACGCCGACGGTCTGATTACCGCAGGCGAACGTTATAACAAGGTTGTCGACTTGTGGACACACACCACTGAAAAAGTGGCGCGTGCGATGATGGACAATCTGGCGTCTGAAGAGATGACCTCTGCCGATGGTTTGCGTAAGGAAACCACCAAGACCTTTAACCCGGTCTACATGATGGCCGACTCTGGAGCGCGTGGTTCCGCACAGCAGATTCGTCAGCTGGCCGGTATGCGTGGTCTGATGGCCAAGCCGGATGGTTCGATTATCGAAACACCGATCACGGCAAACTTCCGTGAAGGCCTGACCATTCTGCAGTACTTCATCTCCACCCATGGTGCCCGTAAAGGTCTTGCCGATACCGCACTGAAAACGGCTAACTCAGGTTATCTGACCCGTCGTCTGGTGGATGTGGCACAGGACGCTGTAGTTCGTGTTCAGGATTGCGGTACTGTTAACGGCGTACTCCTCTCTGCTCTGGTAGAGGGTGGTGAAGTCATTGAACCATTGTATGAGCGTGTTCTCGGTCGTGTACTGGTTGATGCAGCTTGTGATCCAATTTCCGGAGCCGAAATTGCACCTGCCGGTGCGATGGTGAACGAAGAACTGGCGAAGAAGATCGAAGATGCTGTCGTTGAATCGGTACGTATCCGTTCCGTGCTGACCTGTGAAGCTGAAGACGGCGTTTGTGCTAACTGTTATGGTCGTGATCTGGCCCATGGCACGCCGGTAGGTATCGGTGAAGCTGTCGGTGTGATTGCAGCACAGTCTATCGGTGAGCCGGGTACCCAGCTGACCATGCGTACCTTCCATGTGGGTGGTACAGCATCGCGTTCTGCTGAACAGGCACACGTTGAAGCCAAGTTCGGCGGCACTCTGAAACTGGAAGCGCCGATTACTGTAACCGATACGAACGGTGATGAGATTGTTATCAACCGTCATACTGAAACAGTGATTATCGACAATATGGGCAAAGAGCTGGAACGTCATCGTATTCCATATGGTGCGCATCTGCTGATTAAAGATGCAGACAAGGTCAAGGCCGGTCAGAAACTGGCTGAGTGGGATCCTTATACCATGCCGCTGATTGCCGAAACCGACGGTAAGATCCGCTTTGTGGATCTGGAAGAAGGCATCACCATGCGTGAGCAGTCCGATGAAGTGACCGGACTCTCCAGCCGTGTGGTTACGCAGCAGGCCGATACCCGCAAGGATGCATTGCGTCCGCAGATTCACCTGGTGGATCCACTGGATCCGGAAGGCGATCCAATCGTACTGGCACGTACCAATACACCGGCACGTTACTTCCTCTCACCGGGCGCGATCCTGAATGTAGAGCATGAGGTTGAAGTGAAGGCCGGCCATGTACTGGCTCGTATTCCTCGTGAAGCAGGCAAGACCAAGGATATTACCGGTGGTCTGCCACGCGTGGTCGAGTTGTTCGAAGCGCGTAAACCGAAGAACCTGGCGTTCATCGCCGGTGCTGACGGTGTGATCTCCTTCGGTAAGGATATCCGTGGTAAACGTCGTGTGTTCGTTGACCCGTCTGACGGATCTGATCAGCTTGAATATCAGATTCCGAAGGGTTCACAGATCCTCGTTCAGGAAGGTGACCGCGTACGTCGCGGTGAGCGTCTGATGGAAGGTTCTCCTGCTCCACAGGATATCCTGAAGGTTCTGGGCGTTGAGGCGCTGGCCGGTTACCTGACTGATGAAATTCAGGAGGTTTACCGTCTGCAGGGCGTGAAGATCAACGACAAGCATATTGAAGTGATTGCTCGCCAGATGATGCGCAAGGTTCAGATTATTGATCCGGGGCAGTCAAGTTTCGTTGCCGGCGAACAGCCTGTACGCAAGCATGTACTGCAGGTTAACCGCAAACTCGAAGCAGCTGGCAAGGCTCCGGCAACATTCGAGCCGATCCTGCTGGGCATTACCAAGTCGAGCCTGAATACTGACTCGTTCATTTCAGCGGCCTCGTTCCAGGAGACCACGCGTGTGATCACCGAAGCTGCTCTGGCAGGTAAGGTGGATTGGCTGCTGGGTCTGAAAGAGAACGTGATTCTTGGTCGTCTGTTGCCTGCAGGTACCGGATTGGCAGCCCGTATGGCGCCTAAACCGGCTGTTAAGGGCGCTTTCGTTGAAGATGTTATCGAAGTTGCACCGGATGCCGATATTCTGGAAGAGCTGAATCAGATGGTTGATGATGGCGACTTGCTGGATATGGGTGGCGCTGAAGACGAAGCGGCTTAAGCTGTAAAGTGAAAACAAAAAAGGGCGCCTTTATGGCGCCCTTTTTTTATGACTTGAAGAAATAGAATATCTACCCTCAGTCTGTCAGCCTGCCGGTTAAACTTGCGCGCATCATTTCGATCGCTCGAGATACATTCGAATTCTGAGGGTGTCCAGCCAGTTGTGCGGCATATACCGGACGCACAATGACCGGTGCATCAAGTACCGGAAACAGCTTCTTTTGTTGCAGGAAGGGAAGAATCATCGGTTTGGGCAGGTAGGCAACGCCGCCGCTTTTCAGAATCAGCTCAAGAGCGACTTTACCGATACTGGTATTGATCCTGACCGGATACATGGAGCCAAAATGCTGTTGGAAAGCGGCAGCGAATGATTCTCCCCAGTCGACCTCTATAAAACCGGCCTGAATGGCATCAGCAGCCACGAGACTGTCCCGGCTGGCCACCATAATAAACGGTACTGCGGCAAGCTCCTCAATCTGCAGTCGAGGCAGCGCAGGGGCATCGAACATCACTGCGATATCAAGGGAGCCGTCCAGTAGCGAAGTCATCAGGGCATCACCCGTATATAACTCGGCTCTGATCATGACTTGCGGCAGAATCCGGTTTACTTCGATAATCCAGTCGATGAGAAACATGTTCCAGATAGTATCGGTTGCGCCGGTAATCATGGTCGAATCGGCCTGTTCAGGCAGGCGAACCTCCTGACATGCGCGATTCCAGGCGGCAAGCAGCTGCTCGGCATGAGCCAGAAAACGAACGCCTGCCGTGGTCAGCGATACCTGATGTTTGCTGCGTTCAAACAGTTTTACACCAAGCCGCTCTTCAAGCTGTTTGATGCGTGCGCTCACTGCCGACTGTGTCAGATACAGTTGTTCGGCAGCCTTGCGGAAATGACTGGTTTTCGCGACCTGGATAAAGGTTCGAATCAGATCAACATCCATGCATCCTCCTGATCACCGTGATCACGACAATTTGATTTACGTCCTGCCTGTTGAACCAACACCATAGCGGTTTCAAATATATCCCTGCGGGGAAACGTATTGAAAACAATGTGATTTCAGGAGGTCACATGAGAACCAAAAATGAACACCTGCACAACATAAAAAATGAGCAAGCTGCAGAAAAACGGGACAAACCCAGGAAAATCCGGGAATTGAGCGATGATTTCGATTTTATGGATGAGTGGGATGCTACCGATCTGTCAGACATTCCCGGCCATTACGGCGACCGGTTTGAATGAATCGGAAAGATACTGATAATCAGGAGAAAACAAGTATGAAGAAATATTTGATCACAGGCATGATCATCTGCATGGGCGCATGGATGTCACAGTCTGTTGTGATTGCCGCAGACAGTGTTGATGAACCTGCAATTGAAGAGATAGCTCCCGATGATACAGGTGTGGATAACACCCTTTACCCTGACGAAGCGGCACAGGAACAGAACGATGAAAGTCCGGTAGAAGAAACCGTTAACTACTGAGCCATCGTTGGTTAGACTGGGTGGAAGCTCGGGTGCCATGCTGAATCTTCAGAGATAAAGCAAGGGGCCACCCGGGCTTCCATCTATTTTTTTGGAGAGCAAGCATGAGTGAATATGCGGAAATTGATCTGGGAAATGGCAGCAGAAGCAAGCTGCAAATCCTGCATGGTACTGAAGGACCTTCTGCAATCGATGTCCGCCCGTTATATCAGTCCAACGGTGTGCTGGCCTATGATCCCGGCTTCAAGTCCACTGCCTCATGCAAAAGCGCGATCACCTATATTGATGGTGAACAGGGCATTCTCAGATACCGCGGTTACCCCATCGAGGAGCTGGCAAAAAAATGCACCTTTACCGAGGTGGCACACCTGCTGATGCTTGGTGAACTGCCTTATGCGCAAGCTCTGGGCGATTTTACCCAGACGATACATGATCATAACGTGCTGCATGAACAGGTCTTGAGTTTTTACAACGGTTTTCGTCGCGATGCGCATCCGATGGCGGTTATGGTAGGGGTGGTTGGTGCGCTCTCCGCCTTCTACCAGGATCTGCAGGATTACAGCAAATCGGAGCACCGGCACAAGGCTGCCATTCGCCTGTTTGCCAAAATGCCCACGATTGCAGCGGCATCCTACACCTACAGTATCGGCAGACCGCAGCGCTATCCTGATAACCGCCTGGATTATTCGAGCAATTTTCTACAGATGCTGTTTGGCAGGCCCAATCAGGCCTATGAAGTGGACCCGGTTCTGGCAAAAGCGATGGATCTGCTGATGATTCTGCATGCAGACCATGAGCAGAATGCCTCGACCTCAACGGTGCGTATGGCGGCATCTTCCGGAGCCAACCCGTTTGCCTGCATCGCCTCCGGTATCGCCACATTATGGGGGCCGGCGCACGGCGGTGCCAATGAGGCTGTGCTGAAAATGCTAGAGGAGATCGGCACACCGGCCAATATTCCACTGGCCATCAAGCGGGCAAAAGATCGCAATGATCCGTTCCGCCTGATGGGCTTTGGTCATCGGGTATATAAAAATCTAGATCCGCGCGCGGCGATTATCCGCGATATGACCAAAGCGGTGCTCAAACACCTGAATATGGAAAATGACCCGTTTATGGCCATGGCGCTGGAGCTCGAACAGGCAGCATTGGCTGATGAATATTTTATCGAAAAGAAACTTTATCCGAATGTCGACTTCTATTCCGGCGTCCTGCTGCGCGCGATGGGGTTCCCGAGCCGTATGTTTACAGCCCTGTTTGCCGTTGCCCGCACATCAGGCTGGGTCAGCCACTGGCTGGAGTTGAAAAATAATGAACATGGCATTGATCGGCCGCGCCAGATCTATGTCGGTTCAGGCCTCAGGCACGTGGATAGATAAGCATCCGGAAAGAAGCAGTTAGCGAAGGTCCGCTTCACCTGCTCTTCTGTAAGTACTGTGAACTTACTGGTTTGACTGCTTTTCAGTCCATTCGGGTTTGTAACGACCTTCGGAGATGCCGAAAATGATGTCCAGCACACGATGCCGCTTGCTCACCTCGAACCAGATAATGTTCTCCTTGTCGGTGGTGAACCAGATCTCCTGCCGTGTCAGCTCCCTTTTAACCGCTTCGTGCATGGGCAGGTTGATAGGCAACAGGTAATCAAGGGCGCTTTCACTGGGTGACTTGGGAATGGTGATCCAGCCTTTCTGTACAACATGGGAGTTGTTCGGAAATGCCTGCCTGAGGATCTGTTCCAGTCCATAGCGGTGCCGTTCTTCCACACAGACTGTGTTGCCATCAATGTAGTGCGGCAAACCTGAGCTATCAAGAGCCTGTCGCAGGGCCTCGGTCTTGCTGGTATCGATTAAGCGGGTGCAGGAATCCAGCGCAGCCGCCTGAGCATAAAAAGGTATTAAGCATAAGATGGTTAAGATGATTCGATACACGATTGCCTCCCCAAATGAGTCCCACAACAATAAGACAACAACACACTATGGCTTGCACACATAACCTGTAAACATCCAGTAAGCTGAACGGCGGAAGCTGGCTAATCTCGAACCAGCCAGACTCAATCGTTCGAGTCCTGCTCGGGGAGCCTTCCGGACTCGAACGGATGAGTGGAATTTTGCTCGCTAAGGGGTTGAAGGCTAAGAGTAAAGCGACTCAATGGTGCCGTGGTATTTTTCGTACACTTTGCGGCGTTTGATTTTCATTGTGGGCGTTAACTGGCCCGACTCGATGGTGAAACCCTGATGTAGCAGGTGAATGCGACGCACCTGGTCAAACGGGTTAAGCGGGTGGAGCAACTGATTGATCATGGTTTGCAGGTGTTTTTTCAGAATCTCCGAATCACACAGGTGATCCCAGTCGGTTACCGGTAACCCCTTTGCATGAGCCCACAAGGTGCAGGCCTCTCTGTTCGGCACTATCAGAGCAACCAGATAGGGTTTCTGATCACCGAAAACCACGGCTTGATCAATCATTTCATCATTAACCAACAAACCCTCTATGCGTTGCGGGGCAATGTTTTCGCCACCGGAGTTGACGATGATATCCTTTTTGCGGTCGGTGATCCTGAGATAGCCGTCGTTATCGAATGCACCGATATCGCCGGTATGCAGCCAGCCGTCAATCAGCGCCTCTTTGGTGGCTTTGCGGTTATGCCAGTAGCCCTGCATGATGTTGCCGCCGCGCGCGATGATCTCGCCGTCTTCGGCAATTCTGATCTCAATATCCTTGCCGACTAGTCCTACTGAGCCGATGCGTCTGTCGTGCATCGGGTTGGCGGCCAGAAGCGGGGCGGATTCGGTGAGTCCGTAACCTTCCAGCACCGGCAGTTTCAGTGTTTCGAAAAAAACAGCCACTTCGGAGCTGAGCGGGGCGCCGCCGGAAACCATCACGCGCATACGGCCACCGAAGCGGGCGCGGATTTTTTCGCCCACCAGTTTATCGAGAAGCTTCAGTGTCAGGTCGCTAACCGGGCCCGGTTTATCTGTGCCGGCCAGCTTGAAGTAGGTATGGAAAAGCTTCTGTTTCAGGCCGGACTGTTTGGCCACCTGTGCAAGAATACGGCTGCGCATGACTTCCAGCATGCGCGGCACGGAAATCATGATGGTCGGCCTTGCTTCGGCCATGTTCTTGGCAACGGTGTCCGGCCGCTCGGCAAAGGCCACCGAAATGCCAAAGGCATAGGGCAGAAAGTGACCGGCCGTGCGTTCCAGCGCATGCGCCAGCGGCAAAAACGAGAGCATGCGGTCATCCGGCAACAGGGTGATCACTGCCGGAACCGTTTTCAGGTTGGTGAGAATATTGCCGTGTGAAAGCATCACGCCTTTCGGATTGGCCGTGGTGCCCGAGGTATAAACCAGTGTCGCCAGTTGATCGCGCTTCAGCCTGGACAGGTGTTTGTTCAGGCGCTTCTCATCAAGCTCGACAGCTTCCAGATGACTCATGTTTTCCACCAGCTTGCCATCGCCCGCCTCATCAACGCTGTAGATATGCTTGATGTGCGAGCACTGCTGCGCGGCGATGATCAGGTCGCGCTGCAGTTTGCCGCCGGAGACGAACACGGCTTTGGTGCCTGAGTCATTGAGTACATAGGCCATGTCCTGCGGACGGTAGGAGCAATACAGGGGCACGGTAACAGCGCCAATGGAGAGAATGGCAAAGTCGATTATGGCCCACTCAGGCCTGTTTTCCATCAGTATGCCGATATGGTCGCCGTGCTTGAAACCTGCCTGCATCAGGCCGCAGGCAAGCTGGCGAATGCGTCGGGCCATCTGGTCATAGGTGACAGGCAGGTATTCACCATTGTGGCGATACCACTGGGCGGGGCGGGCCGCATAGCGCTCAGCCGTATTGAACAGCGCTTCTGGCAGGCTGTTCAGCGCATCAGTGTCCGGTGTTTTAAAGACCATCCAGATTTCCTGTGGCCCGATATTTTCGTAAACAAGACAATCTCTTACCCCCACTCCCTTTGGCAGCATAGACTCTATATCTAAATCTGAAAAGCGTGCAACAGGCAGGGCAATCGCATTAAAATCATGAGCAGCCATTGGTTGCAAAAATGGTTATTTCGACAATAACAGATTAAATTTGGTTAAGACGGAGTGAGTGTTTCTTAGTCGAAATTTGTCTTCACGAATATAACAATTATCATTATAAAACAATGCTTTATACATCATTTTGTGGTAGCCTGACAACATGAAAACACTCACTATTCCAACCACATCCATCATCTCACATTTCTCATCTATTGAAGACCCACGCATTGAAAGACGGAAACGACACGAGCTCAAGGACATCTTTTTTATC